>JBDSJJ010000084.1:0-15993 GCA_039917415.1 Candidatus Limnocylindria bacterium | reverse complement strand
ACGAGACGACGTAGAACAGGGCGATTGCTTTCAGCAGCAGCGCGAGGCCGGCGAACAGGGTCACTGCGCCGACGTCCTCCACAACGCTCGAAGTAGCGCCGGCGACGATCACCGACGCGAGGCCGAGCTCCGCCCATCCGATGTGCAGCCGCCGGTTCGGGACTCGATGGCGCATCACGGCCAGCGCCGTGATGAGGACGATCGAAATCTCATCGAAGAGAAGGAGATCGAGGGCGAGCCAATGCTCGATCGTTGCTGCCAGAAGGGCGAAGGCACCGAACGCCGTCAGGCCCTCGGCGGCGCGCCACCAGAAGACGGTGGCGATGACCATGGCCGCTGCGGCCGGCGGCACCGGCGCGGTCGCACCGAGTCGAGACGCAGCCCAAGCGGCAGCGGCGGCGGTAGCCAAGGCCCCGACAACGACGGCATACGCGCGCAGGGAGTCTTGCATGCTCGGCACGGCATTCGATGGTACGGCATGTCACGTCGTGCCCGGCACAACGAAGTGTCCCGAAGGAACCGCCGTCAGACCGTTGATGCAATCGCTGGTGCCGTTGGCTGCCCCTTCGGGACAACCTGAGAATAGCCAGCGTCCGCGCGACCCGTCCATCCCCCTTTTCCACGAAGTTTGCCCGAGCGAGCCGTGTTATCCACATTCCGTCCACAGAACAGCCCACATCGCTCGCCCAGCGTTAGGATGACCGACGTGAACGGCTTTGCGGATATCGGACGTGTGCTTTTCGTGTGCACGCACAACAGCGCGAGGAGCCAGATGGCCGAGGGCATGCTTCGAGCCTGGGCCGATGACCGATTCGAGGTCGTGAGCGCGGGAACGGTCGCCACCGCGGTGCGCCCGGAGGCGATCGAGGTCATGCGCGAGATCGGGATCGACATCGGGAGCCAGACGAGCAAGACGCTTGAGCCCTTCCTTGGACAGTCGTTCGCATGGCTCATCACCGTCTGCGACGACGCCCGCGAGGCGTGCCCGACGATGCCCGGCGTCCGGCGACAGGAGCATTGGAGCATCCCCGACCCGTCGCTCGCCGAAGGGAACCGCGAGACGCGCCTGGCGGCCTTTCGGGAAGGGCGTGAGGACCTGCGCGAACGGATCGAGGCGTTCATCGCCGGCTGACCGTGCTCCTGCTACCCTCGCGCCGTGACTCGAGCCGTCCCCGTCTGCCCACATTGCTCGACCGTCGATGAGCAGCCGTTGGTGTGCGACCGATGCCGCTGGCGTTGGTATGCCAATCCCAAACCGGCGGCCGCGGTCCTGCTGGAGCGCAGCGGCGAGAATGGCGAGCCTCAACTGCTTCTGCTGCGTCGCGCCGTCGAGCCAGGTCTCGGGGCATGGGACCTTCCCGCAGGCTACCTCGACCCGGGCGAGTCGTTCGAGATGGCGGCATTGCGGGAGACTCGCGAGGAGTCGGGGATCGAGGTGGAGCTGCTGTCCCTGGCCGGGGTCTACCACTCCCCTCCGGCCAACGCGGTGACCGCCGTGTACCGAGCGCGTGCCCTCGATCCGGGCACCCCGGTGTCGCTCGACTTCGAGTCGAGCGAGCATGCCTGGGTCCGGCGCTCCGAGGTCAGCGACTGGCTGCCCCGCATCGCGTTTTCGGCCATGGCATCGGCGATCGTCGACTGGGCGGCCGGACGGCGCGGCGAGCCCCGACCGGATGGCTCCTGAGCCTGCGCTACACTCAGGATCGACCCAATCTCGACAGGAGACTGATGCCCGACTCCCCCGTCACGGTGGCCGTCACCGGTGCCGCCGGCCAGATCGGTTACGCCCTCCTCTTCCGCATCGCCTCCGGCCAGGCGTTCGGTCCCGACACCCACGTGAACCTGCGACTGCTCGAGCTGGATGCCGCGCTCCCAGCCCTCGACGGGGTCCGCATGGAGCTCGACGACTGCGCCTTTCCGCTGCTCGATTCGATCGCCTGCACGTCGAGCACCGACAAGGCGTTCGCCGGTGCCAACTGGGCGCTGCTGGTCGGCGCGGTACCGCGTCGCGAGGGAATGGAGCGCAAGGATCTCCTGAGCATCAACGGCGGCATCTTCACCGGCCAGGGCAAGGCCATCGCCCGCCACGCGGCCGACAACTGCCGCGTCCTGGTGGTCGGGAATCCTTGCAACACGAATGCGCTGATCGGCTCGACGGCCGCCGCCCGCCACGGCATGCCCTCGGACCGCTGGCTGGCGATGACGATGCTCGACGAGAATCGCGGTCGATCGCAACTCGCGGCCAGGGCCGGCGTCGCGGTTGATGCCGTTCGCGACCTCGCGATCTGGGGCAACCACTCTTCGACGCAGTTCCCCGACGCCTGGCACGCCACGATCGACGGCCGCCCCGCCCCGGATGTGATTGACGATGAGACCTGGCTGCGGGGCGAGTTCATCGCCAACGTCCAACAGCGGGGAGCCGCGATCATCAAGGCGCGCGGCCAGTCAAGTGCCGCGAGCGCTGCCAACGCCGTGATCGACACCGTGCGCCACGTCGCCATGCCCAGCGGAAACGCGTTCAGCGCGGCGATCGCCGCTCCCCGCGACGGAGGCTATGGAGTGCCTGAGGGACTCGTGTTCGGGTATCCACTGCGCGCCCAGGTGCCCGGACAGCTCGAGATTGTCCAGGGAATCGAGCACGACGATTTCGCGCACGGCCGGATCGCGGCCACGACCGCCGAGCTGCTCGAGGAGCGAAGCGCAGTGGAGGAGCTCCTGGCATGACGGCGAACGCCGCGACCCGGGGCGTCGCCGCGCTGCGCATCGGCGACCAGGAGATCGAGCTGCCGGTCCTTCAAGGCAGCGATGGCGATGGCGCCATCGACATCAGCTCACTCCGCGCGGAGACCGGGCTCATCACCCTTGACCCCGGATACGGCAACACGGGTGCGTGCACGAGCGCGATCACCTACCTCGACGGCGAGGCGGGGGTGCTCCGCTACCGGGGCTACCCCATCGAGCAGCTTGCCCAGCAATCGAGCTTCCTCGAGGTGGCTTACCTCCTCATCTGGGGCGACCTGCCGACGCAGGCCAAGCTCGATCATTTCGTGGCCGAGGTGACGCATCACACGCTGATCCGCGAGGAGATGCGGCACTTCTTCGATTCGTTCCCGGCGGACGCCCATCCGATGGCGGTCCTCGCCTCCGGGACGGTCGGCATGAGCACCTTTTATCCGGACAGCCAGAACATCTTCGACCCCGATGCGGTCGAGGTCACGATCAACCGGCTGATCGCCAAGCTGCCGACGCTGGCGGCCTGGTCGTTCAAGAAGGCGATCGGCCAGCCCTATGTGTACCCCCGCAATGACCTCGGCTACAGCTCGAACCTCCTGCACATGATGTTCGCCGTTCCGAGCGAGGACTACCAGGTTGATCCGACGGTCGCCAAGGCGCTCGACCTACTCCTCATCCTCCACGCCGATCACGAGCAGAACGCGTCGACCTCGACCGTGCGCCTGGTCGGCAGCACGCACGCCAACCTCTACGCATCCATCAGCGCGGGAATCTCCGCCCTGTGGGGTCCGTTGCACGGCGGCGCCAACGAGGCAGTCATCAACACGCTGGAGGACATCGTCGCCGACGGCGGGAACGTGCAGAAGTGGGTCGACAAGGCCAAGGATCCGAACGATACGTTCCGGCTGGCCGGCTTCGGTCACCGCGTGTACAAGAACTTCGACCCGCGGGCAAAGATCATCCGCAGCGCCGCAGAGCGCGTGCTCGCGGCGACCGGGGCCGACGATCGGCTGTTCGAGGTCGCGCAGCAGCTCGAAGATGTCGCCTTGCGCGACGAGTACTTCGTCAGCCGCAAGCTGTATCCGAACGTCGACTTCTACTCCGGGCTCATCTACCGCGCCATCGGCTTCCCGACGAACATGTTCACCAACAGCTTCGCGATCGGCAGACTTCCGGGCTGGATCGCGCAGTGGCGCGAGATGATGGGTTCGAAGGAATCGCGCCTTGGTCGGCCGCGCCAGGTGTACGTCGGCCCCGATGCGCGCGACTACGTCTCGATCGAGCAGCGGTAAATGACCGATGCCTACGCGATCGAGTTAGATGCCCAGCTGAGCGCCGAGGAGATCAACGCGGCCTACGCCTGGGTCGAATGGCCGCAGCGCGACGCGTCGCGGCTCGACGCGGTGTCCGGTAGGTGCACGTGGTTCGCTGCGCGCGCGGGGGGCGATCTCATCGGCGTCGCGCGCGTGCTGGACGATGGCGGACTCCACGCCAGCCTGTGGGATCTCATCGTGCGGCCGGACCGGCAGCGCCGGGGCATCGGAACGGCACTGGCCCGGGCCGCCCTCTCGACGGTCCGCGACCGGCGCATCGTGGCAATCGTCAGCACACCGCACGCCATGCCGTTTTTCACTGCCATCGGGTTTGCAACGGAGTCACACGGCCACGCCGCCATGTACCTTCGCCCGGGGGAAACCACGGCGTGACGCTCAGGCTCACGGTGCTGGGCCGGTCCCCGGCACGCCCCAACCCGGGCGAGGCCTGCGCCGGCTATCTCGTCGAGGCAGCGGGCTCGCGGGTCTTGGTCGACATCGGCCCGGGCATCGTCGCGCAGCTCCTGTTGCGTCACCATCCAGATGAGCTGGACGCGGTAATCGTCAGCCACATGCACGCAGATCACATGCTCGACCTCGTCACGCTGCGCTACGTGTATCCCTGGCGTCGCCTGGCGGCCGATGAGCGACTCCGCATCATCATGCCGCCCGGGTCCGCGGACCAGCTGCTGGACCTCGCTCGCGGTGTGGGCGGCCCGCGCCACTTCGAGGACGCATTCCAGCTCAGCGAGCACGACGGATCGAGCACGTTCCACGCCGGCAAGCTCGAGATTCATCCCCGCGAGACGCAGCACTACATTCCATGCTGGGGCTTCCGATTCTCCGAGGGCGGCCGCGTGCTCTCGTACACGGCCGACACCGCTCCGTGCAGCGGGCTCGACGAGCTGGCGGATGGCGCACATCTCCTGCTCAGCGAGGCCACGCTCCGCTCGCTGGCCGAGGATGCCCAGCCGCCTGAGCCGCGAGGGCATCTCCTCCCGGCCGAGGCTGCGGAGGCGGCGCGCCTGGGCGGCGCCGACCGTCTCGTGCTGACCCACCTGCCGGTCAACCACGACGAGGCGAAGGCATTCCAGGAGCAGGCACGGGAGGTCTTCCCCGGGACCGTGGAGATTGCCACGCCGGGACGAACCTACGACGTCTGATCGGACTCCGGAACGCGGGCACGAGCGATCCAACGATCGGCCCCCCAGGTGGCGACTCCCCAGACCAGCGCCAGTGCGACGGCCATCCCGAGCATGAGACCCGCAGCAGCCAACGCGCCGATTCCCGGGAGCGCGCCGGCCAGCACCAGGACCGCCAGCAGGATCACGACGAGCACGATGGCAACCATGACGAGCGCGATCTTCACCCCGGTCGCGAGGAACCAGCCGAGCGAGTGGCCCTGCGCGCGGCCCGCCAGCCATAGCACGCAGGGTCCGGCGGCGCCGGCGAGGGCGGTGTAGAAGCCGAAGCCGCTGAACAGTGCCCCGATACCCAGGCGCTCCCCGGTGACGATCCAGGAGTAGAACCACCCCGCGAGCAGGGTCGAGAGACCGCCGACCCCGATGAGCCACGCGAGCAGCACCGTGGCCGTCCCACCCGACAAGCGTTCCACGAGGTCCCCCTCAGCGCCCTCGACGAGCTGGGTCGGGCCATCGTCGCGGATGCGCTCGTCGGTCATTGGGCTGATGCGCTGAACGCCAGGTCGAGGTCCTCGCGAAGGTCGTCCAGGGCCTCGATCCCGACACTGAGCCGAACGAGGCTGGGCGGCACGGCAAGGGCGGATCCCTCGACCGAGGCATGGGTCATCGGAGCGGGCATCTCGATCAGCGACTCCACCGCACCGAGCGACTCCGCCAGCGTGAACAGACGTGTCGCGGCAGCCAACGATCGAGCGCGCGCCTCCCCATCGTGAAGCTCAAAGCTGAGCATGGCGCCGGGCAGCCGCATCTGGCGCTCGACCAGCTCGTGGGCAGGGTGGCCCGGGAGCCCCGGGTAGTGCACAGCCGACACCTCCGATCGCTCCGTGAGCCACGCGGCCAGCGCAGCGGCGGAGGTACAGGCGCGCTCCATGCGCACCGCCAGCGTTCGGATGCCGCGCATCACCAGGAAGCAGTCGAACGGGCTGGGCACCGCGCCGGCCGCGTTTTGGTGGAACCGCAGCTGCTCGGCCAGCTCATCGGATCGGGTCGCGACCAAACCGCCGATGACGTCCGAGTGGCCGCCGAGGTACTTCGTGGCCGAGTGGAGCGCGAGATCCGCGCCAAGCTCCAGGGGTTGCTGGAGGTACGGAGTGGCGAACGTGTTGTCCACCACGGTCAGCGCGCCAACGTCAGCCGCGAGGCGGGCGACGGAGCTGATGTCGATGACCTTGAGCAGCGGGTTGGACGGGGTCTCGATCCAGACCATCCTCGGCGCCTTGCCCGCGGACATCGCGGCCTCGACCGCCGCAAGATCGCACAGGTCAATGGTGTCGGTCTCGATGCCGTACCGCCGCCAGACCTTGTCCGCCAGGCGCCACGTCCCGCCGTAGACGTCGTCGCTCATCAGGAGCCGATCGCCGGGATCGAGCAGGTAGAGGAGGTTCTGCGTCGCAGCCAGGCCGGAGGCGTAGGCGAGCCCGTGGGTCGCGCCCTCGAGTGCGGCGATCGTCGCCTCGAGGGCGAGCCGGGTCGGGTTCCCGCTCCGGCCGTATTCGAACCCGCTTCGGAGCCCGCCGACGCCGTCCTGCTTGAAGGTCGTGCTCATCTGGATCGCGGGCACGACCGCCCCGGTGTGCGGATCCGGCTCGGCGCCGGCGTGCACGGCCAGGGTCTCGAATCGGTCCCCCTGCCCCCGAGACGTCGCGCTCACCGGGTGCGCGGGAAGCCGAGGTCGACCGAGGACGTGCCCGGATCTGGCCAGCGAGCCGTCACGACCTTGGCGCGCGTGTAGAACTGGATCCCCTCCGGCCCGTACATGTGGAGGTCGCCGAACAGCGACGCCTTCCAGCCACCGAAGCTGTAGTACGCCACCGGCACGGGAATCGGCACGTTGAGCCCGACCATGCCGACGCTCACGTCGAACTGGTACTGGCGAGCGGCGCCGCCGTCGCGAGTGAAGATGGCCGTCCCGTTGCCGTACTCGTTCTCGTTGACGATCTTCAGCGCCTCGGGATAGTCGTGCACACGCACGATCTCGAGCACCGGCCCGAAGATCTCGTTGCGGTAGCACTCCATCTCGGGTGTCACGTTGTCGAGGAGGCTCACGCCCAGGAAGAAGCCTGCGCTCTCGTTGAAGAGAACGTGCTCGCGACCGTCGACGCGCAGGGTCGCCCCCTGGTGCTTGCCGGAGTCGAGGTATGACGCGACCTTGTCGCGGTGCTCCTTCGTGATGAGCGGCCCCATCTCGGAGCCCTCCTCGTGGCCCGGGCCGATCTGGATCTTCGGCAGGCGCTCCTCGATTGCGTCGACGAGCGGATCTGCGACGTCACCCACGGCGACCACCACGCTGATGGCCATGCAGCGCTCACCGGCGGAGCCGTACGCGGCGGAGACGGCGGCATCGGCGGCCATCTCGATGTCCGCGTCGGGCAGGACGACCATGTGGTTCTTCGCGCCGCCCAGGGCCTGCACGCGCTTGCCGTGCTTCGTGCCGGTCTCGCTGATGTAGCGCGCGATCGGCGTCGAGCCGACGAAGCTCACCGCCGCGATGTCGGGGTGCTCGAGGATGCGGTCGACCGCCACCTTGTCGCCATGGATGACGTTGAAGACGCCGTCAGGGAGGCCGGCCTCCTTCCACAGCTCCGCCATGTAGACCGATGCCGACGGGTCCTTCTCCGATGGCTTGAGGATGAACGTGTTCCCGCACGCAATGGCATTGGCGAACATCCACATCGGGACCATGGCCGGAAAGTTGAACGGCGTGATGCCGGAGACGACGCCGAGCGGCTGGCGGATCTGGTAGACGTCGATTCCGGTGCTGACCTGTTCGCTGAAGCCGCCCTTGAGCAGGTGCGGGATGCCGGTCGCAAACTCGAGATTCTCGAGACCGCGCGCAACCTCGCCCAGCGCATCGCTGCGCACCTTGCCGTGCTCGCGTGTCAGGTGCGCAGCGATCTCCTCGCGGTGCTGGTCGACCAGGTTCCGCATGCGGAACATGATCTCGGTGCGCTTGCTGATGCTCGTGGCACGCCACGCCGGATAGGCGGCATGCGCGGCGGCAACCGCGGCGTCGACCTCTGCCACGGACGCGAAATCGACGTGGCGGGCGACCTCGCCGGTGGCGGGGTTGTAGACCGGGCCCTGCCGGCCGCTGTTGCCGGCCGCGCGACCACCGTTGATCCAGTGGTTGACCTGCTCCTGTCCAGCCCGATCCCCACTGGCGACTGGCGGTTCTGCGACGTGCGTCATGAAGGTTCCGTGAACTCCTGATCGTGTGGTGAATCCCAACGATACTCCCCACGCTCGCCAACGTCAGCGGGCCATCCCGCTCGGCATGCTGCTCTGGCCTAGCCGGGTGCCCCTCGCGGGATCTGCGCACCGCTGAGGACGACCTCGGGTGAGGTCGTCCTCCAGTCGTAGTCGGCCGGCTGCTCATCGGGGCCGAGGATCTCGTGCTCGCGCAGCCACGCGTCGTTGTACAGCTTGGCGACATAGTTCCGGCCGCCATCGGGCAGCAGGACCACGAACAGCGCGGCAGGATCGTCGATGTCGCGCGCCACCTGCAGCGCGGCCCACAGCGCGGTGCCACAGGACTCGCCCATCAGGATCCCTTCCTTCGCGGTCGCGAGTCGGGCGGTGAGCAGGGAGTCGCGGTCACTGACGCGCACCACGACGTCGCAGACCGCGGGGTCATAGCTCGTCGGCCAGAAGTCCTCGCCGATGCCCTCGGTCAGATACGGGTGCGGCGTGGCGCCCGAGTACACCGACCCGGATGGATCGGCCCCGACGATCGTGATCTCCGGACTGCGCTCCTTGAGATAGCGACCTGTCCCGGTGACCGTCCCGCCCGTGCCAAGAGCGACCACGAGGTGCGTGATTCGCCCCTCGGTCGCGTCCCAGATCTCGGGACCCGTGGTCGCCAGGTGAGCGGCCGGGTTCGCGTCGTTGTGATATTGGTCCGGCTTCCACGCCCCGGGAGTCTCGCGAGCCATGCGATCGGAGACGCGGTAGTACGAACGCTCGTCATCGGGATCCACGTCGGTCGGACACACGACGACCTCCGCTCCATATGCTCGCAGCAGCGCTTGCTTCTCCTCCGACTGCTTGTCTGCCATGACGAAGATGCAGCGGTAGCCCTTCACCGCGGCCGCCTGCGCAAGGCCGACGCCGGTGTTGCCGCTCGTCGGCTCGACGATGACGCCGCCCGGCTTCAGGAGCCCCGCCGCCTCGGCCGCCTCGATCATCGGGATGGCGATGCGATCCTTGACGGAACCACCGGGGTTCATGTGCTCGAGCTTGCCCACGAGGCGAGGGGTCAGCCCCGCAGCCAGCCGATCGAGGGCGACCAGCGGCGTTCCCCCGACCGCGGCGGTGATATCGGGCAGGATGCCGCCCGGCCGATCAGCCAGCGCTCGCCTCGGCCTGCGGCTGCGTGCCAAGCTCGGCCGCGGATTCGTCGCTCGCCGGACGCAGCATGGGCGAACCCCACCCGCGGCGATGACGGTAGATGAGCCAGGCGCCCGCTACGACGAAGCCGAGAATGCCGACCCACATCGCCGTCGGCAGCCCGAGGATTGTCCAATTTCCGGTGCGATACGTCTCGAGCAGCGTGCGTACCGCGCCGTACCACATGATGTACATGAGGGCCGCATCCCCCGCGAAAAGGCGGGGCGCGAATCGGCGGATCACGTACAGGATGACCAGCATGCCGATGAAGTTCAGCACCATCTCATAGGCGAACAGCGGCACGAAGCTCGTGGTCTCGACCGGGAAGGCGGCGGCGCCCCATGGCGTGCCCTCGCGGTGCGCGGCGTCGATCGGGATGCCGAAGGGCAGGCAGGGAGGGAAGTCGGTCCCGCACAGCGAGGTCGGTGGGCCGTAGAGCTCCTGGTTCACGAAGTTCCCGAGCCTGCCGATGACCTGGCCGAGCAACAGCGCCGGCGCGAAGATGTCCATCCACCGCGCGGTGTGGAGGCCGCGCATGCGGGTGACCACGAAGATTGCGAGCGCTCCGCCGGCAACCGCGCCCGGAATCCCGATTCCACCGTTCCAGATCTGGGGGATCAGGGCGGGGTTCTCGCGGTAGAAGTCCCAGAGATGAACGACGTGGTAGATCCGTGCAGCAATCACCGACACGATGACGACGGGGAGCAGCATCGACCAGCCGTCATCAGGGTCCTCGCCGAGCCACGTCGCCACCCGCGTGCCGAGCAGCCCGCCGATGAGGACCGCGCTCGCGATGATGATTCCGTACCAGTGGAGCTGGAACGGGCCGATCTGGAAGGCGACGGGGTCGATCACCCGGGGATTCTAGGCCGAGACGGTCATCATCGTCATGTGAGCGGGGTCACATTGCCGGGATGTTCCCGAGATCGATGACCACGTAGCGGCCGCTCAGGGGCGCGGTCGACTCCGCGCCAGTGCCGGCGGAACCCGGTTGGCAGCTGTGGCACAGGAACCCTTTCTCACCGGTCGAGGTGTCGCACCCGCGCTTGCGCGCACTGAACAGTCGGGTGCCCACCCGCGTCTCGCGCCGGCACGATATGCACGGCTCCACCACGACCCGTCCCCTTCCCGTTGAGTCACCTTCCGCGGCCCATGGTCCCGCACTCGTCAACGGAGCCGTCGGCGCGTAAAGTCACGCCATCCGCAGTGGGTGGCCGATGACCGTGATGGGACCCAAGCACCAGCGCCTTCGGCTGCCCCTGTCGCAGCTGGTCACTCTGTCGATCTACTGGTTCGGGATCCAGACGATCTGGGGCGGCCTGAACATCACGATCATCCCGGGACGCCTGGATGATCTGAGCCGCGACACCCAGGGAACGCTGCTCGCGGTCATCATGCTGGCCGGGGCGATCGCTCCGATCCTGATCCAGCCCACGGTCGGCGTCATAAGCGATTACACGGTGACGCGTTGGGGTCGGCGCAAGCCGTACATCGTCATCGGCACGCTCCTGGACATCGTCTTCTTGGCGGGCCTCGCGTTCAATTCCGACTTCATCGCCATGGTCGCCTTCTACTTCCTCCTCCAGGTCAGCTCGAATTTCGCGCAGGGGCCGTTCCAGGGATATGTTCCGGACCTCGTGCCGGCCAAACAGGTGGGGACCGCCAGCGGGCTGATGGGCCTGATGCTGACCCTTGGCACGATCGCCGGAGTGGGGATTGCCACTCTGGGCGGGATCGTCGACAACGTCGCGCTCGCCACTCTGGCGCTCGGCGTCGTCGAGCTGGTGACGATGGTCGTGCTCGTGGCCACGGTGGACGAGGGACGGCGCGCACCCGCACGAACGCGCAGCTGGGCGGCGATCGCCCGGTCCGCCTGGGGCCGAGACATCCTCGCGGAGCGCGACGTTCTGTGGCTGCTCCTCGTGCGGCTCCTGTTTCTCGGGGCCTACAACGCGACACTCATCGCGATCGGCTACTTCCGCCGGTCGCACGGACTCGACGATGCCGACGCAGATGCAACCGTCTTTCTGGCCACCGCCATCGTCGGTGTGTCCACCGCGCTCGCCGCGGTACCCGGGGGTCGGCTCTCCGATCGGTTCGGACGCCGGCCGGTGATCTGGGCCGCGGCCGCCATCGCCGGCTCAGGGTTGCTCGGCGTGGCCGTAGCGCCAACCCCCGGCCTGGCCGTCGCCGCATGGGTCCCGTTCGGCATCGGGATGGGGATCTTCCTCTCCGCCGACTGGGCGCTGATGGCGGACGTGATCCCGAAAGCCACGGCCGGCCGCTACATGGGCATCCTCAACGCCGGCACGGCCATGGCCGGGCCGGTCTTCATCATCGTTGCCGGCCCCGTGCAGGACCTCGTCGCCGGCCGATTCGGCGACGGGACCGGACCGCGCGCCGCGATGGGTGTGGCGGCGGCGTTCGTAGCCCTGTCGGCGCTTGCGCTCACGCGCGTCGACCCACGGCGACGCGACGATGACGCCGCGCAGGTCGCGACCGTGGGGGCAACCACATGACCGATGACGTCCGGGGTGCCAAGACAGGCCCGCGCCAGATGAGCGTGTCGGTCACGGTCCGATATCGGCTCATGTGGTGGGTCAACCGTACCGTGATCCGGACCCTCTTTGACGTTCGCGTCTCCGGACTCGATGCGTGGCCCGCACCGCCGTTCCAGCTGGTTGCGAACCATCACAACGGGTTTGACCCCCTGGTCATCATGGCGGTGCTGCCGCTCGAGCCAAGGATCACCTGGTTCGGCCCCCGCGAGGCCGACTTCAGCCGAGGATTCAAGAACCGGGTCATGGCCTTCTTCGGCGGTGTCATCCCGGTCCACCCGCAGCTGACGACCCTCACGTCTGCGGTCCGAGCCGTTCGGCGAGTGTTCGACGCCAACGGGGTGCTGGGAATCTTCGCCGAGGGCCGGATCGGCTTCCGCGAGAGCGACCTGCTGGAGTTCGAGGACGGCGCGGCGGCTTTCGCCGTCGCATCGGGCGTGCCGGTCGTCCCGTGCGCGGTTATCGGCACGACGCATCTGTGGTTCCGGAAGCGCCTGGTCGTGCGCTTCGGGCCGCCGATCCCGTCGAGCGCGGTCCGCGGTCGAGAGGTACGAACCGAGCTCGAACGCCGCACCCACGCGGCCGTGCAAGTCCTGCTGCCGCCAGAGGAGCCGGCGCTGCCCGCGCGTCGACCGATGGCGTTCCTGACGGATCTGCTGAACGGACGCGACGACATCGAGCGTCGCGCAGCCGCAGAGCTCTCGACCAGAGACCGGCTGGCGGCGGATCACGAGGCCAGCAGGTAGGATCGGCGGCATGCTCCCCATTGTCTGGACCGCCTTCGCCGTCCTCGCCGTGGGCGGGTTCCTGGTGATCGCCGCGTACTGGCTGGACATCCAGGAAAGGGCCGATCTCACCGGCCGCGCGCGGATCGGGTGGTCGGCTGCCGTCCTGCTCTTTCCGATCGCGATTCCGGCGTATGCCTTCGCTGGCGGGCCTGGATGGCCGCCGTTTCTCAAGGTCGCGAGCCTGGTGCCCGCGGGCGCGATGCTGATGTTCGCGGGCTTCGTGGCCGGAGCGTTCAGCTAGGGCGGCCCCGGCGGAAGGCGAGCCACGACGCGACGATCACCAGTGCCAGCGTCCCGAGGATGACCGCAGCGGGGACGGGAAGCCCGTTGTCGTCGCGCCCGTCGGCGACGGCCGGCGCCGCCAGCTCGAGAGGAGATGCCACGCCCGGTTCGAGAATGACGTTGCCGGAGCACAGGCCGCTGGTGTGCACGCCGTCCGCAATGGAGGTGAACACCAGCCATCGGTGCTCGGCATCGAACGACATGCCGCACCCCGCCCCGTCGCCGCCGGCGAGCACGTCGATGCGAGTGCCGACCGCGCCCTTCGCCACGCCATCGACGGCAAACGTGTACACGGTCGTGGGCCCGAAGGCGGGAGGAAGTCCGATGCCGGCAGGCTCGGCGCCGATGTTGTTCTGGGCGAGGACAGTTCCAGCGAACGCCGCGTCGGCAAAACCCGCCGCCTCCGCCGGCGTCGACTGGATGCAGCTGCAGGCGGCGACTCGCTCCAGCGGAGCAATCGAAAGCCCGAGAACGAGTGCGGCAGAAAGGAGAACCCTCATGTGGCTCGCCAGACGCGGTGGCGGGGTCATCGGTTGCATATGGCGCATCCCGCCTATCATCCGCCCATGACCAGCCAGACCGATGTCCCGGCCGCCACGGCCGCGGCGACCGCCTACCTGCGCGAACACGACGCAGCCCATCTCGCCCAGCTCGACGACTTCTTGCGACTGCAGAGCGTGTCCGCGGATGCGGAGTGCGCCGCCGAAGTGCGCCGCACGGCGCAATGGATCGTTGATGAGCTGACACGCCTCGGGGTCGACCGGCCCACGCTGCACGAGACATCGCATCACCCGATCGTGACCGGCGAGTGGCTGGGTGCCGGCGAGGCGGCACCGACGGTGCTCGTCTACTGCCACTACGACGTCCAGCCTCCCGATCCGCTCGACGAATGGGTGCGCCCGCCCTTCGAGCCGCGGCACGAGGACGGCCGTATCTATGCTCGGGGTTCCGGCGATGACAAGGGCCAGCTCTTCATGCACCTCAAGGCGGTCGAGGCATGGATGCGCACGTCGGGGCGGCTGCCGGTGAACCTTCGCTTCTTTTTCGAGGGGGACGAGGAGGTCGGCTCCGAGCCGATCGAGCAGTTCATCACCGACCATCCGGACCTGCTGGATGCCGACGTGTGCGTGGTGAGCGACGGCGACACGTTCGACGACGACGGCACTCCGGCCATCGGCTATGGACTGCGGGGCATCGCCTACTGGGAGGTCCGCGTGCATGGGCCGCGTCACGACGTCCACTCGGGCCAGTACGGAGGCGGAGTCGACAACCCGGCGAACGTGCTCGTCCGGATGCTCGCGACACTGACCGACGAGTCGGGCCGCTTCACCGTTCCGGGCTTCTACGATCGAGTGCGGGACCTGTCGAGCGAGGAGCGCGCGGCGTACGCGGCGCTGCCGTTCGATGAGGCGGCATGGGCCGACGAGACCGGGATCGCCGCCGCCATGCCTGGAGAGCAGGGTCACTCCCTGCTCGAGCGTCTCTCAGCCCGGCCGACCTTCGACATCAACGGCATCTGGGGCGGGTACACGGGCGCCGGCGCGAAGACGATCATCCCCGCCTGGGCCGCGGCCAAGATCTCGACGCGCCTCGTGCCGGACCAGGACTATCGCGAGATCGAGCAAATGGTGAAGCGGCACATCGAGTCACTCGCCCCGCCCTCGGTGCAGGTCGAGGTGCAGATCATTCACGGTGGCGCCCCGGCGATCACGCCACTCGACCACCCGGGCATCGCGCCTGCAGCCCGTGCTCTCGAGGCGGGCTTCGGTGTCGCCCCGCTCTTCCAGCGGTCCGGCGGCTCGGTTCCGGTTGTGGCGGCACTCGACGCGCGCCTTGGCCTCAAGACGCTGATGGTCGGATTCGCCAATCCCACCGGCAACTTTCACGCGCCGAACGAATGGATGAGCCTTCGAAACATCCGCGATGGAATGGCGTCGCTCGTCCATCTGTGGGCTGAGCTCGGAATGATGCGCAGCGACGAGCTCCGCACCGACCGCGAGGGGTGAGCCGGCGCCTCGGTTGACGCGGGCGCGGACCGCACGTACCGTACGCCGCGATATAGATTTCCTCAGGTTCCGCGCTTGTGACGACCCCCTCGACATCCGGCGACACTGACGATCCGTGGCTGCCACTGGGCGCCGCGTCGCGGCTGGTGGGCGTCGGCCACGATACCCTGCGACGCTGGGCCGACACGGGTAAGGTCCAGAGCTACCAGACACCCGGCGGGCATCGGCGCTTCCTGCGGTCGAGCCTCGAGTCGATGATCAACTCTCCGCGGCGGCACCGATATGGGATGGAGCGACTGCCGGACTCCACGCGTACGATGGCCGGAGAGCTCCACCGGCGCATGCAGCGCACCGGGTATGCGGGTCAGCCCTGGCAGGCACGGCTCAACGCCGAGCAGCGCGACGAATTCCGGCGCTGGGGCCAGCGCACATTCCAGCTGGTCATCGAGTACGTTGCGGCTTCGAAGAAGGCCGAGCGCCAAATCCTCCTCGACGAGGCCGAGAAGATGGGAGGCCTTTACGGCGGCGAGGCATCACGGGCCGGCCTGTCCCTCGCCGAGACGGTGGAGGCGTTCCTCTTCTTCCGCTCCCCGGTCCTGGATGCGATCACCGGACACCTGCGGAGGCGCTCGGCCGACGCGGCCGACCTCACCAACGCGTTCCACGAGGCCAATGCGGCGATCGACCAGGTGCTGGTGGCTCTCGTGAGCTCCCACCGCGAACGG
>JBDSJJ010000083.1:0-4144 GCA_039917415.1 Candidatus Limnocylindria bacterium | reverse complement strand
GCCACCGAATCGCCGATCGGACGGTCGTAGTGCAGACGCTCGGCCCAGCGCGGCTCGTCGTATCCCTCGATGCGCGGCTCCGCATCGGCGACTAGGCGACGAAGCCGGGTGTAGGCCATCGCCTCGCTGTCGGCGAGGTGATGCGATACCTGGCGCGCGGACCAGCCACCATCGGCCGGGACGGCGTCGAGCTCATCGTCGCTGACACGTTCCAGCGCGGCATCGATTTCGGCCGCCCCGCCCTCGTATCGCTCCATGAGCGCGCGTCGGTCAGTCATGTCGACTCCTCCTCGGTGGCTGCGCGGGCATCGACCCATTCGCTGGTCGGATCGTAGTCGGGGTCCGGCGGCTCGGCGGCCGGCCGGAGCTCCTCCGGAACGTTCCGCAGGTTGACCCGCACCCGCCACCACACCTTGTAGCGGCCGCGCATCGCGTCCACGAGCACGTCCTCGGGATCGCGAACATGTTCGGCCGCCTTGGGGTGGCGCTTCCGCCAGCGGTCGAGCCCGGTGAGGGCATCGGCCTTGTCGGCGGCCTGGCCGATGACGAGCAGCGGCTGCGTCGACCGTCGCCGGCCGGTCGGCGGAACGCTTCCGTCGGCATTCCGTGCCGGCGGCTGCGGCATCGGGGGAGACACCGAGCCGGTGCCACCACGCCGCGCTGATGGGTCGGTTGGCCCGCGGGCCGGTCCCGCGCGTCGCTTCGAGGGTTGGACGCGCGGCGGCTCGCCGGCCTGCTTGGCGTAGTGGGGCGGCCACGGGGCATCTCCCAACCCGTCGCGCTCGTGACGCTCGACGAGCTCGAGCAACGGGTCGAGGGAGAAGGACTGGTCGTCGATTCCGCCTCCGACGTCCCCGACGCGCGCGTAGCGGTCCGGAACGGTGCGCAGCGTGAAGTCGCCAAGCTCGGCGTCGGGGAGCTCATCCCACGTGAGCGGCGCGCTGACCGTAGCATCCGGCCGTGGACGCACGGAGTACACGGATGCCACGGTCCGATCCTTGGCGTTCTGGTTGTAGTCGAGGAAGACGCCGTGGCGCTCCTCCTTCCACCACTTGCTGGTGGCGATCTGCGGGGCGCGGCGTTCGACCTCGCGGGCCAGGGCCAGCGCGCTGCGACGAACGTCGCTGAATCCCCAATGGGGCTCGATCCGCACGTAAATATGGATCCCGCGCGAGCCTGACGTCTTCGGCCAGGCTGCGTATCCCATCTCCTCGAGGACCTCGCGCACCACGAGGGCGACCGAGCGCACGTCGTCCCAGCCGACGCCAGGACCCGGGTCGAGGTCGACCCGCAGCTCGTCCGGATGCTCGAGGTCGCCGGAGCGCACCGGGTGCGGATTGAGGTCGATGCAGCCGAGGTTGACGACCCACGCCAGCGCCGCTGCGTTCTCGACCACGACCTCGTCCGCGGTACGTCCCGAGGGGAACGACAGCTCGACGGTGCGCACGAACTCGGGGACCGACTTTGGGGCTCGCTTCTGGAAGAACGCCTCGCCGCCGGCGCCGTCGACGAATCGCTTGAGGGCCATCGGACGATCCCGGACGCCAAGTAATGCGCCATCGGCCACGGACAGGTAGTACCGGACAAGGTCGATCTTCGTGATCCCCGCACCGGCGAAGAAGACCTTGCCGGGGTTGCTGATCGTGACCTCGTGACCGTCGAGCTCGAGGAGCTCGGTTTCCCGCCGTGCCATCGGGTACAGGGTAGCCTGATGGGCCAGCGGCACGTCGCTTGCGGAAGGATGTCCGACATGATCGACCGAGCCAAGCAGCTCCTTGCCGACCTCGACGAGTGGAGCCTCAGCCACCGGCTGCCACGCGTCTCGCGTCGCGCCCTCAGCGGGTTCATGAACCACCAGGCACTGCAGTACGCGGGCAGCATGGCCTATTTCGGCGTGCTATCCGTGTTTCAGCTGCTGGTCCTGGGCGTGGTGCTCGGCTCGATCTTCCTGGGTGAGGGCGAGGCGCGCACCTTCATCATCGAGCAGGCGCAGGCCGGATCACCACTCGATGGCGACACCGTCGGCAGCATCATCGACGCGGTCATCGAGTCGCGTGGGAGCATGACGATCATCAGCGTCGGCTTCCTGGCGTGGAGTGCGCTTGGCGTGTTCTCCGCGATCTCGACCGGCATCGGGCGCGTGTTCGAGAATGCGCCGCCGCGCCCGTTCGTGAAGGACAAGCTCATCGGGCTGTTGCTCATGGCCCTGACCGGGATCCTGGCGGTCGGGTCGGTGGTCATCGGGATCGTGACCGGCATCCTGCAGGAAGCCGCGGCGGACGTCGTGGCCGGCGTGCCCGGCGGCCAGGCGGCACTGTGGCTCATCGGCCTTGCCGTGCCGATCCTCCTGATCTTCCTCGCCTTCTGGGTCATCTACCGCGTCGTTCCGAACCGGCCGGTCAGGTGGGGCGAGGTCCTGCCCGGGGCCGTGGTGGCGGCCGTGCTGTGGACAGTTCTGCGCTTCGGTTTCACCTGGTACGCCACGAGCGTCGCGAACTACGAGAATGCCTTCGGGCCGATTTCTACCGGCATCTCGCTTCTCGTGTTCCTCTACTTCGCCAGTGTGATCGTGCTGCTGGGCGCCGAGTTCGCGCGGGCCAGCGCGCTCGACGACGACATGGCTCCCGCCGCGGCCGCCGACCCGCGGTTCCTGCCCGTCGTCACCGACCCTCCGGTGCTGCCCGCACCCGCACCCAAGCGTGGGCTCCCGAAGCCGATCCTGCTTGGTGCCGGGGCCGTCCTCGGGGTGATCATCGGGCGCCTGACGAAGCGCGGCGACGACGACTGACCGGCCGTCCCGCCTCGAACCGGGACCACCCATGGCGCCCACGAACTAGACAGGTGTAGTACTTTGGGGCCCGTTCCGGCGCCGCCAGGCGTCGGGCACCATTGCCCCGACCATCTCTCGCTACGGGGCTCAAGGGCAAATTGCAGATACGGATCACCGCTCGATGAGGCGGCGGTCCCGTCTCGCCGTCACGTTCGTCGCCCTGCTGACGGTTGGATGGAGCGTCGTCACAACTCAGCCCAGCGGCTCGGCCCTTGCCGCTGATCCCGAGGCCAAGCTGGCCGAAACCCGCGCACAGCTCGCAGACGCACAGTCGGCGCAGCAGTCGCTGGCGGCCGCCCTGCAGCGCCAGCGGTCAGAGCTCTCCCAGCTCCAGCGCAGGTCCGCGGATCTCGACACCCAGCTCGACCTTGCCAAGGCCGAGCTCGAGGCCGTGAGCGCCGAATACGATCGCGTGGCTGCTCTGCTCGAGCAGGTGCGAGACCAGGTCGCCGACATCGAGGCGCGCATCGCCGAACTCCGGACCCAGATCGCCGCGCTCGACGGTGAGCTGATCCAGCTCGCCGTCGACATCAACCGCCGCACCTCCGATCTCGAGGATCGCGAAGCCCTGCTCGAGGATCATCTCCGATCCGCTTATGAGCGCAGCCAGACGTCGCTGCTCGAGGTCATCCTGTCCGCGGGCTCGCTCGACCAGGCAACGACCCAGGTCGGCTACCTCATGAACGTGTCGGAGCAGGACACCGTCCTGGCCGACGACATCCGCGCCATTCGCGAGGAGCTGGAGACTCGGCGCGAGACCCTCCGCGATGGGCGTCGGGCCCTCGCCGATGCGCGTGCCGCTGCCCGCGACGAGGAGGCATCTCTCAAGGAACGGCGCGACGAGCTCACGCAGCTCGAGGCGAAGCTGGCCGAGCTGCGTGCTGCCGCCGATCGCAAGCGGGCGGAGCAGGAAGCTGCCCTCAACTCCGCGCTGCAGGCCAAAGGCAACGTCGAGCAGCAGATCAAAGAGAACGAGGAAGCGGCTGCCGCCGCGCAGCGCCTGGCATCGCAGCTCCAGCAGCAGGCCGCGGCACAGCAGGGGGCCATCGAAGAGGCGAAGCGACGAGCCGCGGCCGAGGCCGAGGCACGACGCAAGGCGGAGGAAGCTGCCGCCCAGGACGCTGCCGCGCGGGAGGCGGCGGCACGGGCCAACGCCACCTCGAGCTATGGCTTTCGCTGGCCGGAGCGCTCATTCCGGGTGACCCAGGAGTGGGGGCCGACGAACTTCGTGCTCGAGCCGCCCTACACCTATCGGGGCACCTACTACCCCCACTTCCACGGAGGCATCGACTTCGCGAACGGCTGCGGGACGCC
>JBDSJJ010000082.1:0-9023 GCA_039917415.1 Candidatus Limnocylindria bacterium | reverse complement strand
AACGCGGGCCACACGGTGGTCAACCCCCACGGTCACTTCAAGCTCCACCTGATTCCATCGGGGATCTTCCATCCCGGCACCCGCAACCTGCTCGGCAACGGCGTCGTGATCAACCCGCCCGCGCTGGTGGCGGAGCTGGACGGGCTGAGCGACGCGGGGTTCGACGGCAACAACCTGTTCATCAGCGATCGCGCGCATCTCGTCATGCCCTACCACGTCCTCCTCGACCAGCTCGAGGAGCGGGAGCGCGGCTCAGGCAAGCTCGGCACGACGTCCCGTGGGATCGGGCCGGCATACGTCGACAAGGTGGCTCGTCGCGGCCTGCGGATCATCGACCTCGTCGAGCCGGACACATTTCGGTCGCGGCTCGCCGCCGCGTTGCCGCGCATCCGCCGGGTGGTCGCGGGTTATCCCGGAGCCGCGGACGAGATGGCCGATGAGATCGGCGCAGCCACCGACGAGGCTCGCATTGCCGACGCCTACCTCGCGGCCGGCGCGCGACTGGCCCGCCACGTCGTTGACGGCCAGGGTCTGGTCGACGAGGCGCTCGAGCGCGGTGAGCGTATCCTGCTCGAGGGCCAGCTCGGGACGATGCGCGATCTCGACTGGGGAATCTATCCGTACGTGACCAGCTCCTCGCCGATCCCCGGTGGCGCCAGCCTGGGCGCGGGGCTGCCGGCAGTGGCGATCGACCGCGTGCTTGGCGTGGCGAAGGCATACACCACGGCCGTCGGAGCGGGACCGCTGCCGACGGAGCTCGAGGATGCGGACGGGGAGCGGCTGCGTGAACGCGGCGAGGAATACGGGACGTCCACCGGACGAGCGCGCCGATGTGGTTGGTATGACGCGGTCGCCGTGCGTTTCAGCGCGCGGTTGGCGGGGTACTCGAGCATCGCGCTCACCAAGCTCGACGTGCTCGATGGATTCGAACGGATCGCGCTCGCGCGCGCCTACCGCGACCCGATGGACGGGAAGGAATGGAACACCGTCCCCGCGTCGACATCGGTCTACGAGCGCCTGGAGCCGATCTACGAAGAGTGGCCGGGATGGTTGACAGACACGACGGCATGCCGCGAGTGGTCGGACCTGCCTGCACCGGCACGCAAATACGTGGAGCGACTGGAGTCGCTGGCCGGCGTGGCGATCAGCCACGTCAGCGTTGGTCCGGAACGTGCCCAGATGATCGTCCGATAGCACAGCCATGATCGTGGGCGAAGGAGGCAAGACGTGAAACTCGGCGTGATCGTGCCACAGGGATGGACCGGCGAATACGATGGCTGGGAGCCCGACCGGGCATGGCGCCGCACGAGCCTGCTGGCACAGGAGGCCGATCGGCTGGGAGTCGAGTCGATCTGGCTGTTCGACCATTTCCACACCGTCCCACGGCCGACCGACGAGATCACGTTCGAGTCGTTCACGTCGCTGAGCGCCCTTGCCGCCCTCACCCGGCGCGTGCAGCTCGGCCACATCGTGATCTGCAACGGATTTCGAAACCCCGCACTCACCGCAAAGATGGCCGCCACTCTCGACACGATCTCCGGTGGACGCTTCGAGCTCGGCATCGGCGCCGGGTGGAAGAAGGATGAGTGGCTGGCCTATGGGTACGGATTCCCCGAGACCCGCGATCGGTTGGCGATGCTCCACGACGCGCTGGAGGTGATCACCCGGATGCTCGAGCCGGGTCGAGAAATGCACGCCACGTACGACGGCGAGCATCACCACGTGGCCGACGCCCGCAACATCCCGAAGCCGATTCGTCAGACCGGAATGCCGATCATGGTCGGCGGCAATGGACCGCAGGTCACCTGGCGACTGGCCGCCCGCTACGCCGATGAGCTGAACCTGGACGGCATGTCGCCCGACGAGGTGCGGGACGCGTTGCCCACCGTCCGGGCGCGCTGCGAGGAGATCGGGCGGGATCCGGACTCGCTCTCGGTCTCGGCCCACATCTTCTGGAATGCCGAGGGCTGGCGAGATGGCGGTGAGGCTCGACAGAAGCTCCTTGCCGAGTACGCCGAGCTGGGACTGTCACGCGTGATGGGGCTGCTCCGATCGACCGCCGAGGAGGACGGCGCGCTCGAGGCTCTCGTCAGCGATGCGCGAGCGGCGGGCGTCGAGCTCTCGCCCGACTGACCCACGCGCCGAGCGCCGGGCATGCACGGCGCTGCCAGGACGCGTACTGGGGGGCATGACCGCATCGCCCCGTCGCACCATCGCCTGGTTCCGGCGTGACCTGCGTCTGGCCGACAACCGCATGCTCGAGCTCGCCACTCGAGCGGAGCGAGCGTGGCCGGTGTTCGTCGCCGATCCCGATCTGCTGGCCGCCAACGAGTCGGCCACCGGCCGCGTCGCCTGGTTCGATGCGAACCTCCGTGCGCTCGACGACCGGTTGCGGGAGCATGGATCCGGCCTGACGATCCTCCGTGGACGGCCGGCTGACGCGCTCCGGCGGTTCGCCGACTCGGTTGACGCCCACTCCGTCATCGCGGCAGCCGACGAGGACCCCGTGGCCATCGAGCGCGATGCGCGCGTCGCCGATGCGGTCGATCTCACTCTGGTGAACGACCAGCGCATCGTGCCACCGGACCTGCTGCGGACCGCGGCGGGCCACCCATACACGGTCTACACGCCGTTCCGTCGTGCGCTCGATGCGTGGATCGCCGCCGACCCGGACGGGGCCACGGCCCGCGCGGATTTCGATCCCGCGAGCCTCGCGCCGCCCCCGGATGGCGACGGCGGGTCGCTCTCAGACGTGGGCGACGGGTCCGAGCTGCCTGACCCCGGGGAGCAGGCCGCGAACGAACGGCTTCGCGCCTTCCTCCGTTCTGACATCTCCGGCTATCGAGACGAACGGGATCGCCCGGACATCGACGCCACCTCCCGCCTCTCTCCGTATCTCCGAGTCGGGGCCATCAGCGTCCGGGCCTGCTGGCGCGCGGTGCTGAATGCGCGGCATCGTGCCGCAGAACGGGACGACGTCGCGCTTGCCCGTGGATCGGCCTCCTGGCGCGGGGAGCTCGGCTGGCGCGAGTTCTTCGCGCAGGTGCTCCTGGCGCATCCGCGGCTCGCCACCGAGAGCTTCCGCACCGAGTACGACACGATTCCCTGGGTTGATGGTCCGGACGGCGACGACCTCTTCGACGCTTGGCGCGCCGGCCGCAGCGGCTATCCCTTCGTCGACGCCGGCATGCGCCAGCTGGCTGCCACGGGCTGGATGCACAACCGGGCACGCCTCATCACGGCCAGCTTCCTGGTGAAGGATCTGGGGCTCGACTGGCGGCGTGGCGAAGCGGCCTTTTCCGAGCTCCTGCTCGACGCGGACGTGCAGCAGAACAACGGAAACTGGCAATGGGTGGCCGGCGTCGGCACCGATGCCGCGCCGTACTTCCGAATCTTCAATCCGACGCTCCAGGCGCGGAAGTTCGATCCCGACGGGGACTACATCCGTCGATGGCTGCCTGAGCTGGCCGACCTCCCCCCGGCGCACATCCACGAACCATGGCGAGCGGGAACGCCCGTCTCCGGATATCCCGCGCCGATCGTTGATCATGCGGAGGCCCGCGAACGCACGCTCGCGCGCTATGCCTCGGCCCGTGCGAGCGGTTCATCACGCGCGGGCGGCGCCCGCTAGCTCGCGATCTCGCGCTGGCCGGACGTTGCCCGAGGCCGATCCCAAGGTTTCGCGCTGGCGCTCCACATCACCGCCGCCGAGGCGAGCCCGATGATCGCGACCGCGCCAGCCAGCGCCCAGGCTGGCCACGCGATCCCGCCGAATAAGCTGTCGAGACTCTGCGCCATCAGCGGGCGATTGGGAAGAGTTGGTCCCGGTATACTTGTCCAAAGCCCGTAGCGACCCTCGTTGTGCATCCGATCCGAGCCGTCATCAGCCCCAGCGCCGACCGAAACCCGCGCCGCCGTGCCGCGCGGGTTTGCCATATTCCGTGGAGGCTGGATTGATCGACCACGCGCCAGTCCGCGATGCGACCGAATCTCGCCTGCGGCGAGCATATGGCTTCGAGGAGGTCGCCCTCGTCCCGGGCGCTGTGACGGCCGACCCTGCCGAAGTTGAGCTCGGTGTCGACATCGGTGGCTTCCGGTTCGAGATCCCATTTCTAGCGGCAGCCATGGACGCCGTCGCCGATGCGGACTTCGCCGTCCGCATGAGCCGTCATGGCGGCGCCGCCTTCATCAATCTCGAGGGCCTCTACACCCGCTACGAGGACGCGAGCCCGATCATCGAACGTGTGGTCGCCGCCGAGGATGGTCGTGAGGCGGCCCACATCCTGGCCGAGGCCTACCAGCAGCCGATCCGCGACGAGCTGATTACGGCGCTGATCACGCGAATCAAGGCGCAGGGCGGCATTGCCGCGGTGGCGACCACGCCCGCGTCCGCATGGCGCCACGCCGAGATAGCGGCCGAGGCGGGCGCCGACCTGCTGCTCGTGCAGTCCCAGGTCTCGTCGGCCCGCCACATCTCGACATCGACGCGCGTGCTGTCGCTGGCCGACCTGACCGGCGGCCTGAAGATTCCGGTCCTCGTCGGGAACACGGTGAGCGGGGAGGCCGCCTACCAGCTCATGCACCAGGGTGCGGCGGGCATCTTTGTCGGGGTCGGGCCTGGGGCGGCGTGTACGACTCGCGAGGTGCTCGGCATCGGCGTGCCGCAGGTGAGCGCGACGCTGGAAGTCGCGGCGGCTCGTGACCGCTTCGAGCGTGAGACCGGCCGCTACGTTCCCGTCGTGACCGATGGTGGCATGAAGACCGGTGGCGACATTGCGAAGGCCATCGCCTCCGGAGCCGATGCGGTCATGCTCGGGTCGCCATTCGCCGGCGCGCTCGAGGCGCCGGGCCGCGGCTTCAACTGGGGCATGGCCGCGCCGTCGCCGACACTCCCGCGTGGGACCCGCATCAAGATCGGCACCCGCCTTCCGCTCGAGCAGATCCTGTTCGGGCCGGCGGAGACGACCCACGGCACCCAGAACCTGGCCGGCGCCCTGCGACAGTCGATGGCGGCCCTCGGCGTGCGCACCATCCGCGAGATGCACGAGGTCGAGATGGTCATCGCTCCGTCGATTGCGACCGAGGGCAAGTCCTGGCAGCTCGCTGGCCGCGAGTAGTCCTGTTGGCTTTCGCCAACCGCGCGCGTTTCCGAGCACTTGTCGAGCGTCGATGCTCCTTGTTGACAGATGAGCGCATGGCGACGCACTGGCCGATCGAGACGAGATGGAAGGGTCCCAGGCACGCACAACAAGCACGACCCGCCTTGGATCAACCGGCCCATGCGCGAAGACGCGAGCGGATGTCGAGAAGCGACTCCCGCGTGCGATCGCGCATCCGACCCCACTCCGTAGACTGCGCCGATGCGAGGGCATGACCGGGTGGGAACGGATCCGCTGACGCCGCGGCACCTCAATCGCGCGCTGCTGGATCGGCAGATGTTGCTCGAGCGCTCTGAGGGGCCGCTGACCGCGGTGATCGAGCAGATGGGCGGCATCCAGATGCAGTACGCGCCGGCCGGCTACATCGGCCTCTGGTCGCGGATGCGCGACTTGAAGCGGCGGATGCTCACGGCAGCACTCGAGGAGCGACGGGCAATCCAGGCCACGATGATGCGCGTCACCATCCATACCGTCTCGGCGGCCGACTACTGGCCGATGATGGCTGGCATCCGGCGTACCACCCGCGAGTGGCAGGCTCGGGTGCGGGCCCGCGAGATGTCCGGCGTCGACATGGAGACGATCGCCTGTGTTGTGCGGGAGGAGCTCGCTGACGGTCCGCTGCGCATCACCGAGTTGACCGCCCGCCTCGAATCGCGCGGCCTGCCGGCTCGGGCGGTGAGCTGGGTCGGGCCGTGGGTGGACCTCGTGCGGGTGCCCCCATCCGGTACCTGGGATCGCCGCCGGGCGGACCTCTACCTCCTCGCGGACGCTTGGCTGCCGCGGGTTGAAGTGTCCGAAGAGGACGGAATTCAGCTTCTGATCCGCCGCTACCTCGGCGCATTCGGGCCGGCGCGGCTTGCCGACATCGCCACTTGGATGGGACTCAAAGTCGGAACGATCCGGCCCGTGGCCGAGCGGATGGAGCTGTCTCGGTACCGTGACGAGCGCGGCCGACCACTCGTCGACCTCGCCGATGCCACCTTGCCCGATCCCGCGACACCGGCGCCGGTCCGATTCATCGCCGTGTGGGACGCGATGCTGCTGGTCCACGCCCGGCGCACCGAGGTTCTCCCGGAGGCACTGCGGCCGCTGATCTTCAACACCAGGACGCCGCATTCGGTCAACACGATCCTGGTCGACGGCCAGGTGGCCGGAACGTGGCGCCACGAGATGGACCGGATCCAGGTGACGCCGCTGAGGACGCTCACCGCCGACGAGCGGCGCGAGGTCAACGACGAGGCGCAGCGACTCGCCGCATTCCACGCGGGTTGAGCGGCGTAGGATTCGCGGATGAATCACGCCGACCTTCAAGCTTGGCTGGACCGCTACGTCGAGGCTTGGCGGACAAACGAGCGCGCCCCGATCGAGGCCCTGTTCACCGCGGACATTGTCTATCGGTTCCGGCCGTACTCCTCGGAGCACGAGGAAGTCGGAATCGACGCCGTGGTCGAGGATTGGCTGGGTGGCAGCCGGGACGAGCCCGACGCCTGGGATGCGACGTACGAGCCGTTCGCCGTGGATGGCGATCGTGCCGTGGCGACGGGCTACAGTCACTACCTCGCCGGTCCGCTGGGACCTGAACGTATGTTTCACAACGTGTTCCTGATGCGGTTTGCCCCCGATAAGCGCTGCGCTGAGTTCACCGAGCTCTACATGCAGGAAGAGATGGCGTGATCGCCACCACCTGGAGGGCGCCCCCGCCTCGAGTAACAGTGAGTAAACTTCCTCACGTCACTGAGTAAATCTGCCCAGCAGAGTGCGTGAATGAGCCCGAAGAAGAAGTCCGCGGTCTATCGGCGCCCGATCTACGACGAGATCCTCGAGCGAGCCCACGAGCCGCGCCGGTTCATCCAGGTCCTGGCCGGTCCACGGCAGGTGGGCAAGACCACCGTGGCGCGACAGGTCATGGACGCCATCGGCATACCGGGTCACTTCGCATCCGCCGATGCGCCCGACCCCGAGGACATCGGCTGGATCTACACCCAGTGGCAGATCGGCCGGCAGCAGGCATCGATGGGGTCACGCGCCGGGGGCCTGCTCATCCTGGACGAGGTCCAGAAGATCCGCGACTGGTCGGACGTCGTCAAGCAGCTGTGGGACGAGGACACTGCGTCCGGCATGCCGTTGCGCGTGATGCTCTTGGGATCGGCGCCGCTGCTCGTCCGCAAGGGCCTGTCCGACAGCCTGGCGGGGCGCTTCGAGGTGATCCGCGTCACGCACTGGACATTCGCCGAGATGCGCGACGCCTTCGGCTGGGACCTCGACACCTACCTCTTCTACGGCGGCTATCCGGGGGCCGCCTCGCTGATCGGGAGCCACGAGCGCTGGGAGGAGTACATCCTCGACTCGATCGTGGAGACGAACCTGTCGCGCGACATCCTCATGCTCAACCGCGTCGAGAAGCCGGCCCTCCTGCGGCAGCTCTTCCGCCTCGCCTGCTCCTACTCGGGACAGGTACTGAGCTACACGAAGATGCTCGGCACGCTGACCGATGCGGGCAACACGGTCACGCTGGCGCACTACCTGGAGCTGCTGGGCGGCGCGGGCATGGTGACGGGCATCGGCAAGTACTCGGGCTCCGCCGTGCGTCGGCGCGCGTCGAGCCCCAAGCTGCTGGCCCTCAACACGGCCCTCATGACCGCCACGGCTCGCACCTCGTTCGAGCGCGCTCGGGCCGATCACTCGCGCTGGGGACGGCTGGTCGAGACTGCGGTCGGGGCTCACTTGTGGGCGCATGCCGATCCGGACGAGCTCGGCTACTGGCGCGAGGGGAACAACGAGGTCGACTGGGTCGTCCGCCCCGGGAAGCTCATGCGCAATCGCGACGAGCCGATGGCCATCGAGGTCAAGACCGGTCATGCGCGGGGGACGCCAGGCACGGTGGCCTTCGTCCATTCGCACCGGGGCTCGCGATCACTGATCGTCGGCGCCGGAGGTATCGACGTCGAGGCCTTCCTGTCAAGCCACCCGCGCGAGTGGCTGGACGCCTAGCTCGCCGACTCGCGGGCGCGCCGAGTTTGCCGCTCGGTGAAGTGACCCGTTGCGGTACCTTGATCCCGATGGACGCCGCCGACAGAACCGGACGCCGTGATCGGTTCCGCCAACTCCACGAACAGGGCATGTTCGTCATGCCCAACCCGTGGGACATCGGCTCGGCCCGACTCCTGGCCTCGATGGGCTTCCCTGCCCTGGCCACCACGAGCCTCGGGCATGCCGCGTCGCTCGGCAAGGTCGACCAGACGGTCACGCGCGATGAGCTCTTGACCCATGTCGCGACGCTCACGGCCGCCGTTGATCTTCCCCTCAACGTCGATGCCGAGCGCGGCTTCGCCGACGACCCCGCCGGCGTCGCGGAGACCGTGTCGCTCATCGCCGAGGCCGGCGCGGCCGGCTGCTCGATCGAGGACTACGACCCGTCGATGGGGCGGATCGACTCCATCGAGGTCGCGGCCGAACGCGTCGCCGCAGCGGCGGACGCCGCGCACCGACATGGCATGCTGCTCACGGGACGAGCCGAGAACGCGCTGTACGGGGTCGACGACATCGAGGACACGATCGCCCGACTCCGCGCGTACCGAGAGGCCGGCGCCGACGTGGTCTATGCCCCGCGCCTGACTGATCCGGAGCAGATCCGGCGTATCGTCCAAGAGACCGATGCGCCGGTGAACGTCCTGGCTATGCGCCACGGCCCGTCGATCCCGGAGCTGGCTGAGCTCGGCGTTCGACGCGTGTCAGCCGGCGGCCCGCTGGCACGCGCCGCGTACGGTGCGCTGCGGCGCGCCGCCGAGGAGATGCTCGGACCCGGAACGTCGACGTACCAGGACGTCGCCCTGACCAGCGACGACCTGGACCGCGCATTCGGCG
>JBDSJJ010000081.1:0-4931 GCA_039917415.1 Candidatus Limnocylindria bacterium | reverse complement strand
AAGCCCTCCATCCGCCCGACACGTTCCCCACCTACGCCATGAGCAACCACGACCAGTCACGCCTTGCCACGCGCTGGGGCTCCGAGCGCGCCCGGGCGGCGGCGTTCCTGCTGCTCACCCTTCGCGGCGTGGCCGTGCTCTACGCCGGCGAGGAGATCGGCATGGTCGACGCGGATCCGGATACCCTTCCGCACCCACCGTTCGACCGGGCGGGCCGGGATGGCTATCGCACGCCGATGCAGTGGGACGCCACGCTCAACGGCGGGTTCACCGGCGGCACTCCGTGGCTGCCACTGGTCGACCCGACGACGCGCAACGTGGCGGCGCAGTCCGCGGACCCGGGCTCCCTGCTCAACCTCTATCGGCGGTTGCTCCAGGCACGCCGCGCGTCACCCGCACTGGCACATGGCGCGCACCGCTCGTTGTTCGGTGTGGGTACCGGAGTGCTGGCATGGATGCGCGAGGCCGATGACGACCGCGTGCTCGTTCTTCTCAATGCCGGCGACGGCGAAGCACCGTGCCGCCTCCCGGTGATGAACGTCGAAGCCGGCGCGATCCTCGTTGCCACGACGGGGCGGGCCGGCGCGATCGACCTCGACCGCATCACGCTCGTGCCGCACGAGGGAATCGCGATCCGCCTTTGACGACGCAGTGCTACCGTAGCGCGCCGTGACGCGCCAACCTCGCTCCCCCGATCCCGACTGGGTCGACCCGCTCCTCCAGGTCCGAGAGAAGAAGCGCGGTAAGCGCCCCGGCGACGCCTACGTTCGGATCGTTCGGCCCTTCGAGGGTGAGTTCCAGCGGGGCGAGGACGCGGGCGAGCTGATCGCCACGGAGCGGACGATCCTGGAGCGTCGTGGGTGGAAGGCCGGCCTGCGCCGGCTGAGGACTGGGCTCATCGGCCGTCCGATCAGCAGCGAGCGCGAGGAGCACGAGCGCCTGACGAAGGTCAAGGGCCTCGCCATCTTCTCGAGCGACAACATCAGCTCATCTGCGTACGGGCCGGAGGAGATCATGCGGGTCCTGGCGCTGGCCGGCACCGGCGCGTTGACCCTCACCCTGCCGTTGGCCGGCCTCATCACGGTGATGCTGGCGATCGTGACGCTCTCCTATCGGCAGACGATCAAGGCCTACCCTAAGGGCGCGAGCAGCTATCTCGTGGCCAGCGACAACCTGGGCAGCACGGCCGGAATCCTCGCTGCGGCGGCGCTGCTCATCGGCTACGTGGTGACGGTCGCGGTGTCGGTCTCGGCCGGCGTCGCCGCGATGACCTCGATCCTGCCCGGGATCTATCCCGAGCGCGTGCTCATCGGCGTCGTCATGGTGGTCGTGCTCATGCTCGGAAACCTGCGCGGGATCCGCGAGTCGGGCTCGATCTTCATGGTCCCGACGTACGCCTACATCGTGATCATGCTCGGCATCCTGACCTACGGCGTCGCCCGGTCGGTCATGGGGGACATTCCGGACTACCAGGCACCGGCCGCGTGGGCGGGAGTCGAGCAGAGCGGCCAGGCACTCGGGTTGTTCCTCATCCTCCGTGCGTTCAGCCAGGGCGCGGTGGCGCTGACCGGGGTCGAGGCCATCTCCGACGGCGTGCCGGCCTTCAAGTCACCGGAGTGGCGGAATGCGCGGATCACCCTGACCTGGGCGGCGATCATCTTCGGGATCCTGTTCGTCGGAATTGCCTACCTCGTGACCTCGATCGGCATCGTGCCGGACCCGACCGAGGAGCAGACGGTCCTGAGCCAGCTCGTCCGGCACCTGGCCGGCGACGGGGCGATCCTGATCGTGGCGCAGATCTCGACGGCGCTGCTCCTCGTCCTGGCGGCGAACACGAGCTTCGCCGACTTCCCGCGCCTCTCGTCGTTCCTGGCCCGCGACGGCTACCTGCCCCGCCAGTTCGCGTTCCGCGGTGAGCGGCTGGCGTTCACGACGGGGATCGTGGCGCTGTCGCTCATGGCGATCGGGCTTCTCGTTGGATTCAACGCCAGCGTCAGCGGGCTCATTCCGCTGTACACCCTGGGCGTGTTCATCGCCTTCACCCTGTCCCAGGGCGGCATGCTCGTGCGATGGTGGCGCCGGCGCGAGCCGGGCTGGCGGCCCGGTCTGGCGATCAACGGCCTCGGCGCGCTCACCACCGCCGTGGTCGCCGTCGTCGTCGGCACGAGCAACTTCTTCCAGGGTTCGTGGCTGGTCATCGTCCTCGTTCCGCTGCTGATGCTCCTCCTGCGTGCGATCAACCGCCACTATCGCGAGATGGAGGCGGCGCTCGCTCTCGACCGTATCCCCGACCAGGGCGAGAAGGCCCCGCAACCGATCGTCATCGTGCCGATCTCGCGACTCGACCGGCCCGCACGGCAGGCCATCGCGTTCGCGAACTCGATCAGTCCGTCTGCCGTCGCGGTCCATGTTACGAACGACCCCGCCGAGGCCGATGCCATCCGCGAGCGCTGGCCCGCATGGGCCGGGACCACGGAGCTCGTGGTGGTTGAGTCGCCGTACCGTGCACTCATCGGCCCGCTGCTGGCCTACATGGACGCGCTCCAGCGCCAGGCGCCGAACCGCCCGATCCTGGTGGTGCTCGCGGAGTTCGTGCCGAACCACTGGTGGGAGAACCTGCTTCACAATCAGACGGCATTGCGCCTCAAGCTTCGGCTGTTCGCCCGGCCGAACACGATCGTCGCCGACGTGCCGTACCACCTGCGCCGTCCATAGCCCCGACGTAACCGGCCGCGAACTCTCCAGCATGACGGGGGCGACCCGCCGCCGCACGCAGGAGGAACTCGCAGCATGCGCACCCGCACCCGATCACTCGCATCCATGGCACTCGGCCTGATCGCGGCCCTGGCTTTCGCGGGCGTGACGCTCGCCGCCGAGAGCACAGTGACCGCGACCCTGGCTCCGGTCGCCGAAGGCGAGAATCCCGGTAACCCCGACGGCTCGGGCTCGGCCAGCATCGTCGTAGACCCAACGGCCGGCACGCTGTGCTGGGAGCTGACCGTCGATGGCATCGGCCCCGTGCTCCAGTCGCACATCCACGTTGGCGCGGAGGGTGCGTCCGGCGATGTCGTCGTTCCGCTGGACGTCGATGGGTTCGACGGCACCAGCGAAGGCTGCATCGAGCCGATGGAGGACGCTGCCGTTCTTCAGGAGATCATTGATGACCCGGCCGGCTACTACGTCAATGTCCATACCGAGGACTTCCCGGCCGGCGCGATTCGCGGCCAGCTCGCCGCAGGCGATGATTCGCCCGACACGGCGATGCCGATGAGCGACAGCTCGACGACCCTGCTTGGAGCCCTGCTCCTGGCGCTCGCGGCTACGATCGGCCTGCGGGCGTGGCGTCCGTTCGTCGTGCGCGACTGATCTTCTCCTCGCCGATCCGATGGCCCCGGCCGCAAGCCGGGGCCATCGGCCTGTTCAGCGCATTTCGAGGCGGAAGTATCGGCCCTCGCTGAGGATGTGTCGCCGGGCCCCCCGGTACAGCAGGTTCGCGGGAAATGGCTGTTGGTCCGACGTGGCGCGGATCACCGCATCACGTTCCGGCCCAGGGGGCAGCGGCTCGGCGCTCACCTCGATCGAGGCCTCGGGGCGTGGTGCAACGATCGCCTTCCCGGCACTGCGCAGGTTCGCGGTCCATGCCACCTCGCCATTGGGATGCCCGACGTACCAGGTGCGGTCGACCCGGATCAATCCCACCAGTACGCTCCGCTGTCGCCCCGTCCGGCGACCGCGCACCGTGACGCGCGACGTGATGCCGAGCCCGACGCTGAACCAGCTCCATCGCAAGAGCGGGTCGATGACCCTGATGAAGGCGTACGCGACGAGGAACACGACGTTCCACGTCGCCGATCGGCGGGGTCTCATGCTCCGTGTACGTCACAGGATCGCCGCCGTATCGGTCCGGTGCTCAGCTCCCCTGCCGGCACCGACGGAGCCGATACTGCCGGACGAGCACCGCGGCGCCGGCAATCGACATCCCGCCTTCGCGGATCACCCACGGCATGGGACCCAAGCCGCTCGATCCCGGTGAGCCCGAGAGCACGCTCTCGCGGACCGTCGCCGACGCTCGGCTGCTGGAGGTATTCAAGCGGCGCCGGAACGGCGTGCAATCCACCTCCCGGCGCCTGGCTCGCGGCGCCCGTAGCACCGGTCGACGCGAGATGACCTCATCCTAGTCGGTAGGGAGGAGGGCTCGCCCGCAGGGGATTCGGCCCTGACCCGTGGAGTCTGAGGTCCGAAGCCGAGGAAGAGCGCGCTTGGGCGCAGGTCGCAATCTCGGGGAGCTCCTTCATCGATCTGACCTGCTGCTGCATGGATGGCCCTCCGGAAATGGGGTCAGCCGACATCCTCTTCGCGAACGTCAAGGCCGCGGCCGCCGAGAACGGGCGGACGCTGGCAGAGACCCTCGACATCGTCGATCGCACGGTCGCCAAGGACCGCAATACGTGAGCACTCCGGGAGGCTCACGAGCCGCGCCGCGAATCGGGCCGGCTACCGGGTAAATACGGTGCGGAGGAGCACCGCCACACGAAGAAACTCGACACGAGGCATGGCGCGGTGGGACACTTAGCCAACGCTCCCGCCCCCCGCGGAAGGACCGCCGCGGTGGCCAGGCAGGAGCTCAACTCGAGGAGGCACAATGTCCAGGAATGCCCCATCGCTGCGCCTGATCGCGCTGTGGGCGGCCATCGCGCTGCTCATGACCGCCGTCACGCCGGTGGCAGCCAACGACCCTCCGGCCGACGGCCTTGAGCCCATCGACCCATCCGGGCCGATGGAGGAGCACGACGCCCAGGTGGAGGGCATCGTGAGCAGCGGCCCCAATGCCAAGGTCACCAAGAACCTCGCCATCGCGGGGCGCGGGGTGCGCCTCCTTCCCGGCGCTACGACCGACGTCTGGACACTCAATAAGTACACATATATCGGCA
>JBDSJJ010000080.1:0-5660 GCA_039917415.1 Candidatus Limnocylindria bacterium | reverse complement strand
GCCGGTGAGTCGCTGGACGTGGTGGGGCGCGTCGACCTGGCGGACCTGCGCGTCGGTGCCACGCTCGTGGCCGGTGCCTGGCCGGAGCTGGGGGTGGCCGGACTGCTGTGGGATGGCGATCGACTGGTGGGCGTGGCTCCGGCCTCCGACGAGCGCCTTGCCGCAGCGATGGGCGATCGTCCGGTCCCCGTGGCGCTCGAGCTCGAGGGGCTACGCCAAGCCGGAGTCGCCTCGCGCACGCGACTTCCCCTCGTCACCATCGGCCCCGAGCCGGACCAGACCGTCGTGGGCCGCGGTCCCCTGGCGGCCCCTCGCTCGACGCTCCCGCAACCTGGATCACCGCCATCCTGGGTCACCGTGGTTGGACGACCGACCATGATCGGCGGGAATCGGTCGCTTGTGGTCGACGGCGTGGCCGTCCGGTTGAGCGTCCTGTGCACCGACCGCGATCCCGCGGTGACTCGCGGTGCGCTCGCGGCCACGGGCGTTGCGCTGGGGGAGCCGGTGACACTGGTCGTCGGCTGTGATGGCCTGCGCTCGGCACCGTCATTGGCGCTCGCCCTCGCATCGGGAGACTCGGCGTCCGGCGATGGGAGGCGGCCGCTCAGCGCAGCGGTCGACGTCCCGCGATCGTCGGCGGCTTCAGCCCTGGCGGTCGCCGTGCTCGCACTGTCCCTGGCCTGCGTTGCGGGTGCGATAGTGGCGCGCCGATTTGGTCGGATGCCGCGCTCCGAATTCGTCGAGGTCGACGTGGTCGATGACCCTTGACGGCGCCCCCCGCCGACGGGCCGTGTCGGCCCGTGCTCAGCGACACTCGCGCTGAGCACGAAAACACGAGCGAGGAGCGGCGTATACTCCCGCCGGTTCACGCACGAGGAGGGACGCTTGTCCCAGCCAACCCAGGCCGATGCGCCGCGCACCGGGGAACGCCAGTACCACATTGCACTCGAACGGGGCGAGCTCGCCGAGTACGTGCTGCTGGTGGGCGATCCGGGACGCGTGGAGAAGGTCTCCGCCCGCTGGGATTCGGTCGACCTCGAGCGCAGCAATCGCGAGATCACGACGGCCACGGGCACGTATCGCGGGATGCCGCTCAGCTGCATGTCGACCGGCATAGGCACCGACAATGTCGAGATCGTCATGGCCGAGGTCATGGAGATCACCGAGCGACCAACGCTCATCCGCGTCGGCTCCTCCGGCGCCCTGCAGCCCGACATCGGCCTCGGCGACCTCATCGTGTCCACCGGGGCCGTTCGCCTCGAGAACACCACCGACTATTACGTTCACCCCGGCTTCCCGGCGATCGCGCATCGTGACGTGGTCTGGGCCCTCGAGCAGGGCTGTCGGGACCTGGGGATCAGGTATCACGTGGGGCTGACGGCCACCGCATCTGGCTTCTACGCTCCGCAGGGACGGGCAATGCGCACGCTCCCCGTTCGGTATCCTGAGCTCGCAGACGAGCTTCGCCGCCAACGCGTGGCGAACCTCGAGATGGAGTCGTCGGCACTTTTCGTGCTGGCACACCTGTCGGGACTGCGGTCCGGGACCGTCTGCGCGGCCTACGCGCAGCGGACCGACGGCACGTTCCTGGAAGGCGCGGCGAAGGAGGCCGCGGAGTCGCGCTGTATCGATGCCGGACTGGCCGGCATCCACCTGCTCTGGCAGGTCGACACCGACGGCGGAGATTTTCTCGCCCGTCGCGGAACATCGTTCGACCGACAGGCGGGGGAACCTCATCAATCGACCGGGACGAAATCCGGCGAATAGGGAGGCAACTGAACCGATGGCGACTGAAGCGTATTGCGTCAAGTGCAAGGCAAAGCGCGAGATGCTCAACGAGAACAAGATCACCATGAAGAACGGCAAGCCCGCGACCGAGGGCGTGTGCCCGGTCTGCAGCACCAAGATGTTCAAGATCGGCGGCTGACCGCCCTCTTACGCATAGCCGAGAGGCGCGCCGGATCGCCGGCGCGCCTCTCGCCGTTTCCGGCGGCCGGTAGAATGGATGCCACGTGGAGGAGCTAGCCGATCGGCCGATCCTGGCGATCGACTTCGGTGGCACCCAGATTCGCGCAGCCTTGATCACCCCCGACCGAGCGGTTCATGCACGGCGTGCCGTGCACACGGCCGATGAGGAGGGGGTCGACGCGGTCGTGGCCCGGATTTGCAGGGTGGCCGCCGAAGTTCGCTCCGAGGCGCGCGCCGCCGGCCTGCCCGATCCTCTCGCCGTAGGCATCTCCGCGCCCGGTCCGCTCAATCCGTGGACCGGCGTGGTCGCAGCGCCACCCAACCTGGCGGGTTGGCACGATGTGCCGCTGGCCGCTCGGATTGCCGAACGCCTCGAGCTGGTGGCCTATCTCGAGCGTGACACCAATGTCGCCATGCGGGCCGAATGGCTCCACGGATCGGCGCAGGGCGCCCGGACCGCGATCTACATCACCGTTTCCACGGGCGTGGGTGGAGGCCTGATCATCGACGGGAGGCCGGTCATCGGGCAGGACGGCGTGGCCGGCGAGATCGGTCACCTCGTCGTCGACCTCGACGGACCACGCTGCGGGTGCGGGCGCCCCGGGCACATCGAGGCCATCGCCTCGGGCACCGCTCTGGCGCGCGACGCGGGCGAGCTGATCGCGGCCGATGGCGGCAGCCGCCTGGCGCAGCTCGCCGCGTCCGGCGCGACGGTCGACGCGGCATTGCTGGCGCGCGCCGCGGACGAAGGGGACGCGGCGGCGGCCAGGACGCTCGATCGCGCATGGGCGGCCCTCGGGGCGCTGTGCGCCTCCCTCGTCAACCTGCTCAACCCCGACGTCATCGTCATCGGCGGCAGCATCGCCGAGCACCGGCCCGCGCTGTTCGATGTCGTGCGGCGCGAGATCGATCGGCTTGCCTTCGACATCCCGGCATCCCGCGTGCGTGTCGCCCCGGCACAGCTCAAGGACGACGTTTCCCTCATCGGCCTGCCGGACATCATCGCGGAGCGATGGTCGGACCCGGCCTTCGGCATCCAGCCCTCGCAATGACCGCGAAACCCATCGTGCAAGGAGCACCCATCCCGTGACCACCCGCATCGGCATCAACGGCTTCGGCCGCATCGGCCGCCAGACCCTCAAGGCCATCATCGAGCGCCATCCCGACGAGCTGGAGGTGGTGGCGATCAACGACCTCGCCGACGACGAGACGAACGCCCACCTGTTCAAGTACGACTCGACCTACGGGCGATTCGATGGCGAGGTCCGCGCCGGCGACAACGAGATCGTCGTGAACGGGAAGAGCATCCGGTCCTTCAGCGAGCGGGATCCCGCGGCGCTGCCGTGGGCCGACGTTGGCGCCGACATCGTGATCGAGTCGACCGGCATCTTCACCGATGCCGAGAAGGCGGCCGCCCACCGTGAGGCCGGCGCGAAGAAGGTGATCATTTCGGCCCCCGCCAAGAACGAGGACATCACCATCGTCCTCGGGGTCAACGAGGACCGATACGACCCGGCGCAGCACCACATCGTGAGCAACGCCAGCTGCACGACGAACGGCCTGGCCCTGCCTGCCAAGGTGATCTTCGACACCTTCGGCATCGAGCGCGGTCTCATGACCACCATCCACAGCTACACGAACGACCAGAATGTGCTCGATGTGTTCCACAAGGACCTGCGCCGCGCCCGAAGCGCCGGCCAGAACATCATCCCGACGACCACCGGTGCGGCCAAGGCCGTGGCGCTCGTCATCCCCGAGCTCAAGGGCCGATTCGATGGCTTCGCGCTCCGCGTTCCGACGCCCACCGTCAGCATCATCGACTTCGTGGCGATCACCGAGAAGCCCGTCACCGCCGAGACGGCCAACGACGCCCTTCGCGCGGCCGCCGATGGGCCGATGAAGGACCTGCTCGGCTACACCGAGGAGGAGCTGGTCAGCATGGACTTCAAGGGCGACCCGCGCAGCTCGATCATCGACGCCGCATCGACCATGGTGACCGGCGAGAACCTCGTGAAGGTCATCGCCTGGTACGACAACGAGTGGGGGTATTCGTGCCGCGTCTCTGACCTGGCCGCGTTCATGGCGGAGCGGCTCTAGGGTGCCGATGAACGCCACGACGATTCGCGACGTCGACGTCACCGGAAGGCGCGTCTTCGTTCGCGCCGACCTCAACGTCCCGATCGACGACGGACGCATAACCGACGACACGCGCATTCGCGCCAGCCTGCCCACGATCGTCAACCTGCTAGAGCGGGGGGCGATCGTCATCCTCGCCAGCCATCTCGGCCGCCCCAAGGGCAAGGTGAACGACGCGCTGCGCCTCAAGCCCGTCGCCGATCGACTCGGCCAGCTGCTCGGACGCCCGGTCCGCATGACGGGCGATGCACTGGGCCCCGGCGTCCAGGTCGCGGTGGACAAGCTGCGGCCCGGCGACCTCATCCTGCTCGAGAACCTCCGGTTCCGCGCCGACGAGGAGGCCAACGATCCGGAGTTCGCGGCCGCGCTTGCCAGCCTGGCCGACCTCTACGTGAACGATGCGTTCGGTGCCGCGCACCGCGCGCACGCCAGTACCGAGGGCATCACGCACTACCTGCCGGCGGTCGCCGGCCTGCTCATGGAGCGCGAGGTGGACGCGCTGTCACGTCTGCTGAAGAAGCCCGCTCGCCCATTCCACGCTGTCATCGGCGGCGCCAAGGTGTCCGGCAAGCTCGAGGTCCTCGAGGCGCTGCTGGTCCGCTGCCAGGCGGTCCTGGTCGGTGGCGGCATGGCGAACACGTTCCTGGCGGCGCGTGGTCTCGAAGTGGGCAAGAGCCTGGTGGAGGCAGACCAGCTGGAGAATGCCGAGCGGATCATCGCCGAGGCGCGACGCAAGCGAGTACGGCTCATGCTGCCCACCGATGCGGTCATCGCACCGCAGATCCACCAGCGCGCGAAGACGCAGATCGTGGCCGTGGACGCTGTCCCGAAGGACCAGATGGTCGTGGACATCGGGCCCGACACGCGTCGGGCCTACGCGGAGCATCTGGCCAAGGCGAAGACGGTGTTCTGGAATGGTCCGATGGGCGTGTTCGAGATCAGCCAGTTCGCCGAGGGGACCAACGAGATGGCGCGCGTCATCGCCCGTAGGACGGCGGCGAAGGCGGTGACCATCGTGGGCGGGGGAGACTCGGTTGCCGCGGTCGAGGCTCTCGGCCTGGCCGATCAGATGACGCACGTCAGCACCGGCGGCGGAGCGTCTCTCGAGTTCATCGAGGGCAAGGTGTTGCCGGGCGTCGAAGCGATGCTCCCTGCGGGCACCGAGATCACACTTCCGGAGGAGGACGCATGAGCACTCTGATCGAGGACGTCATCGGGCGCGAGATCCTCGACTCGCGTGGCAATCCGACGGTTGAGGTCGACGTGTTCCTGATTGACGGCGCCGTGGGGACCGCCATGGTTCCCTCGGGGGCATCAACCGGCGCTCACGAGGCGGTCGAGCTACGGGACGGTGACGGCGCCCGCTATCGGGGCAAGGGGGTGCTCGACGCCGTACGTCACATCAACGAGACCATCCGGCCCGAGCTGCTCGGCATCGATGCGGTGGACCAGGTCAGCCTCGACCGGCTCCTCATCGACCTGGACGGCACGCCGAACAAGTCGAAGCTCGGTGCCAATGCGCTGCTGGGGGTGAGCCTGGCGGCGGCGCACGCCGC
>JBDSJJ010000079.1:0-14260 GCA_039917415.1 Candidatus Limnocylindria bacterium | reverse complement strand
GTCAGCGTCTGTCCGACCGCGGCGCGCCAGCTGCCGGCATCGATGAACTCGAGGAAGGCGGTTCCGACCGGTCCGAGGCGTCGTCCGCTCGGATGGACCAGGTGCCACTGCCGGTGGAGGGGGAAGCCGGTGACCGGTACCTCGACGACCAGGCCCAGCCTCAGCTCCAACGAGACCGAGTGACGGGAGACGATTGCCACTCCCAGACCACCGGCGACCGCACGCTTGATGGCACCGTTGCTTGCGAGCTCCATGACGATCCGCACGGGCACCTTGGTCCGAGCCAGCGCCTCGTCGGCCGTCTCGCGGGTGCCGGAGCCCAGCTCGCGGACGATGAATGGCTCGCGCCCGAACCTGGCCATCGAGACCCGGGCCGACTCGGCCAACGGGTGAGACGGCGCAACGATGGCGATGAGCTCGTTCGGCAGGAATGGCTGCGTGGCCAGCGGGACCGATGGCCGGTCTCGGAGGCGGCCGACGACCGCAAAATCCGACTCGCCGTCGATGATCTGCTGATAGACGTGCTCGCGATTCCCCACGTCAAGCCGCACCTCGACGCCAGGGTGCGCCGCCTTGAACGCGCCGAGCACGTCGGGAAGCACGTAGATCCCGACGGTCGTATCGCCCGATACGCGGAGCGTGCCTCGGCGGAGACCGTGGAGCTCGTCAAGGGCCCGGTCGGCGTGCTCGAACTCGGCGAGGATCCGAGTCGCATGCTCATACAGCAGGCGGCCGATCTCGGTCGTCTGAACGCTGCGGCCGATGACCTCGAGCACGGGGCCACCCACAGCGTCAGCCAGCGCCTTCACCTGGTGCGAGACGCCCGGCTGGCTGAGGTGGAGCGACTCCGCGGCACGGGAGAAGCTCGCAAGATCCGCCACCGTTCGAAAGATTCGGAGTTGGTGGACCGTCACGCGGCGCTCGAGCGACTCTGATGTGTTCATTCATCAATCTTATGCCACGCATTCCTCTCATGTATTGGACTTCATGAATTGTTGACCCGTAGGCTTCGGGCTCGCAGAGGTTCGATTCATGAGCGCCGCCGAGATCATCGCGCCTGTCGACTCCCCCGCCGCCGATAGCCCGATGACCGGGGCCGACCGCTATCGGGCGGGCGTCCTGAAGTACGCCCAGATGGGCTACTGGAACCCGGACTACGAGCCGAAGGACACCGATGTCCTGGCTCTCTTCCGCATCACGCCGCAGGAGGGCGTCGATCCGATCGAGGCCGCCGCTGCAGTCGCCGGCGAGTCATCGACCGCCACCTGGACCGTGGTCTGGACCGATCGGCTCACCGCGGCCGATGTCTACCGCGCCAAGGCGTACCGGGTCGACCCGGTCCCCGGATCGGACGACCAGTTCTTCGCGTATATCGCCTATGACGTGGACCTGTTCGAGCCGGGCTCGATCGCCAACCTCACCGCGTCCATCATCGGCAACGTATTCGGCTTCAAGCCCCTCAAGGCCCTGCGCCTGGAGGACATGCGGTTCCCGGTTGCATACATCAAGACCTTCGACGGCCCGCCGACCGGGATTGTGGTCGAGCGCGAGCGGCTCGACAAGTTCGGACGCCCCCTGCTCGGTGCCACCACCAAGCCGAAGCTCGGGTTGTCCGGCCGCAACTACGGTCGCGTGGTGTACGAGGCGCTCAAGGGCGGGCTGGACTTCACCAAGGATGACGAGAACATCAACTCCCAGCCGTTCATGCACTGGCGCGATCGGTTTCTGTTCGTGATGGAGGCCGTCAACCGCGCGTCCGCCGCGAGCGGCGAGGTGAAGGGGCACTACCTCAACGTGACGGCAGCGACCATGGAGGACATGTACGAGCGGGCCGAGTTCGCGAAGGAGCTCGGCAGCGTGGTCGTCATGATCGACCTCGTCATCGGCTACACCGCCATCCAGTCGATGTCGAAGTGGAGCCGGCGGAATGACATGATCCTCCACCTCCATCGCGCCGGGCACGGCACGTATACCCGCCAGAAGACGCACGGCGTCTCGTTCCGGGTCATCAGCAAGTGGATGCGCCTCGCCGGGGTCGACCACATCCATGCCGGCACGGTGGTCGGCAAGCTGGAGGGCGACCCGCCCACCGTCCAGGGCTTCTACAACGTCCTGCGCGAGCCCCACAACGAGGTGGATCTCGAGCGCGGAATCCACTTCGAGCAGGACTGGGCCGGGCTTCGCAAGGTCATGCCGGTCGCATCGGGCGGCATCCACGCCGGTCAGATGCACCAGCTGCTCACCTACCTCGGCGAGGACGTGGTGCTCCAGTTCGGCGGCGGCACGATCGGCCATCCGGACGGCATCCAGGCTGGAGCGCAGGCCAACCGCGTCGCGCTCGAGGCCATGGTCCTCGCCCGCAACGAGGGTCGCGACATCTGGAACGACGGCCCCCAGATCCTGGCCGATGCAGCGCGCTGGTGTACCCCGCTCAAGGCCGCGCTCGACACCTGGGGCGAGGTCACCTTCGACTACGCCAGCACCGATACCGCCGACGTCGTGCCGACGCCGACGCCGGCATAGGAGCCCGCCATGAAGATCACCCAAGGGACGTTCTCGTTCCTGCCCGACCTCACCGACGAGCAGATCAGCGCCCAGATCGAGTACTGCCTGGAGCAGGACTGGGCGGTGTCGATCGAGTACACCGACGACCCGCACCCACGGAACACGTATTGGGAGATGTTCGGCCAGCCGATGTTCGACCTGCGTGACGCCGCCGGCGTGATGGCCGAGGTCAACGAGGCGCGGGCCACCTTCCCGAACCAGTACGTGAAGGTCAACGCCTTCGACGCGACGCGTGGCGTGGAGACGGTTCGCCTCTCATTCATCGTGAACCGGCCACCGACCGAACCGGGCTTCGGGCTCGTGCGGCAGGAGGCGGCGGGTCGCTCGATCCGCTACACCGTGCACTCCTACGCCACCGAGCAACCCGAGGGCGAGCGGTACGGTGCCTGACGCGCCTACCAGCAAGGCGGAAGGAACCCTCGACGCGACCGCCGTTGACTCCGGCGTCGAGGAGGTCCTTGACAAGCTCGACCGCGACCTCGTGGGCCTGGCGCCGGTGAAGACACGCATCCGCGAGATCGCGGCGCTGCTTCTCGTCGAGAAGCTTCGCGGCGAGATCGGCCTGACCGCGGGCGCGCCGTCGCTGCACATGAGCTTCACCGGGAATCCGGGCACCGGCAAGACCACGGTGGCCATGCGCATGGCCGAGATCCTCCACGTGCTCGGCTACGTCCGAAAGGGCCATCTCGTCGCCGTCACCCGCGACGACCTCGTCGGCCAGTTCATCGGCCACACCGCGCCGAAGACGAAAGAGATCCTCAAGAAGGCGATGGGCGGCGTGCTGTTCATTGACGAGGCGTACTTTCTCCATCGGCCAGAGAACGAGCGCGACTACGGCCAGGAGGCGATCGAGATCCTCCTCCAGGTCATGGAGAACCAGCGCGAGGACCTCGTGGTCATCCTGGCGGGCTACGGCGACCGCATGACGAGCTTCTTCAGCAGCAACCCGGGCATGAGCTCGCGCATCGCGCACCACGTCGACTTCCCCGACTACACGCCCGAGGAGCTGTTCGCGATCGCCGAGCTGATGCTCGAGCAGATGCAGTACCGGCTGGCGGATGACGCGAAGCCGGTCCTGGCCGAGTACATCGAGCGGCGCCGCGCGCAGCCGAACTTCGCGAACGCTCGATCCATTCGCAATGCATTGGATCGGACGCGACTGCGCCAGGCAAACCGCCTCTTCGCGCGCCGGACCGATGCCCTGTCGCGGGACGACCTCATGGAGCTGGAAGCCGACGACATCCGCGCCAGCCGCGTATTCAAGGATGCGTCGCAGGAGTCAGGTTCGTGAGCGGGGCGCCGCAGACCTTCACCGAGTTCATCATCGCCGAGCAGCGGCGCGTTCCCGGCGCCAGCGGGGCGTTGACCGCCCTGGTGAACGACATTCGCATTGCGTGCAAGCGGATTGCCTACCTCGTCGGGAAGGGTGCCTTGAGCGACGGACACGGAATGGCAGGCACGACGAACGTCCAGGGCGAGGAGCAGGCCACGCTCGACGTGCGGTCGAATGACATCTTCGTCAGCATCACCGAGCGGGGCGGGTCGTTGGCCGCTCTCGTGTCCGAGGAGCTGGACGAGGTGCATGCGATCCCACCGGAGCACGAACGAGGCCGATACCTGCTTGCCTTCGACCCCCTCGACGGCTCCTCGAACATCGACGTCAACTCCCCCACCGGCTCGATCTTCTCGGTTCTCGCCCTGCCCCCGGGAACGACCGAGGCCGATGCCGGGGCCGGGGAGTTTTTTCAGCCGGGCTCGCGGCAGGTCTGTGCCGGCTACGCGCTCTACGGTCCGACGACGATGATCGTCATTTCGCTCGGGAAGGGAACGCATGGCTTCACGCTGGACCGTGACATCGGCGAGTTCATCCTCACCCACCACGACATGCAGGTCCCCGAGGAGGCCAGCGAGTTCGCGATCAATGCGTCGAATGCGAGGCACTGGGAGCCGGCGGTGACGCGCTACGTCGACGAGTGCCTGGCCGGCCGCAGCGGGCCGCGCGGGCGCGACTTCAACATGCGCTGGGTCGCGGCGCTCGTCGCGGAGGCCCACCGGATCCTCATGCGCGGCGGCACGTTCCTCTATCCCCGCGACGATCGCGACGCTGGGCGCCACGGAAAGCTGCGACTGCTGTACGAGGCAAGCCCGATCGGCTTCCTCATCGAGCAGGCTGGCGGTCGCGCCAGCACCGGGTACGGACCGATCCTCGATGTCGTGCCGGACGACATCCACCAGCGCACGGGGCTCGTGTTCGGCTCGCGAGCCGAGGTCGAGCGAATCGAGGACTACCACCGCGACCACAACGAGCGGGCATTCGATGCACCCCTCTTCCGTTCCCGCGGCCTGTTCCGCGACCCAGCCTGAGGAGACCGCCATTTCCGCCAGCCACCCCATCGTCGCCGTCACCGGGTCGTCCGGCGCCGGCACCACGTCGGTCTCGAAGACGTTCGGCCAGATCTTCCGGCGCGAGGCGATCAAGGCCGTCTTCGTTGAGGGCGACGCGTTCCACCGCTACAACCGCGCCGAGATGGCGACCCGCATGGAGGAGGAGGCCGCCGCGGGGAACCGTGACTTCAGCCACTTCGGGTCCGAGGCGAACCTGTTCGCCGAGCTCGAGCAGCTGTTCAAGGACTACGGCGAGGGCGCCCGGGGGCAGATGCGGCGCTACATCCACGACGACGACGATCCCGACGGCCCGTCCGGAACATTCACCGACTGGGGCCAGGTCGCACCGAATTCGGAACTTCTCTTCTACGAGGGGCTGCATGCCGGGGTGGTGGGCGAGGGGGTTGATATCGCCAGCCGGGTGGACCTCCTCATCGGCGTGGTGCCCGTCATCAACCTCGAATGGATCAGAAGCTGCACCGGGATCGCGCGTCCCGCGGGCACACGACCGAGACGGTCACCGACACGGTCCTGCGCCGGATGCCGGACTACCTGAAGTTCATCGTCCCGCAGTTCACGAAGACGCACATCAACTTCCAGCGCGTGCCGGTGGTCGACACCTCGAACCCGTTCATCGCGCGGTTCATCCCGACCCTGGACGAGAGCTTCCTCGTCATCCGTTTCCGGGATCCGCGCCAAATCGACTTCCCGTACCTGCTCCAGATGATCCAGGGATCGTTCATGTCGCGCCGCAACACCCTCGTCTGCCCGGGCGGCAAGATGGATCTCGCCATGCAGCTCATCTTCACGCCGATGATCCTGCGGCTGATGGAACGCCGGCGACAGGCGCTGAAGCGCTAACGGCCGGTCTCGGCAGCCATCGGCCAGGCGCGATGCAACCGCCACCCGACCGCCGCACCAGGCGCGAAGCGCGGTGGTCCGGGTTCCCGGACATCGATCCGGCCGCCCGGCGAGGCGATCCGATAGTCCGTGTGCGGACCCCGATACCAGAGCCCCTCGACCGTGCCGGGCAGCTCACCGTCGAGCGTGACCCAGTCGGGGCGCACGAGGAGCTGCGCCTCGCCGACGTCCTGGGCATCGAGAGCGCTCGGCAACGCGACCTCGTGGTTGCCGATGCGCAGCCGTGCCGGCCGATCACCCGTGCCGGGTTCGAGGATCGTGGCACCGAGCAGCGACGCGGGCCCGGTCAGCCGTCCGGCCCACACGTCGACGGGACGCTCGTAGACGTCCCGCGGCGTTCCGACCTGCACGACGCGGCCGTCCCGCAGCAGCACGACGCGGTCCGCGACGGCGAGGGCCTCGCCAACATCGTGCGTCGCCGTGACGGCCGCGGTCCCGGTACTCGCCCGTCGCGCCGCCAGCTCTTCCTGGAGCGCCGCCCGCAACGGGGTGTCGAGGTGTGCCGTCGGCTCGTCGAACAGGAAGAGGTCGGGGTCGCGCGCGATGGCGCGCGCCAGGCCGACGCGCTGCTGCTCTCCGCCTGACAGCTCGGCCGGCCGCCGTCCAGCCAACTTCGCCAGGCCGAGCCGATCGAGGAGTCGCGCGGCCTCGGCCCGGGCCGCATCGGGCGCTGCTCCGCCGCGCCGCATCGGGTAGGCAACCGTCTCAAGCGCCGACAGGTGCGGCCACAGGGCGTAGTGCTGGAACACCATCCCGATCCGTCGACGCTCGGGCGGCACGCTGCGTCCGAGTTCGGCCACGATCTTGCCCCGCAGCTCGATTCGCCCGGCCACGGGTTCGATGAACCCGGCGATCGCGGACAGGATCGTTGTCTTGCCGGATCCCGACGGCCCGAGCAGGGCCAGCGACTCCCCTGCTGCGACCTCGAGCGAGACCCCATCAACCGCGGTCGCGGAGCCGTACCGGACCGTCAGGTCGTGGCAAGCCAGCACGGCCGGCGTGCCGGTCATGCCCAGCCCAGCCGGCGGAGCAGCCCGCGACGCGCGAGGAGCGGAAGCGCGGCCGCGAGGGTGATCGCCGTGAGCACGACGGAGAGCGCGGCAGTCACGGTCGGGTCGCCGAGTTGCTGGAGGTTGAGGATGAGGACCGCCATCGTCTCGCTACCCGGCCCGTAGAGGAGGATCGACATCGTCACCTCGTGGAGTGCGAACAGGAACACGAGTAGCCATGCTGCCGCCAGCGCCGGGCGCAGGATCGGGATCGTGATCGTTCGCAGCGTGGTGATCGGCCCGGCGCCGCTGGCGTGAGCCGCGCGGATCGGGTCCGGCGACATGAGATCCACCGCACCTGCCACCGGGCGGTGCGCAACGGCCCAGAACTTCGCGAGATACGCCACCAGGACCAGCCACAGCGTGTCGCGCAACGCTCCCCCGTAGGCCAGCAGGACGGACACGGCCAGGACGGTTCCGGGAACCGCGAACGTGGCACTCACGGCCGTGCCGAGCCACTGGCGGCCCGACCGCCGGCTACCGAGCACGACCACGGCGCCCAGGACGAGCGCGGCACTGGCGGCCAGGACGGCGAGCAGGAGCGTGTTCGAGATCGCCGGACCAAATCGGTTGCCCAGCGCCTCGGCGAAGTGGTCGAGCGTCCAGTTCGACGGGACCGGCGGCAGCCCGATGCCGCGCGTCAGCGCGGTGAGGACCAACGCCACGAGCGGGAGTGCCGTCGACAGCCCGAGATAGGCCCACAGCGGGGCGGTCGGCAGCCACGACCGTCGCCCCGATGCCATCGACGATGATGCCGACACCCCGGATCGAGCCGGGCCACGACCCGGCAGCAGCCTGTCCGCCACGCCGATCACGACCAGCGTCGACCCTGCCAGGAGCACGCTGAGCGCGAGGACTCGGCTGAACGACTCTGAGTCGGCGGCGAAGGCGAGGTCGCGATAGATGCGCGTGGTCATGGTCACGAAGCCCTCGGGCGTGCCGAGCACCGACGGGATGGCGAACGCGTTCATGCTCATCACCATGACGAGAGTCGCGGCTCCCGCGATCGAGGGTCCGGCGAGCGGAATCGTCACGCTGCGCCACACGTCGAGCCGGGTCGCCCCGCTGGCCCGGGCGGCACGCTCGAGTTCCGGCTCCGCCCGCGTGGCCAACCCCGCCGCAACGACGAGGTACACGAGCGGGATGGCGCCGGCCGTCAGCACCACGATGACGCCGATGGGTCCGAGCAGCCACGACGCGCTGACCCCGACGACATCGTCGACGAGGCCACCGGGTGCATAGGCCTGCTGCCAGCTGAAGGCGGTGACGAAGTCGGGAACCAGCAAGGGCAGCAGCATCCCGATGCGCAGCGCCGTACGTCCCCTGACGGCCAGCCGCTCGGTGGCGAGCGCGGCCGCCACTCCGCCGAGCACCGACAGTGCCGTGACGGCCGCCGCCACGAGAAGCGAGTTGCGCCAGGCGTCGACCGACCGATCCGAGGCCAGGGACAGCAGCGGCTCGGCGCCGTCGGCGAGCGCATTGGCCACCAGCGTGACGATGGGAATCCCGACGAGCAGCAGGAGGGCACCGACGGCGAAGAGCCGGCCGCCGATGCCTCCTGCGATTCGTCGGTCACTCACCAAAGATCGTCCGGTACTCCTCCAGCAGCTCGGCCTGGCGATCGAAGATCGACTCCCAGTCCGGGGCAACCTGTTCGCCGTTGGTCGGCGGACCTTCGACGCCGTCGCGAATCGGCTGGAAGCCGGTCGCTCCGATGATCGTCTGGCCCTCCTCGCTGATGATGAAGTCGACCAGCGCCTCGGAGGCCGCGGCGTTCTCCGTGTCCGCGAACACGCCGATCGGGCTGTAGATGGCGATCGCACCGGGTTCCGGCCACACGATCTCGATGGGCGACCCGTTGGCGACCGCGGCCTGCGCAGGCGTCTCGAGCGTGATGCCCACCTTGTAGCGTCCTTCCGCCACGCCGGTCACGACCTCGTCCGGCGCCGAGAGCTGTGTCGCCCCGTTCGCCGCGAGGTCGCGATAGAAGTCCATCCCGAACTCGTCGGTCGTGGCGAAGTAGCCGAGCGAGCCGAATGCCGATCCCGCGAAGCCCGGATCGATGATCGCAACGCTGTCCGCGTAGGCGGGGTCAGTCAGATCGGACCACGCGGTCGGCGCGGGATCGACATCGGCGCCGTGGATCAGGACCACGTTCAGGAGGCGCGTGCCCCAGAATCGGTCGGCGCGGTACTCCTCCGGCACGCCGTCGATCTCGCGCGGCGTCCAGTCACGCAGGTGTCCGTCGGCGTCGTACTGCTGGATCGAGAGCGGGTCGCTGAGCCACAGGACATCGCCGCGGATTCGTCCCTCGCGCTCCTCGGTTGCGATGCGGGCGTTGATCTCGCCGGTCGGCGCCCGGAAGAGCTCGACCTCGACATCGGGATACTTCTCGGAGAACGCCGCCACGATGGCGTCAACGGTGCCCTGGGTGGTCGAGGTGTAGAGGGCGACGCTACCGGTGATCGGGGCCGGTGCCTCGCTCGCGGACGCCGAGGCGACCGCCGAGGGCTCATCGGTGGGAGCCACAGTTTCAGGGGCGCTGTTGGAGGCGCCGGGGGTGGAGCAGGCGCTGAGCGCCAGCATGAGCACGGCCAACAGGCCGAGAGGTGTCTTCATCGGTTCTCCTGGTCGAAGCGGAAGTCGTCGCGGCCGGCTGGGGGCCGGCTTCTACGCTTGGCCGGAATGGGACATGCCGAATCGGCGGGTGGTCACCTCCTTGGGCGTCAGCCCATGACGGTCGCGGGGCCGGGATGGGCCACGCGGCGGTTCGTGATGTCGAGCTGGAGCAGGGTGAATCGGCGCAGGTTCGTCAGCTGCCGGCGGCTCAGGCGATCGCAGACCCAGCCCCAGTGCATCGAGACCCACTCGCCGGGGTGCAGGTCGCCGATGAAGCCCACGCCGCCGAACGCGGCCGTGACCGTCTCGGTCTCATACTCGCCCAGGCTGAGGGTGGTCCCGTCGAAGACGAGCGGGCGTGATGCCACGGTCACCTGGTCGCCATCGACCTCGACGACGCGTCCCCATCGGATGCGGCAGCGCTGGAGCACCTCGAGGGGTCGCTCGTCGCGGTCCGAGCCGAGCATCCCGACCCACGGGTAGACGCCGAAGACGTGGAAGCTGTGGTTGGGCACCGCCCCGACCGGGATCGCCTCGGCCAGGAAGCCGAACGACGCGCCCGCACGTCGCCGAAAGCGCTCGGTGAGGGAGGTACCGAACGACCGCATGTCGATGCGGTCCAGCAGTGAGCTGCCGAGCCAGTACGACTCGACCACCCGGCGATCGAGCGGGTTGGGAATGCCGATCGAGCTGGCGATCAGCTCGAGATATGGCCAGGCGCCGGTGAAGCCGCGGGCCAGCTCGGCCAGCCCGGGATCGACGACCCCGGCCGCGCCGTACTGCAGCACAGCCGAGTGATCGGTGGGCCCGCAGTAGCCGAGCGAGTTGGGCGGATAGGCGTAACGCGCGAAGACCGTGGCGCCGTCCGTCGGGATCGGCAGGTCGCCGTCGGCGATGTGTACGGCTGCGGGGACCATGGGGGCCCTGGGCTCGCTGACTGCGCCGGGATTCATGCGCTCGGAACGCCGAGCTGGGGTCCGATGTCGTCGAGCGCGACGAGCGCGTCGCGCGCTTCCTCCGGCTCCATCTTCTGCAGGGCGAATCCGAGATGGATCAGGATCCAGTCGCCCGGTCCTGCCTCTCCCGGATCGAGCATGCCGAGGTTGATGGCGCGCTCCACGCCACTGACGTCGACCCTGGCGAGGTCAGGATGCGAGGGATCCATCGCGACGATCTTGCCGGGGATTCCGAGGCACATGCTCAGGCTCCCCCGCCCACGGCCGCGGGCTGGCTGAATTCGAGGGATTCGAGCATGAGCTCGTCCCCCTCCACCGGCACCACTTCCAGTGCCGCATCGGACAGCTCGGTGTCGATCGTCAGGACCTGAAACGCCTGCTCGAGCGCCTCGCGGTCGGCGGCATGATGCCCGCCGACCCGAACGCGCACGCGCACCGGACGCCGCCCAGCCGCGCGGCGCAGTGCCGCCTCGACGATTCCCTCGCAGAGACCTACCTCGTGCAAATCAAGCTCCTCACATGCGTCGGATACGCAGATAGCGACCGATGTCGGGCAGCGTCACCAGCAGCAGCAGCAACGCGACGAGGACGACGAGACCGACGATCCACCAATACCACTCCACCAGGCTCTCCTTGCGCTACATCCCCCGGATCTTGAAATAGCGAACGATGTCAGGCGCCGATACCACGATGCTCACGATTGCCGCCGCCAGGATGCCGGCGACGAACGTGATGCCGATGATGCGAGCCACAAATGCCATTGCAGGTCTCCTCTTCCTCAGCCGATGCCGGCTGCTCTCAGGGTCATGCGCGATCTCCGTCCCGCAGGTCGAACGGCACTGCATCCTCCGCGCCATGCGACCGGGCGTTCATGGTTTACGCGCTCCTCTTCAGCTGTCGAGTTCTCGCCGGGTCCGCCACGAGCTCCCGGACGAGCTGGACCGCCTCGTCGACCGCCGCCTCGACCGCCGGCGAGAGGCCGATCTCCTCGGCGATCGTTCCCGGCTGGCAGCCGACGATCAGGACCCTGGCAGACGTGCCCCCGAGCGACGCGAGATAGTCGAAGACGGCCTGGGGATCCATTCGGTGCGCATCCGGTGGCACGTCGGGATCCGCCGGCTCGGGGTCGGGCTCGACGAGCTTGACCGTGCCGGGCTCAGCACCGAGTGGCATGGCGTCAATGAGGATGGCGAGCTCGTAGTCCTCGAGCAGCTCGTACGCCAGGTGGACGCCACGGATCCCGATGTCCATGAGCTTGACGTACGGCGGCAGCTCCTCACGCGCCAGGCGCTGCGCCACCGACACGCCGAACCCATCGTCGGCCAGGAAGATGTTGCCGATTCCGGCAACGAGAACACGGCCGGTCATCGGCTTGCCTCGGTCAGCTCGTCGACCGCCTCGAGCTCGGTCGGACGGTAGTAGAAGTAGCGTCCGTACCACGCGTGCAGCTCCGCCGCGGGGTCGTCCTCCAGCGTCACCGCGACGTAGACCTCATCGTCGACCGATTCGAAGACGCCCTCGACGCGGGCCGTCCGTCCGCGGAGGAACATGTCCATCGAGTCGCCGCGGGGGCCGGGAACCAGTCGCACCCGCGATCCCTTGCTGATCTCTCGGTCCCCCACCAGCGTGGTCGCCAGCTCCGGGGCAACACGTGCGTTCGGCTCCCAGACCGGCGCCTCGTCCGCGAGCTGCGGCATCGCGTCACCGAACGTCGGAATGCTGTCCTCGAACGATGGCATTCCTCCCAGCTGGGGATTGACCGCCTCGTCGAACGACTTCTTGGGCATCACCTGGCGAACGGCACCGTGGAGGCGTTCCATCATCTCGGGGGGCATCGCGTCGCTGCGGTCGATGATCTGGCGCGCGCGCGGATCGGTGGCACGGGCTTCCCGTTTCTCCTCATCGGTCAGGGTCATGATCCGCAGGGTGAGGATCTCGTCGATCTCGGTGGCGTCGAACAGGTCACCGGGGCTCTCCGGGGCGATCGCGGGCTGGTCGTAGAGGATGATCGGCGAGGAGAGCATCACCCGGCCGTCCTCGCCCATGAGGACCGGCCAGGTCCCGTCGTTGTCGCATCCGGCGACGGCGGCCGTGGCCTCGGCAGGCGGCTCAAGCAGCGAGATGAATTTTCCGTTCTCCACCGACAGGAGCGTGTGAACGCCGAGCATGGCGCCGCGCAGCGCGGTGTCCCGACGCCCGTCGCCACCCTCGCCCGCCGTGCTGTTCTCGACGACGATGCGGACGCGACTTAACCCGTCGCCCGCGTCGACCGCGCTCAGCGATACCCGGCCGCTGACCCGCTGCTGTGAACGCAGGATCCGACCTCGGACGGTCCCCGCACCATCGAGGACGTCCTCCGATGATTGCTTGGGATCGAGGTCGAAGGGGACGTCGCGCCCGCTGCCGGCAAGCTCGGCCAGCGGCACGCCGGAGACGTCGACGGTCTCCTCGGTCGCCTCCTCCCAGGCCATTAGCCGCTCCCCGTCGACCTCGAGCTCGTCGGTGGGCATGACGTTGCCGTCGCCATCAAGCGCTTCCAGGGCCCGCACCTGGATACGGAGGAACCGGATGCGAAAATCGAACCCGGCGTCGGCCTCGGGTCTTACGAGGCACTCGGTCCGCATCTGCCAGCGCTCGGAGCCATCGGCCTCGGCGAACGACCGCGGCATGAGCACGCCGAACTGCCAGCGCACCTGGTTCTTGACCGCCGACGCCCGGTAGGGGTAGAGAAGGTAGCCCTCGTACAGCACGGCGTCGGCGACGCGCTGGGCATCGGCGAACGTCATGCATGCTCCTTCTGGGCGGCGGCCTCGAGCAGCGCCTCCACGGTCGCGTCCCAGTTGGTCAGCGCCCGATCCGACTTGAATCGCTGGAGCGCGTCGAAGTTCTCGCGCCGCAGCCGTAGCCAGGCGCTGCCCGGGAAGTAGGCGTCCATCATCGCGCGCCACGTGCTCACGGGCAGCCGATACGTCGCCTCGCGGTCCCACGGCACCTGGTCGACCGCGAAGCCGGATCCGGTGCGCGCAAAGACGCTGCCGCTGAACAGGAAGAGCAGCGGAATCTCGCCGCCGTCGAGAGCGTGGAGGTACTTCGCGCCGCTCACTTCGAAGTCGTACGTGCACGGCACCGGGACGTCAACCTCGACCTGGCCCTCGAATGCGGGGACGACCATCGTCGCGTGCGTCCAGAGCAGCGGCTTCAGTGTCTCACCCCAGCGCACCGGAAGGTCGAAGAGCTCGAAGAGGCGTACCTCCTCGGCCTTGTCGTAGTGGCGTCGCTGCGCCTCGATCTGGATCTGGGCGCGGAGCACGACGTTGTGGATCGGCCGAGCGTCCGATTCCGTGATTCTCAGGCGGAACACCATGGTCGGCACGGCGGCGTAGGCTTCCGGGCGGGCGCCGATGATCTCAAAGGTGAGATCGCTCATGCCGGCGTCTTCCAGAGGCGGGCGCGCTCGGCGAGCTGATCGAAGAAGGCATTAATGGCCGTCCAGGCCTTCTCGCCGCCGTCGAAGCCCTTCCAATCGCGTCGGATGTGCCCGACGAGCTCATAGCACACGTCGATCGGCACGAGAAACGCGTGCATGCCGCCATGTTTCGGCCGATATACGAGGAGCGCCTCGACATCGGCCTCCATCGTCTGCAGCATCGGGTTGGCGGCGACGACCTCGCTCCAGGTGTCGAGCGGAAGGAGGGACTCGGTGGCGCCGGCAGGGCTGGGGTAGAAGGCCACGCTGTGACCCATCTGCGAGTTCTCGAAGAAGAA
>JBDSJJ010000078.1:0-4125 GCA_039917415.1 Candidatus Limnocylindria bacterium | reverse complement strand
GGATGTTGTAGGCGCTCGCGTCCTTGAGCCGCATTCCGGCGTCGAGCGCACGGCTCTGCAGTTCGAGCGTCAGCAGGGCGGCCTCCTTGAGCTGGGAGAAGGCCCACTCGTACGGGTACGAGATCATGTCGATCCGTCGCGGTCGGATGACGACCACCGCGCCCTCGACCGCGGCGCGCGCGATCGGCTCCTCCTCGTGGTCGACGATCAGCCGATCGGCGACCAGGCGGTCGTACAGGCCAGAGGACCGAAACGCCTCCCAATCGGATGCTCCGGCCGCCTGGACCTGCCGGTACAGGATCCCCTCGCGACGGAAGACGAGACCGGATGGATCCCGGAACGAGCCGGGGTCGACTGCGGGTGGGTCAGCGATCGGTGGGGGCGTCCTCGCCGCCCTCGACTGGCGTCGCCTCGTCGCGGTTGCCGCGGATTCGATGCCAGCCGTCGCTGATCACGCGACGGAAAAAGAACGGGATCGCAAGAGCGCCCGCCAGGACGACCTGCAGCAACATGCTGCCGGAGCCCGGATCGATATACGCCAGGAACGGCATTCAGTGTGCGCCTCGGGTAGTGTTAGCCGGATGTTACCCGCACAGTGGCGCCGGGGCCACCGAGGGCGGATCGATTGGAGCGCGACTCCCATCCATCCACTGCTGATCGCCGCATATCCGGTCGTCTTCCTGTTCGCGAACAACGCCTCCGACCAGGTGAGCCTGGGGCCGTTGTGGACGCCCCTCGGCATGGCCGTGGGAGCCGCGCTCGCCGCGATGCTGATCCTGTACCTCGCGCTGAGGAGCTGGCAGCTGGGAGCGATGATCACGAGCGTGCTGGTCGTCGGGTTCTTCGGATACGGGCACGCCTGGAATGCCGTCTCGGGCCTGCTCGACAGCCAGTGGCCGCTGATCGCGGCGTGGGCGGTCATCGTGCTCATCGGCCTCGCGGTGGCATGGCGATTCGGACGCAATGCCCGGACGGCAACCCGGATTCTCAACGTGGTGGCGGGACTCGCGCTGTTGCTCAACGCATGGGGCGTGGCCGGAACGATGGTGGCGCTCGGTTCCGTGGACCAGCCCGGGGCGGATCTCACGCCGATCGAGCTGCAACCGCCGGCCGACGCCGGCCTCCCCGACGTGTACTACATCATCCTCGACCGCTACGCGAGCCCCACGGCGCTGGCCGAGACCTACGACTTCGACAACGAGCCCTTCCTCACGGCGCTCGAGTCGCGCGGATTCCGGGTGGCTCGCCACGCCCACAGCAACTACATCAAGACCCCGCTATCGCTGGCCAGCTCGCTCAATATCGACTACCTCGACGCCGAGGCGCTTGGCGCCGAGGCATCCAGCGGCAAGGATCGGGAGCCGATCCAACGGAAGCTGCGCGAGCACCTGGCCGTGCCATCGGCGCTCAAGGAGCTCGGCTACCGCTACCTTCACGTCTCGAACTGGTGGCCGCCGTCCATCACCAATGTCGACGCGGACCGCACGTTCCATTACGAAGGCCAGGACGAGTTCAGCACCGCACTGGCGCAGACCACGATCCTGCGCGCGCTCTCCGAGCCGGGGGTGGCGCCGACCGACCCGTGGGACTGGCGGGTCCTGCGCGAGCACACGCAGTACGCACTCGATCGGCTCAACGAGATCCCGGGTGTGCCCGGGCCGAAGTTCGTCTTCGCCCATCTGCTGATTCCCCACGATCCGTATGTCTTCGACAGCGACGGCTCATTCATGAATCGCGAGCAGGTGGCCGAGCAGGGTCAGCCCGAGAGCTACCGGCGCCAGCTGAACTTCGCGAACGACCAGATGCTGAGCCTGGTCGACCGCATCCTTGCCGAGTCCGGACCCGATGCGGTCATCATGCTGCAGTCCGACGAGGGGCCGTTTCCCGTCCGCTATCGCGCCGATGAGTGGGGCTTCACGTGGCGCGACGCCACCGACACCGAGCTCGAGGAGAAGTTCGGGATCCTGTTCGCTATGCGCGTGCCGGATGCCGATCTCGACGCCGAGGGCTTCCACGACTCGATCACGCCGGTGAACACGTTCCGTCTCATCTTCAACGCGCGCTTCGGCACCGATCTCCCGCTCCTGCCCGATCGGACGTGGGCCCACGAGGATCTCAACCACTTCTACGAGTTCTTCGAGATCACCGATCGCCTGCGCCGATGAGGCTCCTGAGACCGACCTAGTGGTTTCGATCACCTGACTGGGATCAGGCCGCAGAGCGCGACTTCCGCGACCGACTGGCTCGCTCGCGCCCGCACAATCGCATCCAATACAGGCGCATCAAGGCAGAGGCGTTGCTGAGGACCGGGGATCCCGACAAGGGAATCGCGGGTCAGCCACTGCCGATCGAGATGGCCGAGTCAGCCGATGCCCCGACTTCGAGAAGGTGATGGCCCTGTCGATGCTCGGGCGAGCCGCCCTCGGAGATGGCCGCTTGGATGAAGCGGAGGCAAACCTCCGGCAGGCGCTCCCGGATCTCCGGGAAGAACGGAAGCGGCACGTCCGGCTTGGAGGAGGCGTGGCTGGCACAGGTGGCGCTGGCTCGCGGGAACCACGACGCCCTGCGGCAAACTCGAGTGCTGCTCGAACAGCGCGCCGGCGACCCGCCGGAGATCCTCAGCGCTCACTTCGAGACCTGCCTCACTGCTGCGCGCGTCGCGTCGGCGCTTGATGACCATCGAGCGGCAGCCTCCTGGGCGCAGTCCGCGCTCGATCTCGCCGACCGCGATCACTCCGGTTTGGCGAACCATCCGGGTCTCCGCCTCGTCAGCCTCGACCCCCAGACGCGTGAGTGGCTCGAAGGCATCTCCGAAATGCCCTGATGTCACCCGCCAGAATGGCTCGTCCTCAGGCGTGATGGCCGTATCGGACCGATTGCCCACCGTGTAGAGCGCCCGCCGCGACGCCGAGTTGACATGCGCTGCGGAGATGCGCGGTTGACCAGATGGACGACGCCGTCTCGCCAATTGCCGTCGTGACTCGCGTTAGCTGCCGGTGAGCGGCTTCAAGGCACCGGCTCACGCTCAAGCGTCGGGCCGGGGGTGGCAGCCAGCCCGCTAATGCGTGCGACAGGAGCAGTTGTCAGGCGGGTCGGCGTTCGCCCCCGGACTCCACCCCTCGGTCAGGCCAGGGCCATGACCGCGCGTTCGGCCAGTGCGATGGGCAGACCGCCGGACGACGTGATGCCGTCGTGGAAGGCGCGCAGTGCATCGGTGTCGGATGAGCCACGCTTCGCGAAGAAGGCCTCGCGGATACGGGCGATCTCCAGGCTGCCGGTCAGATACGAGCTGGCCTGCGTGGGCCACGCGCAGTAGCGGGTGACCTCCGCCCGGGCGGTGGGCTCGGTCAGGCCGGTCTTCGCCGTCATGAACGCGACCGCTTCGTCCCAGCTCATCTCCCCCATGTGGAGGCTCGTGTCGACCACGATGCGGGCGGCCCGGAAGATCGTGGCCTCGTACTGGTTCATCTCGTGGCTCAGGTCGGTGAAGAAGCCCTGCTCGCGCATCATGCGTTCGGCGTAGAGCGCCCATCCCTCGCTGAAAAACGGCGTCCGAAACGTCTGGCGCAGCCGGCTCGGGTTCGACTTGCTCATCACGAGATGCCAGTGGTGGCCGGGATAGGCCTCGTGCACCGAGGTGGTCGGAATGCCGAGCCGGCTGTTGGCCTGCAGGCGGTCGGCGACGGCTTCGGGGCTGGCGCCGGTCGGTGGGTAGGGCACGAAGAAGTGGCCGACCGGCGGGCCACCGGCCAGGGCCGGCGGGTCGACGTAGAAGGCAACGGCCAGCAGCTCGCGGGCAAACTCGGGAGCCGGGACGACCTCACACCGCTCGCCGCGCGGCAGGGTGACGAGCTCCCGCTCGCGCAGGAAGATCCGAGCCCGCTCGGTCCAGTCGGTGTACTCCTCGCGCATGGCCTCCGGCGTCGGTGGCGCATCGAGCACCAGCTCGTCGACCAGGCGTCGCCAGTCGTCATGGCCGGCGATGGTCTTGGTCAGTCCGCGCATCTCCTCTTCGAGCGCGGCGTACTCCTGCTCCCCGCGCCGGCGCAGCTCCCGAGCGCCGTAGGCCAGTCCTTCCCGCTCGCGAAGGAGGCGGTCGTAGCGCTCCTCACCGATGGCCCAGCT
>JBDSJJ010000077.1:0-4724 GCA_039917415.1 Candidatus Limnocylindria bacterium | reverse complement strand
CGGAGAGGAATCCCATCGGGCTCGGCGTATGAGTCAGTGTCGCAACGCCGGCATGCGTGAGCGAGGCAAGAAGAAACCCGACCGCGATCCCGACCGATTCGCGCACGTAGTAGTGCTTGACCTTGCCGGATCCGTCCGGCCGCACCCCGTATGCATGCTCGAACACCACGATCAGCCACGGTGCGTCGGTGAGGTGCGGCTTGTGCCAATCGGTGCCGAGTGGCTCGAGCGCCTCCAGCCACTCGCGTGACATCCGATGGCCATAACCCTCGCGCTCCTCGGCCTCGGCCGCTTCGCGGATGCGCGCGCGCAGCTCGGGCTCGGCGCCGATGAGCACGAAGGTCCATGGCTGCTGATTCGCCCCGCTGGGCGCCAGCGCGGCGGCCCGGATCGCGCTCATGACGAGGTCGCGCGGAACCGGGGTCGGGGCAAACTCGCGGATCGAGCGCCGACGCTGCATGGTCGCCAGGAATCGCTCCGACGCGGCCGACCGCTCCTCGTCAGTCAACTCGACCGCAATGTACGGACGGCGGGGGAGCGGCATGGCGGTCATGGTAGGGCGCTAGCATCGGCGCATGAGTTGGATCGAGCGCATCGGATATGAGGCTTCCACGGGGCGCCTCCGCGCCATATACGATCGGATCAAGGGCCCCCGCGGCGAGCTCGACAACATCCTCACGGTGCACAGCCTCCGGCCTCACACTCTCGAGGGCCACATGGCGCTGTACAAGAACGTGCTCCACCACAGCGGGAACACGTTGCCGACGTGGTGGCTCGAGGTCATCGGCGTCTACGTGAGCATGCTCAACAGCTGCGACTACTGCGTCGAGCACCACTTCGCCGGTCTCCGCCGCCTCCTCGCCGATGACGAGCGCGCCGATGCCATCCGCGCCTCCCTTGAGGCCGATGAGCCGGACGCCTTCGACCCTCGCCAGTTCGCGATGTTGGCCTACGCCCGACGCCTGACCCTGGAGCCCGCCGAGGTCACGCCCGACGACCTGGATCGGCTGCGCGCCGCCGGCCTCGACGATGGCGAGATCCTCGAGGTGAACCAGGTCGCCGCCTACTTCGCCTACGCCAATCGCACCGTGCAGGGCCTCGGCGTGACCACGGATGGTGACGTGCTCGGCCTGTCCCCGGCGGATAGCGACGCATCCGAGTGGCATCACGGGTGAGCCAGGGCTCGCGACTCGTCGATCTTGCCTGCACGATGTGCGGCGCTGTCGCTCCGGCCGACGAGCCGGCAGGAGTCTGTGATACCTGCGGCAAGGTGCTGTTCGCGCGCTATGACCTCGATGCGATGCGCTCCGCGATGCCGGTGCCCGATTTCAGCGGTCGGCCTGACACCCTGTGGCGCTACCGGGAGCTCCTGCCGATCCGGGACGAGCGATTCGCCGTCACCCTCGGCGAAGGGAAAACGCCTCTGCTTCGGCTGGGACTCGCGGCCCGCGATGTGGCCGGGATGCAGGCCGGTGAGCTCCTCGTCAAGGATGAGGGCGGGAACCCGACGGGGTCCTTCAAGGCCCGTGGCCTGGCGGTGGCCGTCGCACGGGCCGCGGAGCTGGGCATCCGCGAGGTCGCGCTTCCCTCAGCGGGGAACGCCGGCGGCGCGGCCGCGGCGTACGCCGCCGCGCATGGAATCGGCTGCCACGTCGCCATGCCACGTGACGCACCGATCATCAATCAGCAGGAGGTAGCTCTCTATGGCGCCGAGCTGATCCTGGTCGACGGCCTGATCGACGCCGCCGGCCGCCTGATTCGTGAGCGCGCGGCGGTCGCGGGATGGTTCGACCTCTCGACGCTCAAGGAGCCGTATCGGGTCGAGGGCAAGAAGACCATGGGCATCGAGCTGGCCGAGGACGGGGGTTGGGGGGACGCGTGGTGTCCCGACGTTGTCGTCTACCCGACCGGCGGCGGCACCGGCATCGTCGGCATGTGGAAGGCCTGGGCCGAACTGGAGCAGCTCGGCTGGATCGGGTCCCGGCGCCCACGAATGGTCGTCGTGCAGTCCGATGGCTGTGCGCCGATCGTGCGCGCCTTCGAGTCCGGCACCGAGCACGCCGAACCGTGGGCCGACGCGCGGACAATCGCGTCCGGCATCCGGGTGCCGGCGGCCATCGGCGACTACCTCATCCTGCGGGCCGTCCGGGACAGCCACGGGACCGCTGTGAGTGTCACCGACGAGGAGATCGTTGATGCGCAGCGTGTGATGGGCCGGCTGTCGGGTATCAATGCCGCGCCCGAGGGGGCGGCCACGTTCGCGGCCCTCGCGCACCTGCGCGACTCGGGCTTCCTCCAAGGTTCGGAGCGGGTCGTCCTGTTCAACACTGGCACCGGCATGAAGTACCCACCGCCCGCCTGACAAAACGTTGGTCGTGGTGACCCAATGCACCACGCAAGGGCCGGCACGAGTGGCACGGCGCCGGAGATCGGCGCACTATGGAGATCTCACACGTTCCGCACCGGACCGCACATCCCGCGGGCCGTGGTTGCGGACCTTCTCAGACCCAGGAGGAGATTTCTCGGATGAACTTTCGCTCAACCAGCCGACGCAGGGGGCGCGTGACCGCGTTGGTGTCGGTGCTGGCGCTGGCGCTGGCGCTCGCGCTTCCCGCAGCCTCGCTCGGGAACCACGCCTTCGCGAACCCGGCGCCCTATGTCGATCTCACGGCTGCTGCTGCCGGCGGGCAGATCGTGCCGCTGATCAACAGCGGAGACGAGTATCACGGTGTGACCTTCGAGGGTATCCCGGACGGCATCGGCTACGTCCCCGGCTCTGGCACCGTCGATCTGTACGTTGCGCACGAGCAGTCCCATGTGCCGTTCAGCGGCTTCGCGGACTTCCAGGATTCGTCGGTCTCACGCGTGACCGTCGACGTCACTGCGAAGCAGGTCGTCGGCCTCGATGTCGCACTTTCACCGGACCTCGGCTTCCTCCGGTTCTGCTCGGCCTTCATGGCCGGCCCGGACCACGGCTTCAGCGACTACACCTTCTTCGTCAACGAGGAAACGAACGACATCGTTCCCGTTCCGGCGGGTGCGCCGTACGGCTCCGACCCGGCGATCGCTCCGTACCGGCAGGGTGGCTACGCGGCTGCGCTGAACACGTCGACGGAAGAGGTGACGACCCTCTCGCGCATGGGACGCCACAACCACGAGAACACGGTCATCGTGCCGGGTGGCTGGAAGAAGACCGTCTCGCTGTCCGGCGACGACACGTTCAGCGCCCCGTCCTCGCAGCTCTATCTGCACACGGCGAACGACGCGGCGCAGGTGATGTCAGATAAGGGCCAGCTGTGGGCCTTCCAGGTCACGGCGACCCAGGACGGTGCGGTCGACCCGGCCGATCCGTTCAACGATGCCAATGACTACCTCGAGATCACCGCGGGCGACGAGTTCAGCGGCCGGTTCATCCACGTGCCGACCGACATCGCGCGCGGCCTGACCGACGAGCCGCCGCAGCAGGCCCTCGAGAACTGGTCGAACGAGAACAACGTGTTCCAGTTCGTCCGTGTCGAGGACCTCGCCTACGACCCGGATGACCCGCGCACGGTGTACTTCACCGATACTGGCACGTCCCGCCTGGCCGAAGATCCGGCAACCGGTCGGCTGACGCGTCTGAGTTCGGGCGGCGTGAGCACGAACGGTCGCGTCTTCAAGATGGTGCTCAACGCCCAGGACCCGCGGATCGTCGATGCGCTGACGATCCTGGTCGACGCCGCCGACATCGGGATGCGAAGCCCGGACAACATGGATGTCGGGCACAACAGCATCATGGTCCAGGAGGACACGTCGAACGCCAAGATCTGGCGCTACGACCTCGACCTCGCCGCCCCCACGTGGACGCACGTGGCCACCGCCAACCAGCCGTCGGCCGAGACCAGCGGCATCGTGGATGTGTCCGACATCTTCGGCGCCGGTTGGTGGGCGCTCGACGTGCAGTCGCACATCAACGAGTCGGAGGGGACGGAGACCCTCACCTACACCGCGCCGATCAGCGGTGCGACGCAGCAGTACAAGGAACGGCGCGAGGATGGTCAGCTGCTGCTGATGCATATCCCCGGAAGCTGATTCTCTGCCAGCGCTGAGCTACCGAGAGCCGCCCGGTCCACCGGGCGGCTCTCTCATTCCGCGCACCGTCATCGCACAGAGCCGAGCCCCATCCCGGTCGTCCGCCCATCGGTGCTGCTTGATCATCTCTATCTGGCTTCGGAGCGCGGGTCGTCTCGCGAGCGCTCGCATCGGTGGGAAGGCCATGATCGTCTGACCACCTTGGTGATATGGCCGGTCTTGAGTGCGCCTCGAATTCATGCCAGCCGTCCATCATCCATTCGGGCGGCTTCCAGCCGCTGATGCCTCCCGGCACGACGACCAGCGACCGAGCACGGTTCGCGTAACGCAACGCGAAGTCCAACGCGATCCAGACCCCATCGAGCTAGGCCGACACGGGCTGGCGTGCGTGTATGGTCACCCTCGCGATGCTGATGCTGGCCAGCGCCTGACTACGATGCACGGTGCGACCCGACAACGGTGAACCGATTCGCCGCGGCGTGGCTACTACAGACAGAGAGGGAGGACCTGGATGCTCGAGGGTCCGTTGGCCCCGCTGCGCGTCGTCCTGCAGCGCAGCCTCGCCGACTGGGTCATGGTCGCCGCGACGTGGGCGATCATCGCCTGCGCGACGACGCTGCTCGCGATCGGCGTCCTGTACGGGGACGCGGTGG
>JBDSJJ010000076.1:0-14545 GCA_039917415.1 Candidatus Limnocylindria bacterium | reverse complement strand
CCAGAAGGTCCAGGACGCCGTCGATTTCATCGAGGAGCATCAGCAGTAGACGGGTTCGCCCATGGTTGCCCCGCCGCTCGACGAGCTCAGCGCCCATCTCGGCATCGTCCTGGAGGAGCAGGAGCTCTTTCGTCAGGCCTTCGTCCACAGCTCGTACTTCAACGAGAATCCTGACGTCGCGCCCGGGCACAACGAGCGGCTGGAATTCTACGGCGACGCGGTGATCGGGATGACGGTCAGCCGTGTGCTCTACGAGCACTATCCAGACGAGGATGAGGGGTTCCTCACGGCGCGCCGAGCTGCGCTGGTGAACCGCGAGGCGCTGGCCGACATGGCGCTCGACATCGGCCTCAATCGGCACCTTCTACTCGGCCGCGGTGAGGCCGATGCCGGTGGCGCCACCCGCCCCTCGGTCCTGGCCGGCTGCTTCGAGGCCCTCGCCGGCGCGCTGTCGCTGACCGAGGGCATGGAGCGCACCGACGCCGCCCTGACCCGCTTGTTTGCGCCGCGCGTGGAGGCGCTCGCCGCCATCTCCGGGCCCCCGAAATCGTCGAAGTCGCTGCTCCAGGAATGGAGCCAGCGCTACCGGGGGACGAAGCCTTCGTACCAGGTCATCGAGACCAGCGGGCCGCCGCACGACCAGGTGTTCCGCGTGGCCGCGGTCGTCGGCGAGACTGTGCTGGGGACCGGAATTGGGACGAGCCGCCAGCGCGCCGAGGAAAATGCGGCCCAGGCGGCGATGGCCGAGCTCGTCGAGCTGCCCGAGGCGCCCCTCCGGCCGGCGACCTCGTGAGTCGCCTCAAAGAGCTGCGCCTTCACGGGTTCAAGTCGTTCGCGGACCAGACGCGGTTCGTGTTCGAGCCGGGGGTCAACGCGGTCATCGGGCCGAACGGGTCCGGCAAGAGCAACATGGCCGATGCGGTCCGCTGGGTGCTCGGCGAGCAGTCGAACCGCTCGCTCCGCACCCGCCGCGCCGACGACGTGATCTTCGGCGGATCCGAGCAGCGCAAGCCCCAGGGCATGGCCGAGGCCAGCCTCACCCTGGACAATGCCGATGGCTGGCTACCCATTGAATTCAGCGAGGTCTCGATCGGCCGGCGAGCTTATCGGTCGGGAGAGGGCGAGTACCTGATCAACGGCGCCCGCGCTCGGTTGCGTGACGTCGTCGAGCTGCTCGGGGAAGGCAGGCTCGGCGCCAACGAGCTCGTCGTCGTGGGACAGGGGACCGTCGATGCGGCGCTCTCACTGCGCCCCGAGGAGCGTCGCCAGCTGTTCGAGGAGGCGGCCGGCGTCAAGGGTCTCCAGGTCAAGCGGAACGAGGCGTCCGGGCGCCTGGCGCGCGCGCTGGACAATCTGACCCGGGTCAGCGACCTCATCGCCGAGCTCAAGCCCCAGGTGCGACGGCTCGCGCTCCAGGCGGAGCACCAGCAACAGCACGACACGCTGGGATCACGGGCACGGTCGTTGGTGACCACGAGTATCCAGCGTCGCGAGGGGGCGGCGCGCGCCACGCTCGGCGATGCGCGGCGCCGCGAGGCGGCAGCCGAGGCTGCCCTCGGCGCCTACCGCGAAGCGCAGGATGCCGGCCGCGCGGCGGTTGCTGCCGCCGAGGCGCGCTACTGGGCGGCGGAGGAAGCCTCGCGCGAAGGCGCGGATCGTCGGCAGCAGGCACGCGAGGAGGCAATCCGGCTCGAGGGACGTACCGAGACCTTGGTCGCTCGTGCTCGTGAGCTCATCACGACCATCGAGCGGCAGGAGCGTGACCTTGCCGCCGCCGAGGAGGCATTGGCATCGATCGATCAACGCGGGCCGGGGGGTACGGTTGAGCCGGCGATCGCCGCCGCCGCGGCCGCGGAGACCGCTTGGCGCTCGGCGGTGGGGGAGCTCGCGGCTGCCGACGACGCACTGGTCGCCGCTGAGCAGGCCGTCTCTGAGCTGCGGGCCAGGCACAGCGACCTCATCGCGCGTCGGGCGCGCGCATCGGAGGAAGCTGCGCGCGACGGCGCCCGTCGCCAGCACCTCACGGGCGAGCTCGGTGCGGCAGAGGAAGCCGTCTCGGCAGCGCGGGCCGCTGCCACGCAGACGGCCGTCACCGCGAAGCAGGCCGAAGCAGCCGCCGCCGAATCCATGCGCGTGCTCGAGCATCTCGGCGCGGCCCGCGACTCCGTCCAGGAAGCCGCCGATACGACGCGTGGGACCGTCATTGAGCTCACGGAACGCCTGCAGGCGACGCGCGCAGAGCTCGACGCCCTTGCCGCGCCGCACGACAGCGGCGCGCGCCTCGGTCGCCGGCTGGCATCCGCCGGGTGGGCCACGCTGCTCGACGCCGTGTCGGCTCCCGAAGCCTCGTGGCCTGCGATCGAAGCCGTCGTTGGAGGCGAGCTCGACAGCGCGCTGCTGTGGTCGGACGAGGATCCGCGGGCGCAGATCGCCGATGCACGTGGAGCGGCGCGGTTGCTTGCGCCCGCCGGCGACGACGCCAGCGACGGTCGAGCCGAGGCCCTCGCGGCGGTGGGTGCCAAACGCACGCTCGGCGAATGGATCGGCCTGTTTGGGGGGCCGCGTGCGATCGCCCGGACCGTGCTGGCGCCCGATCTCACGTCGCTGCTCGATGGATGGCGGCGGCTGCCCGTTGGGTGGGCGGCGGTGACCGAAGCCGGCGACTTGGGAGACGCGCGGGGCGTGATCCTGCGGGGCCGGGGCGATCCTCCCGGCGGGGCAGCCGCACGAGCTCACCTCCGCCGTCGCGAGGTGGGTGAGGCTGTCGCCGATCTCGAGCGCGCCTTCCGCGCGGCGCAGGCGGATGCGCACGAGGCGGCCGAGCATCTCCGCGAAGCGCGGAGTGGCCACCTGTCGGCGCGCGAGGCGCATGACGAGACCGAACGGGCGATCCGCGTCGCCCGAGAATCCCGTGCCGCAAGCGATGCGGAGCTTCAGCGGGCCGAAGCACGTGTCGCACGCCTGCAGGCCGACTTGGTCGCGGGATCCGCAACCTCGGGAGCTGCGGCCGCTGAGGATGTCGCGACGACGGACGACGCCGATCTTGATCGCCGGCAGGTCGCGGCCGACGCGGCTCGCGCGCGGCGTGATGAGCTGTCGGCACGACGCGACAGCGCTCGAGACGAGTGGACCCGAACGCGCCGAGCGGCCGAGGAGATCGAGTCACGGACCGCGGGCATGCGAAGCGAGCGCGCGAACCTCGAGGCCCGCGTCGCGCAACTGCGAGATGCCATTCCCGAGGCGCTCGTGTCGATGGCGACCATTGACGACGAGCGAGCGGCGGCGTCCGCTCCGCTGGAGGCGGCACGCGCCCGACAGCGAGCAGCGGATGCGGATCATGCGGAAGCGGAGAAGGCGCGACTGGCGAAGCGCGCCGATCTGGTCGAGCTCGAAGGGGAGCAGGGAGGCTCGCGAGACGAGCTCGGCCGTCTGGAGCGGGCAATGCAGGGCGCGGCGATTGAAGCCTCGCGCCGTGACGAGGCGCTGGCCGGCCTTCTCCGCGAGCGGGAGATGGCGCTCGAGGGGCTGCCGCCCGTCGACGAAACCCAGGACCCCACGAGCGAGGACATTGCCGGCCTCGACGATGCCGCGATCGAGGTCGAGCTCAGGCGCGTGCGACGAACACTGTCTCAGATCGGCTCGGTGAACCCGTTCGCGGTCGAGGAGCACCGTGAGCTGGCGGCACGACTCGACGACATGACGAGCCAGGACGCGGACCTGCGCGGCGCGATCGCGTCGACCGAAGAGCTCATCGCAACGCTGGACAGCGAGATCGCCGCGCAGTTCGACACGGCCTTCACTTCCATCGCGGAGCGGTTCGACGAGTACTGCCAGCTCCTGTTTGCCGGTGGATCGGGGTCGCTCCAGATGGGCGACGAGACGGACGGGGATGCGCCGGGCGGAATCGAGATCGTGGTGCGTCCACCCGGGAAGCGACTCCAGCGGCTCGCGATGCTGTCCGGTGGGGAGCGAGCGCTCACCGGGGTGGCATTGCTGTTCGCGATGCTCACCGTGAATCCCGTGCCGTTCTGCATCCTCGACGAGGTCGACGCGGCGCTCGACGAGGCGAACATCGGGCGTTTCGCCCACGCACTCGGCAAGCTGTCGGAGTCGATCGATTTCGTCGTCATCACCCACAACCGCGCGACGATCGAGGTCGCCGACACGATCTACGGCGTGACGATGACCGACGCGGCCGTCAGCCGCGTGCTGTCGCTGCGCCTCGCCGACGTCCCGGCCGAGGTGAGTGCCTGATGTTCTGGCGGCGGCGCGACGCACCACCCGAAGACGCGGAGATCGTCGAACGCGCGGATCCGGTGCCAGCCCTCACGACCATGGCCCGTCCGAGTCGCGAGCCGCGTGGCATGGGCCTCCGCGCGCGGCCGTCGGGTTTCGGCGCGCGCCTGCGATCGATCCTCGGGGCGGGCGAGCCGGCCACCGAAGCAACCTGGGATGACGTCACGGAGGCACTCATCGGAGCCGATGTCGGGGCGCCGACCACCCTTGAGCTGGTGGACGCGGCTCGCTCGCAGATGGAGGCAGCTGGTGGCCGGACCGGCGAAGACGCGCGGCGCGCCCTGGCGACGGTCATCCGCGACCGGCTTGCCGGCGTCGGGTCGGGCGGATTCGAGCTCGGTACGGCTCCCGCGGTCATCCTGTTCGTCGGCGTCAACGGAACGGGCAAGACGACCTCGATCGCGAAGCTGGCGGCGCGACTCCTGGCCGAGGGCCATACGGTGGCCTTGGCCGCGGCCGACACGTTCCGAGCGGCCGCGGTCGAACAGCTGAGGATCTGGGGTGAGCAGCTCGGGGTCGCGGTGATCGCCCAGCGGGCCGGAGCCGACCCTGGTGCCGTCGCGTTCGACGCGGTCGAGGCCGCCATCTCTCGCGGGCTCGACGCCGTCCTGGTCGACACCGCAGGCCGGCTCCAGAACAAGCAGCAGCTCATGGATGAGCTGGCGAAGATCCACCGCGTCATCGAGAAGCGACTTCCGGGGCAGCCGCGTCATGTTCTCCTCGTCCTCGATGCGACGACCGGCCAGAACGGGCTGCTGCAGGCCGAGGGCTTCAGTCGGGAGGTCGGGGTCACCGGCATCGTGCTCACCAAGCTCGACGGCACCGCGAAGGGCGGCGTGGCGCTGGCCGTGGCCGAGCGATTGGGCGTTCCCATCCTGTTCGCGGGAATCGGCGAGGAGATCGACGCGCTCGCCCCGTTCGATCCCGAGGCCTTCGTGGAGTGGCTGTTCGCCTAATAGGGCTCCGTTGCCGCCGTGCGCGGTGGCCCGTAGAATGGGCAGCCGTTTGCCGGCCACCAGTCGCCGGACCCTGATCCCGTACCGGTCGATTCATGTTCGAGTCTCTCTCAACGCGCCTGCAGGGCATCACCGAGCGCCTTCGCGGCAAGGCCCGCATCAGCGAAGCCGACCTCGATGTCGCCCTGCGCGAGATTCGGCTTGCCCTGCTCGAAGCCGATGTGAACTTCCGCGTCGTCAAGCATTTCGTGGCGCTCATCCGCGAGCGGGCGGTTGGCGCCGATCTGCTCACAGGCCTGAATCCGGGCCAGCAGATCGTGAAGATCGTGCATGAGGAGCTGGTCGAGGTCCTCGGTGGGGCACGCCACCACCTCGCGCTCGATGCGTCGCCCGCCGTCCTGATGATGGTCGGGCTCCAGGGATCGGGAAAGACGACATCGGCGGCCAAACTCGCTGTCCGTCTTCGAAAGGAAGGCAAGAGGCCGTTGCTCGTCGCGGCGGACGTGTACCGCCCCGCCGCCGTCGACCAGCTGGTCCAGCTCGGCGACCAGATCGGGGTCGAGGTCCACACGCGCCCGGTCGGGACCCCGGCGCTCGAGGTGGCGCGATCCGGGCTGGATGTGGCACGTCAGCGCGGCGCTGATGTCATGATTCTCGATACCGCGGGCCGCCTCCACGTCGACGAGCCAATGATGGACGAGCTGGTGCGGATCGTCGGCAGCGTGACGCCGTCCGAGACCCTGCTCGTGGTCGATGCGATGACGGGACAGGAGTCGGTGAAGGTCGCCGAAGCCTTCCACGCCCGCCTTCCGGTCACCGGCCTCATCCTAACGAAGATGGACGGCGACGCGCGGGGTGGCGCGGCGCTCAGCATCCGCGCGGCAACCGGGCTCCCCATCGCTTTCCTCGGGACGGGGGAGCGGACCGATGGCCTCGAGGTCTTCCACCCGGACCGCCTGGCGCAGCGCATCCTCGGCATGGGCGACATCCTGAGCTTCGTCGAGCGGGTGCAGGAGAGTGTCGACCAGGCGGAGGCCGAGGCTGCTGCGACGCGGATGATGGAGAACCGCTTCACGCTTGAGGACTTCCGGACCCAGCTGAACCAGATCAAGAAGATGGGTCCCATCGGACAGCTGCTGCAGATGGTCCCGGGTGCGGGCGAAATGGCCGGGGCCGCCCAGGAGGCGGTCGACTCGGGGCAGATGAGGCGGATCGAAGCGATCATCGACTCGATGACTCCCGACGAGCGTCGACGACCGGACGTCATCAAGGCCAGCCGGCGGCGGCGTATCGCCGTGGGCAGCGGCACGAGCACCGCGGATGTGAATCGGCTGCTCAAGCAGTTCGTCGAGATGCAGAAGATGATGAAGATGTTCAGCGGCGGGAAGATGCCGCGCATGGGCGGGGGCCTCGGCGCCCTGCTCGGGCGCTGAGGGGCCGAATGCATCGTTTCGTCGTCGCGCTCGTTACGCTCATTGGGCTTACGGGCGCCACGTTCCTCGCCGGCTACCTGCTGTTCTTCTCGGCAACAACCGATCGGGCGGCCGCGTTGGCCCCCGCCGAGACCGCGTTCTATGCGAATGTCTATCTGCAGCCATCGGCAGGGCAGCAGATGAACCTGGGCGGACTGATCGGACGGCTCCCGGGCTTCGCGGACGAGGCATCGCTTGACGACAAGGTCGACCAGGTCGTCGCGAACCTCCTGACGTCGGCCGGACTGGACGTCGACTACGCGTCCGAGGTCAAGCCGTGGCTCGGCAACCAGGTCGCGGTGGCCGGCTGGGCCGGCGACCCGGATCCGGTCATGGTGGCCATCGTCGATATCAAGGACATGGATGCCGCGCGAACAGCCCTCGCCGATCTCGCCGGGCGCGCTGGCGCGCCGACCGCTCCGGTCGATTACCGGGGCGCCGAGATCCACGTCGCGGACGAGGCCGCCTACGCTTTCGTCGATGGCCTGCTCGTGATCGGCGAGTCCGCCTCGTCGATCGAGGCCGTCGTGGACGTCAATGCCGGAGCGGCGGCCCTCGTCGGACGAGACGACTTCCGCGGCACGATGGCGGATCTTCCCGCCGACCACCTCGCCAGCATGTTCGTCGACCTGGCCGCCATCGGGGAGGCCACCGACACTGACGAGCAGCTTTCGGCGCTCAGCACGGCCGGTGCTGCCCTCGTCGCCGAGCGGGACGGCCTGCGACTCAGCGGCCGCGCCCCGTTTGACGTGGCCGGAGCCGCGTCATCGGCCACCGCCGGCTTCGGGCTGGGCGGCGAGCCCTCGAGCCTCGTCGACTGGATGCCGCGTGACACGGTCGCCGAACTGATCGTCTTCGGCCTGCGCCAGACACTCGAGGACGCGGAGGAGGCCGCCGGCGAGATGCCCGAGGGCCAGGAAGTCATCGGAGCGCTGGACTCGATCCGTGCGCTCGCCGCATTCGGCCTTGGCATCGACATCGACGCGGATCTCTTGCCGCTATTGGATCGCGAGGTCGGCGTGGCGCTGGCCGGCCTCGACGGGGAACTTCCTCGCGGCCAGATTCTGCTGCGGCCCGAGGATCCGGAGGCCGGGGAGGAAGCCCTGCGGCGTGTCGTGGAGCGGCTCGGCGTCATCGGCGGATCCACCCGGATGGAGCAGCACGAGGGCGATGAGATCACCGTGGTCAGCATCCCCGACGTCGTGGACGTCGCATTCGCCGTTCGGGATGGCATCATCATCATCGGCGCGTCCGTCGAGGACGTGATCGCCTCTCTGGATGCGCACGCGAGTGGCGAAACGCTCGCGGGCAGCGATTCGTACATCGGCGCATTCGAGGTGGCCGGCACCCGAGCCGGGAACGAGGCATTCGTGGACGTCGGTGCGGCAATCGAGCTCATGGGAGGCACGGTCGCGCTCCCGGCCGACGCGCGCGATATCCTGTCCCGGATAGGGACGTTCGTCTTCACCGCTCCGTCCCGCGACGACGAGATCGATTTTCACGCGGTGCTGACGGTCGACGAGCCGTGAGCCACCGGATATTGAACCAGTAGCAACCCACACAGAGGTATCCACCACTTGGCAGTTCGCATTCGACTGACCCGGGTAGGCGCCACCAAGCGCCCGTCCTACCGGGTCGTCGCCATCGACAAGCGGCGCGCGCGCGACGGGCGCGCACTCGAGATCCTGGGCTACTACGATCCGCTCACCGAGCCCGCCACGGTCCATCTCGAGACGGAGAGGATCCAGGCCTGGATCGGCAAGGGCGCGCAGCCATCCGAGACAGTCAGCAAGCTCATGCGCCAGGCCGAGAAGGCGACGCTCGAGCCGGCGACGGAGAAGCCGAAGCGCGCCACGAAGGCCACGAAGCCCAAGCAGAGCGCAAAGGCCAAGGCCAAGGCCGCCGCGGCCGCCGAAGCCGATGCCGCACCCGCTCCGGAGCCCGAGGCAGTGGAGCCTGCGGCAGAGCCTGACGCCTCCGAGGCCACTGCACCCGAGGCCGACGGGACCGGGGCCGAGACTGTGACCGCCGACGCTGTGACCGGCGACGCTCCCGCACCCGATGCCACCGATAGCGATAAGGCCGAAGCGTGAAGGCCTTCCTGGAGTACGTGGCACGCGGACTCGTCGACAAGCCGGACGCCGTCTGGGTCGAGGTTGACGAGGATGGGGACGAGACCGTCCTCACCCTTGGGGTCGACCAGGAGGACATGGGTCGCGTGATCGGCCGTGACGGCCGGATCGCCAACGCCATTCGCAGCCTGCTCAAGGTGATGGCCACCAAGGACGGACGCCACGTCGAGCTCGAGATCGTCTCCGACGCCGACTGAACGTCACCTGGCGGTGGCCAGGATCCTGGGTGCCAAGGGCCTGGCCGGTGCCATCCGGGTCGAGGTGCTCACGGACTGGCCTGAACGGCTCACTCCCGGCGCCGAGGTCTTTCTCGAGGGTGACTCCGTCCCGATGACGATCGCCCGAATCGAGACCGGCGGACGGGGGATGGTGCTGCACTTCACCGGGGTGGAGACGCGCGATGCGGCCGAGGCCCTCAACGGGCGGTACCTCGAGGCGCCCGCCCAGGCGCTCCCGGAGAGCTCCTACTACTGGTCCGACCTCGTCGGACTGCGCGTCGAGGAGACCGATGGCCGCCACGTTGGCGAAGTGGTCGAGATCTTCCGGACCGGCGGCAACGAGGTCTACCGGATCGTGGGTCCCGCGGGGGAGCGGCTCGTTGCCGCGCTCCGCTCGACCGTGCTGCGCATCGACCTCGACGCCGGGTTGATCGTCATTGCAGCCGATGACGCCGAGGTCGTCGGCGACCGATGAAGATCGACATCGTCACGATGTTCCCGGATCTCGTGGCTGGGCCGCTGGGGATTTCGATCATGGGCCGCGCCGCCGAGACCGGTCTGGTCGAGTTCGTAGTCCACGATCTTCGTGATCATGGCCTCGGCCGCCATCGATCGGTCGACGACGAGCCGTATGGCGGCGGCGCCGGCATGGTGATGCGGCCTGAGCCCCTGTTTGCCGCCATCGAGCCACTGCGCGAAGCCGGCGCCCACGTCGTGCTCATGGATCCCGCTGGCGATCGGCTCGATGATGCGACCGCACGCGAGCTCGCCTCGGTCGACCACATGGTGCTGGTGTGCGGGCGCTACGAGGGTTTCGATGAACGGGTGCGAACCCTAGTCGACCGAGAGATGAGCATCGGCGACTACGTGCTGACCGGGGGCGAGCTGCCGGCCCTGGTGGTCGTCGACGCGGTCGTCCGCCTCCTGCCCGGCGTGATCCAGGAGGAATCGCACCAGGGCGATTCGTTCGCATCGGGACTCCTCGAGTACCCACAGTACACGCGTCCCGAGACGTTCCGAGACCTCGCCGTCCCCGCCGTCCTGCTCTCAGGTCATCACGGCGAGGTCGATGGTTGGCGCCGGCGAGAGGCCCTGCGACGTACGTACGAGCGCCGGCCCGATCTGCTGCGGGCCATCGTGCTGGACGATGCCGACGTCGCATTCCTTCGGAGCATTGGCTTCGCGCCGGAGTGACGGGCGCGGCGCCTTGCCGCTCGAAGGTCTGCGCGATATACTCCTCGCCGTCGCGGCCGCGCAGCGCGGTCGCGTTCGTGTGTCATTTCCGTATAAGCCGCGGGTAAGCCCGCGATCATGAGGTCGCCCCACGATGAACGCCATCAAGGAGCTCGAGCGCGAGCAGCTCCGCACCGACGTCCCGGAGCTTGCCCCCGGCGACACGGTCCGCGTGGCGGTGAAGGTGGTCGAGGGTACCCGTGAGCGGATCCAGATCTTCGAGGGCACCGTGATGCGCATGCGCGGCGGTGGCCTGAACCGAGCCATCACCGTCCGGCGTATCGCCAGCGGGGTTGGCGTGGAGCGCACCTTCATGGTGCACGCACCGCGCATCGACCGCATCGAGGTGGTCCGACATGGCGTCGCGCGCCGCGCACAGCTCTACTTCCTCCGCGACCGGGTCGGCAAGTCCGCCACGCTCCGCGAGCGCCGAGGCAACTGACACGGTGACCCGGCTCGTCTCGAGACCGGCCACGGCGCGTCGCTCTCCGCGGCGCCGCAAGATCCGCGACGCGAACATGCGAAACGAGCGTGAGCTGCACCTCGCCGGGTTCGACCGCATCGCGGGCATCGACGAGGTCGGGCGGGGCTGCCTGGCCGGCCCGGTTGTCGCCGCAGCGGTCGTGCTTCCCGAGCGTCATCGGATCAAGGGCATCCGTGACTCCAAGGTCCTTCCCCGAGCACGGCGCGAGGCACTCTACGAGCTGATCCTCGACCGCGCGATCGACGTCGGCGTCGGCTGCGTCGAGGTCGACGTGATCGATCGCGTCAACATCCTCCAGGCGACAAAGCTCGCGATGCGTGAAGCACTCGGACGGCTGGCCGAACCGCCCGACCACCTGCTCATCGATGCCCTGCGCTTGCGCGAGGTTGACCTGCCGCAGCGTCCCATCATCGACGGCGATGCGATCAGCGCATCGATCGCGGCGGCCAGTATCGTGGCCAAGGTGACGCGGGATCGGATCTGCGACGAGATCGACAGCCGGTATCCGGCCTACGGCTTTTCCCGTCACAAGGGGTATGGCACGCGGCGCCACGTCGACGCGCTGCTGAGCGAGGGGCCGTGCGAATGGCATCGGCGATCGTTTGCCCCGATCAGGTTGTTGTTGGCCGGAACGCAGCTGCCGCTCGACTTCGACTGGGAGATCGTGGACGAGGAGTCGCTCGGGCTCGACTGATCCGAAGATGCGCTCGCCTCCCGCGAGGAGATCTTCATCCGATGGCCGATGCACGTCACGAGCTCGGATTGGCTGCCGAGCAGGCCGTGGCCACATGGCTCGAGACGAGCGGTTGGCGGATCGTGGCGCGTCGGCACCGAACGCTGAGCGGCGGAGAGGTCGACCTCATCGCGCTGGACCCCGGCCAGGTGCTGGTGGCCATCGAGGTGCGCGCGCGCCGAAGCAAGAAGGCGGGGGACGGTTCGGAGTCGATTGACGCGCGCCGCACGTCCCGCATCGGACGCTCGCTCGTCGACTTCGGATCGTCAACCCGTGTCAGTCATCGCGGGACGCGGATCGACCTCGTCCTCGTTGCACCCGCGGACGTGCCGGGTAGATGGAACGCCCGGCGCATTCCCGACATCGGGTCGGGCTGAGGCTCAGCCGCCGAAGATGCGCTCAAGCTCGACGATCGACGCGATGTACGGTCGGCTTACCGCGTAGATGCCATGGTGATCGGTGGCCCACTGGCCCTGATAGTACGCCGCCAGGGTCCGCGCTCGGTCGCCGTCGTAGCGATCAAGGTAGTGCGCCAGGAGACGCACGCCGGCGCGGACGTTGGCGCGCGCGTCGTGGATGTTCACGCTGGAACCCAGCATGGCATCACCGACCCATTCGGCGGTGGCCGGCATGAGCTGCATCACGCCCACGGCCCCGGCGTGACTGACGACGCCCTGCTGCCAGCCGGACTCCTGCCAGGCGACCGCGAGCGCGAACGGACCAGGAATTCCAAAGCGAGCGGCCTCCTCGAGAATGAGGGCTCGGACGCCGGAGCGCTTCGCCACGAGCGCCGCCATCGAGCCGGGAACCGACTGAGCCGCTGCGGCCGGTGCGGCGGGGGCAGTGCCGGGGATCGTCAGGCGCTGGCCGGCGTAGATGCGGCTCGGGTTGCTGATGCCATTCGCCTGGCTGATGCTCGCGATCGACACGCCGTAGCGCCGCGCGATGCCGGTCAGGTGCTCGCCCGAACGGACGGCGTGAACACGCGCGGCGGCTGCCTTCGGTGCCGGAGGCGGCGCGGCTGTTGGGGGAGTGGCCGACGCGGTCATGCGGAGTCGCTGGCCAGCATAGATCCGATCCGGGTTGGCGAGCCCGTTGAGCTTGACCAACGTGCCGATCTCGACGTCATGACGCTTCGCGATGCTCGTCAAAGTGTCGCCGGACTGGACCACCACGATCGGGTCCGCCGCGAGTGCCACGCTGCCGAGGATGGGTCCGGTAACGAGCGTGAGCGCGAGAAGTGCCAGGAGTGCGATCAGCCGTGGTCGGTGCAATGTGTCGATCCTCCACCTGCGGTTCAGTTGGGCGTGGAGCAACAGGCCGGTTCCACGTCTCACGATGCGGGCGGATGCTAGGACCGATCTGACGAGGGTCAAGGTACCCGCGGATGGCGCGGGAGTACTTCGGTACCGTGTGGTGGGGTAAGGGGTCTCGAAACGTGGACGCCGCGTCGGGCTTCGCGGCCGCGTCTGCTATACTTTGGCCCTCGTGCAGTCGCACGGGGACCCATCTCACACGCCCGGCTGATCCTGACTGGTCGTCGGTGCCTCGGACGGAGCTTACGCTCCGCGAAGGTTGACCTCGGGAGCCGAGGTCGGGCGGAGGAACGAACCGGAGGTTATCTCTTGGCTGCCACAAGCATGAAGCAGCTGCTCGAAGCGGGCGTCCACTTCGGGCACCAGACCCGCCGCTGGAACCCAAAGATGCGCGATTACATCTTCGGCGAGCGGAACGGTATCCATATCATAGACCTGGCGCAGACCGTGTCACGCCTCGAGCTTGCGCTCGAGTTCGTCCGGGAGACGGTCCGACGCGGCGACAGCGTGCTCTTCGTGGGTACGAAGAAGCAGGCCCAGGACGCCCTGTCCGAGGCCGCGACCCGATCCGGCCAGCACTTCGTCAACACCCGCTGGCTCGGCGGGATGCTCACGAATTTCACCACGATCAAGCGCCGGATCCAGCGTCTCGAGGCACTGGAGGCGCGCCGCGATGCCGGCGAGTTCGAGCGCCTCACGAAGAAGGAAGCCTCGAAGCTCACCGAGGAGATCAACAAGCTCAACGCGGTCCTCGGCGGCATCCGCAAGATGCGCCGACTGCCAGGGGCCGTCTTCATCGTCGATCCGCACCGCGAGGAGATCGCGGTCGCCGAAGCGCGGCGTCTCGAGATCCCGATCGTGGCGATGACCGACACGAACTGCGATCCCGATCTCATCGATTGGGTCATTCCGGCCAATGACGACGCGATTCGCTCGGTGCGACTGATTTGCGCGCTCGTCGCCGATGCGGCCAGCGTCGCGCAGCAGGAGCGGCAGGCCAAGCTCGACGAGGAGTTCGAGCAGGCGGAGGCGATGCCCCCGGTCGATGACACCGCGCTAGGTTCGGAGGCTGACTACACCGCGGCGCTTGCCACCGGTGAGGCGCTGGTGTTCGAACCGGAGCCCGAGGAAGACGAGGAAGAAGAGCGCAAGGCGCGCGCCCGTCGGGCGGCTCACATCGAGGAGGGGGAGCCCGAGCACAACCCCGATCGGGAGCATGAGCGCCAGATCGACGAGCTGATCAAGAAAGAGGAGCCCCGCCCGTAGCCGGCGGCGGAAGGAACATGACGAACACTGTGATGATCAAGCCCGAGGACGTGAAGCGCCTGCGCGACCAGACGGGAGCCGGGATCATGGACTGCAAGCGCGCGCTCACCGAGTCTGGCGGCGACTTCGACAAGGCCGTCCTGGCTCTGCGCGAGAAGGGGCTGTCCACGGCGGCCAAGAAAGCCGGACGCGATGCCCGCGAGGGGATCGTGACGAGCTACATCCACCACGGTTCGCGACTCGGCGTGCTGATCGAGCTCAACTGTGAGACGGACTTCGTTGCCCGAACCGAGGACTTCCAGCAGCTGGCGCGGGAGATCGCCATGCAGGTGGCGGGAATGGCTCCGCAATATGTGAGCCGCGACGACGTCCCGACCGAGATCATCGAGGAGCAGAAGCGCCTGTTCGCGGTCGACGCGGAACGCGATGGCCGGCCGGC
>JBDSJJ010000075.1:0-12671 GCA_039917415.1 Candidatus Limnocylindria bacterium | reverse complement strand
GGCTGCTGGTCGTCATGCGTCGGTCGTTCTCCCGGTGTCAGTGATCGGATTCGTGCGTCGAGCCCCTCGAGCGAGGCCGATGCCCGCGCGGCGCTGGATCGGATGCGTTCATCGGCCTCGGCGATGCTCGAACGGGACGCCGAGACCCTGCGCTGTCCGTCCCGCACCGCACGCGTGGCGCCGACGGCGAGCGTCCAGGCCAGGAGTGCCAGCGAGCCGATGACGACGAGCGCGAGGGCCGCGACCGCCAGGTCGAGGATCAGTCCCACGGCGCGCGAAGGGTAGCAGATCGCCTCTTCAACGGGCGCCGCGCATGGACGGCACGCCGATGCCGATGATGCCGGCGGCAGCACAGATCGCCCCGCTCAACCCCAGCACCATGGCAGGTCCCAGGATGCCGGCGAGCCAGCCGGACAGGCCCATCGATGCCGCGATCGAGCCGAATACCAGCGCCTGGCGGCTCGACACGACCCGACCCATCAGGCGCTGCGGCGTCCGCTCCTGGAACAGGGTGACGGTGGGGATGATGAAGAGCATGTTCATGGCACCGGTGAAGAAGAACGCGATGATGGCCAGGATCGGATCGGTAACGAGGCCGGCCACGATGAGCGACAGCCCCATCCCGATGAAGCCGGTGATGACCAGCGGTCCCTTGGGCAGCCGATTCCCGAGAGCGCCCACGGCCACACCGGCGGTGACGCTACCCACCGCGATCGCCGTCAGCAGCAGCGAGTAGATCTGCTCGAAGCTGACGGCCCCGCGATCGACGACGTCGCGCGCGTACAGCAGGCTGACCACGATCTCCGCCCCGACCGCCACCTGGGCCATGGTCGACAGCAGGGTGTTCGAGAGCAGCGCCGCCTCGCCCCACAGGAAGGCGAAGCCCTCGCGCATCTCGCGCCATACGCTGCCGATGGACAGGCGTTCGGATGGCGGCTCGATCTGGCGCGGGACGATCATGGCCCAGATGAGCACGGCAGAGACCACGTAGGTGCCGGCGTCGAGGATGAACGCCGCGCCGATCACCGAGCTCAGCGCCGTGACGATCAGCCCTGCGATCGGGAAGCCCAGGAGATCGGCGGCGGTCTCCGGCACGGACATCGCCGAGTTGGCCGTCACCAGGTCGCGGTTGCCCACGATGGCCGGCACGATGGCTGTCTTCGCCGGTCGGAACAGGAGCGTCACGGTCGCGATGACGAAGGCGGCCAGGTAGACGAGGCCGATGTGGATCTCGTAGGCCAACGGCACGGCCAGCACGAGGACGGCTCGCCCGACGTCGCAGAAGATCATCGTCAGGCGGCGGTCCCATCGGTCCACCAGCACGCCGGCCAGCGGGCCGAGGATCACGCTGGGCACGGCGGTCGCCGCGAAGACGAGGCCCACCTCGAGGGCCGTGCCGCGTCCCGCGACCAGGGCGCCCAACGCGATGATGTGGACCCGGTCGCCGAGCAGCGAGACGAGCTGCCCGACCCACAGCAGCGAGAAGTTTCGATTGCGCACCAGGCGCAGGTACGGCGACTGGGTGCGCTGTGTTGTGACGCCGGCGGTTGCGCTGCCGGCATCCGCGGGAATCGCGGAGGCCTGGGCGTAGGCGAGCCCGCTCTGGAATGCGGGCGCGGAACGCGTGGTCCCCGAGCCGATGGCCACCGCGCGGCGTGTCGGTCCCTCGGCCCGCGTCATGGAATAGACGATGGTCCAGAAGATCCCGATTGCCAGCAGCACGTCGCCGATGCTGATCACGTCGCGGATCACCGGGAAGGGGAGCGGGATCACGTCCCCGAAGAGCCCGCCTGCGGCAATGAAGCCGCCGATCGAATCGGTCCGGAGCAGGAAGTGGAAGGGGTCGTTGAGGAGATCGGCCTCGGCGAAGCCGGCGCTGAAGTAGGCGGCCGACCAGATCGGCATCTGCCCCTGGTTGAGCAGCAGGGCCACCATGTTGGCGCCGATGCCGACCGCGGCGATCTGCAGGCCCGGTACGCGCCAATTGCCCCACAGCCAGGCGAAGATGAACACGTAGGCAGCCAGGAAAAGGAGTCCGGTGGGCAGGTCCACGCCGAGTACGGATCCGCCCGAGATGCCCACCAGGACCCGCACCAGGAAGGCGACGACCAGGAGATAGCTCCAGCGCAGTCGCAGCTCGGCGATTCTCGGGAAGGCTCCCCCCGCAAGTGCGCCGATGATCAGCGCGAGGACGATGGTGCTAAGAAACATCGTCCGAGGCCGGGGCGGGCCTCGCTGAGGGTTCGGTTGCGGTTGCGGCGGCGGGGGCGGGGGCGGGCGTGGTGTCCGCGCGTCCGGCGTCCGATCCGCGGTGGCGGAGCATGGTGGGAAGCTCGTCGGGACGATCCGGCTGCCGATCGAGGACGCTGCGATCCAGTCCCAGCAGGATCGGCACGATCTCCGGGTCGAACTGGATGCCGGAGAACTTCTCGAGCTGGTCCACCGCCTGCTCGTGGGTGAGCGGGATCTTGCGGTACGGGCGGGAGCTGGTCATGGCCTCGTAGGCGTCCGCGATGCCCATGATTCGCGCGCCATGCGGGATGTCCAGCGCCTCGATGCCCTTCGGGTAGCCGGACCCGTTGAACCACTCGTGGTGCGCCAGGATGAGCGGCGCCTCGCCCTTCAGCTGCGTCGCCGGCTGCACGATCTCCGCGCCGATCTCCGGGTGCTGGTTCATCAGGGTGCGCTCTTCCTTGTCGAGCGGCCCCTCCTTGAGGAGGATGTGATCCCGGATGCCGATCTTGCCGACGTCATGCAACAGTGCGGCCCAGCTGATCTTCTCGATCTCCGGCTCCGGCAGGCGCATCACGCGTGCCATCGCCTCGGAGATGCGGCTCACGCGGGTCGAGTGGTTCCGGGTGTAGTTGTCGCGCGCGTCGATCGCCTTCGACAGGGCGTGGATCGTCTCCTCGAACAGGAGCCTCGTCTCCACGTACCGCGCATAGGCCACCCGCGTGGAGAACAACGGGATCGCGAAAAGCGCTGTGGCCCACCAACCAACGCCGTCCGGCAGCTGGAATACTTGGGCCATTAGCCACGCGAGAGGAACCAGACCGATCATCGTCAGAGCGATGCCGGACACGTCTTGTGCCCAAACAGTCCGGACGGACACCCCTGTGCGAGCGCTAACGGCACCTACGCTAAGGGTCCAGTTGACCACCCACAAGACAACGCCTGCGACGAGGGCCGCAGCGAACGAGAATGCCACTGCTCCACCACCGTCGGCGGGGCTGACGATCAGGATCGCCTCATAGACCGCGGCTGCTGCGGCAACAGCCAAGATGATCGCCGCGTGATTGAAGATCGTCCCATACCATGGAACCTCTCCTCGGATCTCGCGGGCGTCGGTGGACCCGATTGCAGCTACGACCACACCGGCCAGCGGTCCACCAAGGAGAAATGCTGCGATTACTGGCGATGCCGACACGGATACGACGGTGCCGCGCGGGAGTTGGACCGGGAGTGCACTTGCCACGAGTGATGCTGCGATCCAGAAGGCGAGGCCCGCTGGCCCTCCAATTTGATCGCCCAGCGGGAATAGGAGAGCAACCGCCGCAATTGTGATAATTGCGGCGGTTGCGGTCGCGATGACTAGGCGACGGACTCGGCTATCCAGCATTTTCAACCCGCGCTCATGCGGTTTGGCAGTCTAGCACTCCCGCCTACCAACCTCTGAAGCCTGCGCCTCCAGCAACGGCTAAAGCCACAAGCGTCAGAAGAGTCGGAATCAGCGAGACGAGTCGAACGGCGACGCGTCGCATATGCTGATCTCCTAGTCGGCTGGTTTACCAGCCCTTGGTGAGTTCGGTCATCAGAAGGTGCCCTCTTCTGCGGCGAAAGTTGATACAACCGACACACTCCGTGGCGGAACGGTCGGTTGCACTACCTGCTCCCCGCCAGCCCAAGTGCCCAAGTTCAGCTGTCGGATCGTCGCTTCCCACGAGATTGGCCGGAGTACCAAAGTACTACCGGACTTCGGTACCATATCCCTTGCTGTCACCCCGAGTCAAGCCCTACGCAGGCGGAAATTGCTGCTGAGTCCAGCATTTATTGACCGGCCCTGCCACGTTCACTGGCCAAGTCGCCCTCTGGTGATTCCCCTAGCTCGTCTTGCATCACTCGGGCGAACTCGAGCAAGAGATCGCGCGCCGCAACCCGACGGCCACCATTGGAGAGACAGTCAGCAAGGGCGAGCGTTGCGGCTTCATCGAAGGGATCGATGCTAACCAATGCAGATGCCGCACTCAGGGCCACGTCGTTATCGTAGGAAGTGCCACTGCCGATTGCGATCGGCAATAGGCACGATCGGACGAACTGATGGACCGGCCCCTGCAGCCGCGATGTCCAGGATTCGTATCGGAGATCAGCCAGGAATTCGCCCTTGACTAGCCTGGTGATCCGACTTGCGACGGCCTGCCGTTCGCTCCAGCTGCCGTTGCTAAGCCGCACCTCCAAGCGCCGCAGCTCGTCGATGTCAGTCCGGATGAGCTCGGGCGAGAGACCCACCGAGTCAGACGAACTAATGATGTATTCGGGGCTGGCGCCAGCGCGATAATTGGGATCGATATGACGTCGGAGTTGGAAAACCGTTTGGTTCAGGCTATTGATCGCCGCGTCAGCATCCGCTTCCGGCCACAGGAGGTCGAGCGCCATATCACGCGTAAGGGTCGTGTGGGCATGCGCCGCAAGCACGCCCAGTAGCCCTTTGACTCGCCGCTTCTCCGTTCCGATCTGCGATCCATCCCACGACCCACGCCGAAGACTGACGCCGCCCATTGTTCGCAGGAAAAGTCGCGCGGCCTGGCTCATCTGCAGCGAGCGTCGAAGTTCAGCAACGTCCGGGCCCGGCATCTCCCCAAGTGCCGCGACCATCTCCTTGTTCGCATAGCGAGCGAGGGCGGCGAGGAGGGTGGATCTCTCGACTCCAGCGAGGTATGGGATGAGCTCAAGGAGTGGCTTTCGCCAGCCCTCGGGATCGACCTCGAGCAAGTCCGTGAGCAAACCCACGCCGCCTGGCACCTTGAGTGCATACGACGCGCTCCTCGCGTAGTAGCGCGTCCACCATCGAAGGCATCTCAGAAGGCCCATCTCGCGGGCTTGCTGCAATACCTGCCATGCGCGCCTTACTGCGCCTGGCCCGCCGTGATCGAGCATCAAGACGCCGATTTTGACGCTGGCAGTTGCAGATACGTACGTACCACCCGAACCGTCGACCTTCCCCAAGTCCCGTTCTCGAGCGACACACTGCCTTCCGCATGCCGGCTCTAGATGCTTGGCGATAGCGAGTGCTGCGGCAATCTCGCCCGCATATCTGGAGTCTACGGGGCCGTCCAACAGCCGACTCCGGACATCGTGGATCTCAGCGGCCGGTGCGCCGGCCAAGAACATCGCCTCGATCAGGCGTGCGTGTACCGGACCGTGGCCGGCGCCAAGAACAGTCCGATCCTGCGTCGACTGGCGAAGGGCATCGACCGCCTGGTCAAAGCGACCGTCGTGGATATACACCCCAGCCTGGCCGAACAGGGCGTCAGCGTGCGGGCGAGGCCATGGTCGAGTGCGCTCGCAACCCTCTGCTGCCGCCGTGCGCGCGCGTTCGACTTTGCCGTCGGCTAGTAATGCCGCTACCAGTTCCGCGTTATCGGCGAATGGGTTGGTCGGCGTCCCGGACCAGAACTGGGCCGCCCTCTCTAGATTCGCCAGGGCGTCGCGGACAAGGCCCATGCGAAGTTGTAGGGCGCCTGCATTGTGATACGCGATGGCAGCGAAGTGGTCGAGGCCGCGGGTGCCTGCTTCAACCGCGATCCTCTGGCATTCGCGAATCACCGCCTCGAGCGGATGATTCAGCCAAAGCCTCGTGATCGCTATGTTGCCTTCGAGTCGGAGGCGGGTCCCCACGGCGTCCACTGGAGCCAGCTTTACGCCAGCCTCAGCTACGGACGCCGATGCGTCCGCGTCTCCGAAGTTGCTGTGAACCGAACTCAATTTCAGGCAAGCGAGAGCCTCGAGGCGTCGGTCACCTTTCTTGTTGAAGTATCTACGGGCCCTCTCAAGCGACTCGAGCGCCTTCGTCCAGTCTCCGCGCATGCCACAAGTCTCCCCGAACAACAGACTGAGTCGGGCGTTCTGCTTGATCGCTTCGAGGGGAAGCTTCTGGATCCACTCGTCGACGAGGCCCATTCGGCCGTCTGAAATGACGTCTTCCCCGTGCTTCGCAACTAGGCGAGCCGCTTGGCGATGCAGACGCGCAGCCAGGTAGTGGTGGATTGCTTCTGGCCATTGCTGAGTCGTTTCGAAGTAGGACGCGGCATGGATGTGCAGTCCGACTACCTCGGCCTCCGATCGCTCGGTCGTAAGGCGGCGTTCGAGGAATTCGCGGAACAGGTTGTGATATCTGTACCGGTCCGCATCGAGTCGACTCGTGAATAGTCCTCGGTGCTCAAGTTCGCTCAACTCTCTGCGCCCATCGTGCACCCCAGCGAGGCGCTCGGCGACCTCGGGGGTGATTTGCTGAAGGATCGATGTGCATAGCAGGAAATTGCGCATCTCCTCGGGCTGTTGGTCAAGAACTTCCTCGGCGAGGAAATCGAATAGGTCAGTGTCGGTCGTGGCTGTTATCGATCGGATAAACCCGCGTCGCTCGTCACCACTTGACCGAGAGCGTAGGGACACCTCAACCAGCTGCAGCGAGGCGGCCCAGCCCTCGGTGCGGCGCTCGAGCTCTGCGAGCTCAGTGGCATCAAGCGGGTCGTTGTAGATGTCGCGGAAGAGCTCATCGATCTCGGGCTCGGTGAATCGAAGCGCATCGGTCCGCAGCTCGGCGTAGCCCGAATGTGTCTTGAATCGCGCGAACTGCAACCGCGGCTTCACCCGCGAGGCGAAGATGAACCGGCAGGTCGGCGGGGCATCGCGGAGGATCTGGTTCCACAGGCCGCGCACCTCGGTCGCAGCGTTGACGTACTGCCAGTCGTCGATGATGAAGGTGCAGGGCTCGGTCAGGCGGTCGTGCATATCCGCGAGCAGATAGGCCGCGACGCCGGGTCGGGCCGACCCCGGTCCGCCGAGCTGCTGCAGCATCGAATGGGCCCGTCGTCCGAAGCCCTTGTGGCGCTTACTGACGGCCTCGATCAGGTAGCTGACGTGAAACGTCCAATCCCGATCGCTGCGGTCCAGCTTGTACCAGTAGACCGGGACCTTCGCCTCGCGCTCCCACTGCCACAGCAGCGTCGTCTTTCCGTATCCGGCATCGGCGGCGATGACGGCGGCTCGGCAGTCAGACGCGGTGTTCAGCCATTCGAGCAGGCGTGCACGGCGCAGCGTTGGGGTCGCGTAATGCGGCGACGCTACCTTGTTAAGTATCAGGGGGTAGGCGTACTTGATGTCCGACAATCCACAGGCCTCTTGGAGGGCGCAGGAACTCCCGATGCCATCGTCGCGCCCCCCGCGACGAGCTACTCGGTCGCAGCCGACCGTAGCGCCTGGCGATTATCAGCCGATTACCGGGAATCGGCTAGAGTGCGGGCACTGTGCGCACCTTTATCGGCCTCGGAGGAAATCTAGGTGAGCCCGCGGTGGCCTTCCGAGCCGCGGTGGCGGAGCTGAGGGGGATCGGCCTGGTGGCCAGCGTCTCCTCTCTCTACGACAGCGCGCCGCGCGACTCGCTGGACCAGCCGCGATTTCTCAACGCCGCCCTCGAGCTCCAGACCGACCTCTCGCCCACCGATCTCCTGAACGAGCTCAAGCGCCTGGAGCTGGCGCTGGGCCGAGACCCGCAGGGTCGCCGATGGGGGCCGCGCGTCATCGACCTCGACATCCTCAGCTTCGACGGGCTGTGCGTGACCGACACCGACCACGACCTGATCGTGCCGCACCCTCGACTTCATGAGCGCCGATTCGCCCTCGAGCCGATCGCGGAGCTCGATCCGAACCTCTATCCGTGGCGAAACTGCTCCGACCTGCGGGTCGAGGTGACGGTGGCGGACCTTCTCGCCACGGTCGCGAACCAGGAGGTCCTGCGCATCGGTGGTCCGGACTGGTCCGATCCCAGGTCGCCGTCCGGCCTCAGCTGATCGCTCGCGGCGTCAGCGCCGCGGGGTTCGCACCGGTCTCGCCAAATGCTCCCCGCGGACGCAATTGCGGGTCGGGGACGACCTCTCGCTGGGTCGCCGCGCTCAGACTCGACCCTCGAGACGCTCCTGCACTCGCTAATGCATCGGATGCGGACGCTTGTCAGCGGCGGCAACTGGATTCGGACAACTGCACGCGAGAAGGGCAGTTGGCGGGGAGGAGCGCCAGAGTGAGTCGCAACGCACCCACGAACGGTTAGAGGCGAACCTTCGGTGGGTTCCCGGGATCCCACATGTGGACGGTGTCGATGAAGCGCACCAGTCCGCCCTGGTAGCTGAGCATCAGGGAGTGCGTGCGCGCCCCGCCGCCGAAGAAGCGGACGCCGCGCAGGAGCTCGCCATCGGTCACCCCGGTGGCGCAGAAGACCACGTGGTCGCCGGAGGCGAGGTCATCGGTCCAGTAGACGCGTTCGGTGTCGTCCACGTCCACGCCCATCTTGCGGGCGCGCTCCTTCTCCTCGTCGGAACGCCACCGGAACTTCGCCTGGATCTCGCCGCCCAGGCATTTCAGGGCAGCCGCAGACAGCACGCCCTCCGGCGCGCCGCCCGTCCCCATCACGGCATGCACGCCGGTGCCTGACACCGCGACGCTGATGGCTGCGGTGAGGTCGCCGTCGCCGATGAGCTTGATCCGCGCCCCGGCCTCGCGCACCTGGGCGATGAGCTCCTCGTGCCTATCGCGCTCAAGGATGACGACGGTCAGGTCGAACACATCGCGGCCGAGTCGCTCGGCGATGGTCTTGAGGGTCGTGGCGACCGGGTCGTTGATGTCCACGTGGCCGGCGGCCATCGGCCCCACGATGAGCTTCTGGAGGTAGGTATCGGGTGCGTGCATCAGCCCGCCGGGCTCCGCCGCGGCGAGCACAGCGGTCGCGTTCGCTGATCCGGTGGCCACCAGGTTCGTGCCTTCCAGCGGGTCCACCGCGATGTCGACCGACATCGCCGCATCCGGGTTGCCCACCTTCTCGCCGATGTAGAGCATCGGCGCCGAGTCGCGTTCGCCCTCGCCGATGACGATCGTGCCGCTGATGTCGGCGTCGTCCATGGCCTTGCGCATGGCGGTGACTGCGGCCTGATCGGCGCCGTCGCGGTCTCCGCGTCCCATGAGGCGGGCAGCGGCGATGGCGCCGGCCTCGGTGGCCCGGATCGCCTCGGCGATGATGATCTTGTCGACGGGGGCTCTGCTGCTCATCGGCTCAATGCTTGAAGTGGCGGCGGCCGGTGAAGACCATCGCCATATGATGACGGTCGGCCACCTCGATTGCCATCTCGTCGCGGATGGAACCGCCGGGCTGGATGATGGCCGTCACGCCGGCCTGCGCCGCGATCTGGATGCCGTCGGGGAACGGGAAGTAGGCGTCGCTAGCCATGACGGAGAGCGGTGCGCGCTCGCCGGCCTTGCGCAGGGCGACCTCGACGCTGACGACGCGGCTCGGCTGTCCGGCGCCCATGCCCACCATGGCGTGCTTCTTGGCGAGCACGATCGCGTTCGACTTCACGTGCCGCACGGCGCGCCAGGCGAACAGCAGGTCGGTCAGCTCGTCGAGGGTCGGCCGCCGCTGGGTGACCGGCTGGAGCTTGTCCCGGTCCTCCTCCAGCGTGTCGATGGTCTGGACCAGCACGCCGCCGCCGATGCGCTTGAAGTCGAACTTGCCGATGCCCAGCTCGTCAAGGTCGTCGGGCGCGGGCGGGACCTCGACGATCTCGAAGCCGCGCTTGGTGCGCAGGATCTCAAGTGCTTCCGGCGTGTACCCCGGGGCCACGATCGCCTCGAAGAAGCCGGGGCGGATGGCCCGCGCGGCCGCTTCGTCGATGGTCCGGTTCGAGCCGATGACCCCGCCGTACGCGCTGACGCTGTCGCCCTCGAGCGCCAGCCGGAACGCCTCCGCCAGGTCGACCACGCTGGCGAGCCCGCACGGGTTGCCGTGCTTGACGATGGCGATGGCCGGGGTCTTGAAGTCGCTCGCGATGCTCCACGCCGCGTCGAGGTCGAGCAGGTTGTTGAAGCTCAGGTCCTTGCCCGCGATCTGGTGCGCGCCGCTGATGCTACCGCCGGCATGCGCCGGATCGGTGTAGAAGGCACCAAGCTGATGGGGGTTCTCGCCGTAGCGCAGGTCGGCCTTCTTCTCGACCACCATCGTCAGGCGGCTGGGAAAGACAGTTCCGGCGGCGACGTTCAGATAGCTCGCGATCTGGGCGTCGTAGGCGGCGGTCACGGCGAATGCCTCGCCGGCGAGCTTCTGGCGGGTCTCGGGGCTCACGCTGCCATGCGTCTTGATGTCCCGCAGGATCGATGCGTACTGCGTCGGGTCGCTCACGGCAGCAACGCCGGGGAAGTTCTTGGCGGCCGCGCGCAGGAGGGCCACGCCGCCGATGTCGATCTGCTCGAGCGCCTGGTCGAGGCCGGTGTTCGGCTGCCGGATCGTCTGGGCGAACGGGTAGAGGTTCACGACGACGAGGTCGATCTGCTCGATTCCCTGCTCCGCCAACTGGGCGAGATGATCCGGCTGGTCGCGACGGGCGAGGAGCCCCGCAAAGATGTTCGGATGGAGGGTCTTGACCCGCCCGCCGAGGATCTCGTTCGTCTCCGTCAACTCGGAGACGGGCCGGATGCCTTCGATGCCCGCCTCGTCGAGGTGCGCGCGGGTGCCATCGGTGGCGAAGCACTCGGTGCCGGCGTCGATCAGGGCCCTGGCGAGCTCGATAATGCCTTCACGATCACTGACGGAGAGCAGGGCGCGCAATCGACGTCCTCGTGGTGCGTGGTGAATCTGCCCGGGGAGGTGAAGTATAGCGAGGGCCGCGGCGGGCCGACCTGCGTGCTAGACTCCGCGGCCGATGAACGTGCTCACCGATCCCTTCACGCCGGCGACCTACCCCGACCTCTTCACCCTGATGTGGGCGGCCGGGCTGCTGATCCTCATCGGCGCCATCGTGGTCTACAACCTCGCCGGCCGGCGCTACCGGCGCTACCCGGAGCTGCTGGCTCTTCACGAGTGGGTGTTCTGGCCGATCGTGGTGACCTGGGGCGTGATCCCGCTGCTGGTGGTGATCGGCGTGCCGCTGATCCTCCAACTGGTCATCGTGCTGACCGGCATGGGCTTCGCCGCGCACGCGGTGTTCGTGCGGTTCCCGCCGCGGATCGCGGGGGCGAACGCCGAGATCCGCCGACGCAAGTACGTTCCGCCGCCGCGCCGCACCGAACGCGAACGGGCCAAGCCCACCCCGGCCGGACGCCGCCGCAAGCACCGCTAGCGAGGCGGGCGGTCCCCTCGCCGATGTATCGTCGGTATCGCGCCACATACGTCCTTTTGGCGCTGCCCTGCCGATCTATCGGCTGTGTCGTGGCCCAATCCTGCCCAATGACCGGGTTGGGGCCAACCTTCAGCCGATAGATCGTGGATCGGGCGCCAAACCGAGGCCCCGGGCGCCAATCTGACGACACATCGTCGATCACCGCACCGGAGGCGGCGCTGCTCCACCTGAACCGATCGGCGGCCGATCACTCGCCGCTGCTTCTCGTCCGACTTGCCGTGAAGCCGCTCGCTCTTCCGCCATTCCCGCTGGATCGGCTGGCGAACGTGTGAAAGGCCGGCCCTCGCGGGCCGGCCCTTCATGTTGCCTCCAGACGAACCGTCAGTTCGCCCGGGTGATCCGCACCGTCTCGATCGGCGTGTACGGATTGTTCGCCCCGAGGTAGGCCTCGAGGGCAACCAGGTCATCGGCGCCGGTGACGAGGTTGGTCCCGGCCAGGAATCCGGGGAAGTCGTCCCCACCGGTGGAGAGGAAGTTGTTCATCGTCACGCGGTACTCGGTGGACGCACCCAACGTCGTCCCGTTGAGCTTGATCGTCGAGGGATCCACTCTGCTCCCGAGCGCGGCAGCCGCATCCCAGGTGTAGGTGAAGCCTTCAGAGACCAGGAGAACGGTCGGCGTGCTCCTGGCGGTTCCGGCCGACGAGCCGCTGTTCACCGTGAACTGCTGCTCGAGGAGGGTGTCGATCTGCGCCCCGGTCAGCGTCATGGTGGTGACGATGTTGCTGAACGGCTGAACGCTGAACGCCTCGCCGTGGGTGATATCGCCCACGTCGAAGTTCGCTCGAATGCCGCCGGGGTTCATGAACGCGAACTGCGCTCCGGCTCCCTGCGACGACGCGAGCTGGGCATCGGCGATCAGCCGGCCGAGAGTCGACTCGCGCCCCGGCGTCAGGACACTTCGGTCCATCGCTGCCGTCGTGCTTCCGACGACCACTGCCGCGATGGGCCCTTCGAAGACCTTGTACTTCGCGATGAGAGCGGTCAGCGCCGGAGCCCTGGCGACATCCCTCGACACGATGTGGTTGTTCACCATGATCGAGCCGGGCACGAAGTCCTTCGTGGTGCGATCGATCTTGGCGTCGATGTCGGTGACGAGGCGGCCCTGGGAAGCCGCGCCCGTCACGACCTTGCCGTCGATCACGCAGTTCACCGCCCAGTTGGTGTGGCCAGTGATCACGATGTCGATGGCGTCGTCCATCATCGGCACGATGGTCGGGATGGCCCCCGTCGG
>JBDSJJ010000074.1:0-7182 GCA_039917415.1 Candidatus Limnocylindria bacterium | reverse complement strand
GGGACGATGATCCGCAGGGCCTGCGGGAAGATGACGAGGCGCAGCGTCTGACCCTCGGTGAATCCCAGCGCCCGCGCCGCCTCCACCTGTCCGCGACGCACGGCCTGGATCCCGCCGCGGACGACCTCACCGATGAAGGCGGCGGTGTACAGCACGAGGCCGATCAACAGCGCCGAGAACTCGGGCGACAGTCGCAGGCCGCCGGCGAAGTTGAACCGCTCCTTGACCGGCAGGTCGAAGGTGAGGGGCTGGCCACCGGCAGCGAACCAGCCGACCACGGGCAGGACGAACAGGGCGGCGGTGGCGATCGTCCGCATGCGATGCGAGGGTTGTCCGGCATCCTCCCGCCGCCCGGCCACGATGTTCGCCACGACGACCGCAACGATGCCGATGACGATGAATGCGACGAAGAGGCCGAAGCCGCCCGAGACCTGCGGGCCGGGGACGAAGACGCCGCGCTGGTTGAGGAAGAAGCCGTCGCCGATCGAGATGCTGCTCGAGACGCTCGGAAGCTGGAGCAGGACGGCGAAGTAGATGAGTACGAGCTGCACGAGCAGCGGAGTGTTGCGAATGATCTCGACATAGCCTGCCGCGATCCGCGCGACCAGCCAGTTCGGCGAGAGGCGCGCCACGCCGACCACCAGGCCGAGCAGCGTCGCCAGGATGATGCCGAGGAGGCTCACGAAGAGCGTGTTGAGCAGGCCGACGATGAAGGCCGTGCCGTAGGTGTCTCGCGACGAGTACGGGATCGGGCTCTCGCTGATCTCGAAGCCCGCCTGGCGGCCCAGGAAGCTGAACCCGAACCCGAGGTTCCGCTGGCTCATGGCCGAAATCAGGTTGCTGACCATGAACCAGACCACCAGGCCGATGACGACGACGACCGCCACCTGGGCAACGATTTCCAGGAAGCGGACGTCGCGCCACAGCGGGACCGAGGTCCTGCCGTGGGCTCGTGGAGCCGATGTCATCGGGAAAACAGCGTCAAGACGGCGGGGGCGGGATCACTCCCGCCCCCGGTGTCCGTCCGGACGATCTATCGGTACGGAGGTGCGTACAGGAGTCCGCCGTCGCTCCACAGGCTGTTCAGCCCGCGCTCGAGGTCGAACGGCGTGCTCGGACCCAGGTTTCGATCGTAGATCTCGGCATAGTTGCCTACCTGGCCGATCACGTCGACCACCCAGTCCGGCTCGAGGCCGAGGCCCGATTCGAACGGATCGCTGCCCTCGGGCGTGACGCCAAGGAAGCGCTGCACGATGGGGTTATCCGAGGACGAGGCCGTCTCCTCGACGTTCGACGAGTCGATGCCCTGCTCCTCGGCTTCGATGGTGGCGAAGACGACCCACTTCACGACGTTGAACCACTGGTCGTCGCCGATCGGAACGACGGGGCCGAGCGGCTCCTTCGAAAGGACGTCGTCGAGGATGATGTGGTCGCCGGGGTTCTCGAAGCCCGTGCGACGCGCGACGAGCTGGGATCGGTCGCTGGTGACCGCGTCGCAGCGCTCCTCTTCGTAAGCCTGGTAGGTCGGATCGATCTCCGGGAAGACCGCCGGATCGCCGAGCTCGATCCCTGCGAGGCTGAATGCATCGGCCAGGTTCAGCTCGGTCGTCGTGCCGGACTGGACGCAGACGGTGGCGCCGTCGAGGTCTGCCAGCGTGCTGGCGTCGGTCAGCGTGGAGTTGACCATGATCGCCTGGCCGTCATAGAACGTCGTCGGACCGAAGATGCCCCAGCTCGTGTCGCGGCTGACCGTCCAGGTGGTGTTGCGAATCAGAACGTCGACCTCGCCGGTCTGGAGGGCCGGACCGCGCTGGTCGGCGGAGAGGGCTCGGAACTCGACGGCCTCGGAGTCGCCGAGCACGGCGGCTGCCACGGCGTGGCAGAAGTCGGCATCGAAGCCGACCGTGTTGCCACTCTCGTCGAGGAAACTGAAGCCCGGCAGGCTGCCGTTGATGCCGCAGATGAGCTGGCCGCGGTCCTGGACGGCTGCCAGTCGGCCCTCACCGCTCGACGGCGGATCGGTCGGCGCCGTGCTCTCACCAGCCGTCGGGGCGTCGCTGGGAGTGGCTTCGGTACTCGAGCCGGGTGCGGCTGAGGATGGCGGCGGGGTGTCGCCGCAGGCCGTGACGACCAGGGCGAGGACCACGAGGCCGATGATGGAAAGTCCGAATCGGGGCATGTAGGAAAACCTCCCTGTCAGAACGACCTCGCTTGGCCGCCGGCCCGGGTGGGCCATTCACCATCGTACGTGCAGTGCGCAAGGCGAGGGGCCGTTCGGGCGCTCGGTTGGTGCATGCCGGCCGTGCACCGGCCATCCGCCCGATTGATCGAGTGGACTTCACCGGAGCGGCATTCGGGGTGTCGTTTGCTCGATATATCGAGTGCCCCGCAGCGTGAACGCTCCGCCGGGGTGCACGTCCCGCACACCGGCACTCGATATATCGCGATATCACCGCGTAGACCACGCTCCGGTGAAAATCAGTCGATATTCCGAGTCGCTCCGTCACATTCCCCCACGGAAAGCCACGTTCGTCGCCAGAAAGTTGAGGCCGTCGACGACGAGGGACACGACGAGGACCGAGCGCATGGCGACCCTCCCACGGAACCGGTGAGGAGGTTGGTGGAGATGAGGGGACTCGAACCCCTGACCCCTGCGATGCGAACGCAGTGCTCTCCCAGCTGAGCTACATCCCCAAACGGACGGTGCGGGACCGGCGGCGAGTATATAGCAAAGGAATTTCGCCCTTCCCGAAAGAGAACATCTGTTCTATCATCGGCAGTCCGATGCTGACCGATGCCCCCGTTTCGCCGTCCCTGGCAAGCGCCCTCGAGACGCTCCGCGAACGCGGCCTGGGACTGCGTCGAGGCAGCGAGGCGCCGATGCCGGAGCAGTCGCGTCCATCGGTCCCGACCGGACATGCGTCGCTTGATGCCGCACTCGGAAGCGGGGGCTGGCCGCGCGGCGCGCTGTCGCTGCTCGACGCCCCGGCCGGGAGCGGCGCCACCACGCTGGCGATGACCTCGCTGGCCGCTGCGCAGGCGGCCGGCGGTTTGACGGCCTGGGTCGATCTCGACGGCACCCTCGATCCGGCCGTGGCCGCGCGGCTGGGGGTGAGCCTGGACTGGCTCCTCGTCGTCCGACCGAGGGACCTCGCCGAGGCGATCGAGCTGGCGGCCTGGTTGGGACGATCGGGCCTGATCGATGCGCTGGTCCTCGACCTTGGGGAGCGATCGATGCCGGAGCGCCGCGCGCTGGATCGGCTCGGCTCGCTGCTGGCGCGTTCGGGTAGCACCTCGGCGCTCGTCCTGGCGCAGGCCGGGCGAACGGTGGCAGGCGTGGTGGCGGGGGTGCGGGTGGTGCTTCGGCGCACCGCCTGGCTGGCGGTCGGGCGCGACCTCGTCGGCCAGCGAGTGGAGGCCAGCGTGGAGCGGCATCGCTGGGCACTGGCCGGCGGTTCGGCGGAGCTCGACCTGTTGTTCGGGGAGGGGCGCCGGCTCGATCCGCTCGTGGCGACCCTGGCGGATCCGCGGCCCCTCGAGGAGGGGCCAGCCCTGCGCGTGGTGAGCGCCTGATGTGCCGCCGATGGATCGGTCGATTCGCGCCCGATCCTTCGATTCGGCGCCGCTCCGCCGATGAATCGACGCATTCGCGCCATCGGCGTGCTCACCGGGGAACGGGAGGCCACTCCCTGGCCGATCTATTGGTCACTCGACGCCTCGAAGCCTGCCCCGGCGCCATTCCACCGATGAATCGGCCAGGGATCGGCCGGAGACTGCATCTCAGGCACAGGGGGTGCGGCACCCTCGTCGATCTATCGCCGGTTCGGCGCCTCACGCGGGCAACGGGCGCGATATCGCCGATCTATCGGTCATCGCCGTCATGACTCGCCTGCTGGCCCTGGTCTGGCCCGAGCTGCGCGTGCCGGACGCCGACGTGCGGCCATTCGATCGGATGCTCGACGTCCTCGACGATCTTTCTCCTCGGGTGGAGGCGGTCGATACCGGCGTGGCGCTCATCGACATCACCGGCCTGGAGCCGATGTGGGGGCCGGAACGGCGGATCGCCGCTCGGGCCGTGATGCTCGCACGCTCGGTGGCCCCACTGCGAACCCGTTGCGGAATCGGGGAGAACCGGTGGCTGGCGATGTTGGCCGCACGCCTGGCCCGGTTCGAGCGACCCGATGCGCCCGCCGCATTGCGGACCCTCGAGCTTCCGGAGCTCCCCGATCTGCCGCTGACCCTGCTCCCCGCCGATCCGGCCACGCGACAGCGCTTCGCGCTCTTCGGCCTGGCCCGGATGCACCAGCTCGCCACGCTGCCGCGCTCCGCGGTCGGTTCGCAGTTCGGCGTGGCGGGGGAGCGGCTCCAGGCCCTGGCACGCGGCCACGACCCGCGGCCGATCGTCCCGCGTCGACGCCCGGAACGCGTGGAGGCGAGCACCTCGTTCGAGACGCCGCTCGACGGCATCGGCGCCGTGAGCCTGACGCTGCGGCGCCTGGCGGCCGAGCTGTCCGACCGTCTCCGCGATCGGCACCTCGCGCCCGGCCGCGCGGTCCTTCGCCTCGATCTGGAGGATGCGCCCGCGCTGCGGGTCGCTCAGCCCTTCCCGCAGCCGGCCCTCGAGCCGGACTGGATCGCTCGGTTGTTGCTGAGCCGGCTGGAGGCCGCCGCTCGTGCCCGAACTTGCTGCCCAGCGGGACTAGTCGTGAGTCTCGCCGAGGAGCAAACGGCAGAGATGACCGAGCCCCGGGTCGCCGCGCTCCATCTCGCCTTCGACCAGCTCGCCGATCCGGCAACCCGCCAGCTCCCGGCCTTCGAGGCGCGCGCCGGCCGCTGGGAGGAGCTGCGCTGGTCGCTGGAGCGGATGCGGCATCGGTTCGGGGAGGGCCGTCTCTGGCGGGCAACCGTCGATCGGCCGACCGCCGCGCTGCCCGAGCATCGGTCGGAGCTGGTGGACATCGGCCCATGACCCGGCGCTACGCGAACCACCCGCTGGTCCAGGTCGAGACCGATGCCGCCGGCACGCCGACCCGACTGCGGATGGACGGTACCGATCACGGCGAGCTCGGCATCTGCAACCGCTGGCGAATCGACGATGGCTGGTGGCGCGAACCGGTCGCGCGCGCCTGCTACAAGGTGGTCACCCGCTCCGGTCTGCTGTGCACGATCTTCCTCGACGAGATCCGCGGCACCTGGCACCTCGAGCGCCTCTTCGACTGAGCCGATGCGGCTGCTGGCCCGATGCGCGGCTCCACGGCCGAGCCACCCGGGCAGGACTGAGGAGCGTGGCACCGCTCGGGCGAGTAGGGTGGAGCCATGAACGACTTCGATCGGCAGCCCGGCGCCATTGACGATCCGGGCATGAAGGGTGGCATCGACCCAGGGGAGGAGCGTCTTCCTCCGGGCGACAGTGCCGGGAACACCGGCGGTCCGGGCGAGCCGGAGGCTTCGGAGCTCGACCTCCCCGGCCCCGACGATCCCGTCGCCTGGGCCTACGTCGAGCCCGATACCCTCGTCGTCGGAGCGGATGGCAGCGAGCTCGGCAAGGTGGCCGAGATGCTCGGCACCGCCACCGAGAACATCTTCCATGGCGTGGCCGTGGATCCGAAGCGCGACGGCCCGACCCGCGTCGTTCCCGCCGACGCCGTGACCAGGCTGACGTCGTCCAAGGTCGAACTGTCATGGGACGCGGACCAGCTGGACGCCGCCAAGGCGTGGCACTCGCTCGACGGCTGAGCCCGCCAAACGTCCGCCGTCACGGCGGGATCACCGGTAGGATCGGGCAATGAACGAAGCGCGCCATGTGGTGGACCGGCTGTGGCCCAATCCGGCCGCGGGGCTGGACCTGGACGAGGCCGTCGCGGGCTTCGAGCTGCCATCCCCGCCGAACGACCGGCCGCTCGTCGCGATCAACATGGTCACCAGCATCGACGGGCGCGCTCAGCTGAAGGGCACCGCCGAGGGCCTCGGCAGCCGCACCGATCGCCGGCTGATGCGCCTGTATCGCGCCGCGTTCGATGCCGTGGGCAGCGGGGTCGGGACGCTTCGTGCCACCGACCTGTGGCTGCGCGTGGGAGATGACCTGGCGGCGAGGCGACGCGAGATGGGCCTCGAGCCGAACCCGATCGGGGTGGTGATCGCCGGCAGCGGCCCGATTCCGGTCGACGCGAGCTGGTTCACGGGCGACGAGCCGCGGATCCTCTTCGTCGGCGCCGGCAGCGCGGTCCGGGACGTTCCGGCGGGGACCGAGGTCGTCCGCAGCCCAACCGAACGACCCGAGCCTGACTGGGTCCTGTCGACTCTCGCGGCGCGGGGCGTCCGCACGCTGCTCCTCGAGGGAGGGCCGAGGCTGAACGCCGCGTTCCTCGCGGCGGACGGCATCGACGAGATCTACTGGAGCATCGGCGCCCACCTGCTCGGAACCGATGCGCTGCGCATGATCGCCCCGATCGAGGGTGGCTCACCGTACGTGGCCGCGCCGCGGTCCGGGCGGTTGATCAGCGTCCTGCGCCACGACGACGAGCTCTTCCTCCGGTATCGGTTCGACCGGCCGGGGAGCATCGGCGCATGAGGGATGTCGATCTCGGAGTCCTCGGCGTCTGGGGTCACCTCGACTCGCTGAGCGCAGCCGAGGCCACCGCCTACGTGCGCCGCGCCGAGAACCTGGGATACCGAACGATGTGGGTGCCCGAGACCGTCGGGCGCGAGCCGATCGCCCTGCTGTCACACCTTGCCGCCACGACGGAGCGGATCAACCTCGGCACGAGCATCCTCAACATCTGGGGTCGCGATGCTCAGGCGGCGCGCATGGCTTCCGCGACCCTGGCCGAGTCAAGCGGCGGGCGGTTCGTGCTCGGCCTGGGGGTGAGCCACCCGCACCTGGCGGGCAAGCTGCGGGGACATGTCTTCGAGCGCCCGCTGCGTCGCATGCGCGAGTACCTCGCCGCCTATTCAGCCGCCGTCTACCGCGGACCCATCGCCGAAGGTGCTCCCGAGCCGCCGATCATGATCGCGGCACTGCGCGAGCGCATGACCGACCTGGCGGCGACCGATGCCGATGGCGCGCTGCCGTATCTCGTCACGGCCGAGCGGGTCGCATGGATGCGTTCGCGACTCGATGCCGCATCGTTCGTTGCGCGGCCACGCCTGGCCGTGACGCTGCCGGTCTGGATCGGGGAGGCC
>JBDSJJ010000073.1:0-10296 GCA_039917415.1 Candidatus Limnocylindria bacterium | reverse complement strand
GTCGTCCAGGCGCCGGATCGTCTGCTCCGGGTCCACCACCGACACATCGACGCCGGTCCGGGCCAGCGTTCCCAGCAGGATGGCCCAGCTGCCGGGCATGGCCAGGGGATAGCCGCTGGTCTCCAGGCGGGCCTGCGCGGCACGGGCCAGGGTGGCGTGCGTAGACTCGATGACCAGCGCATCGACCCGCGTGTCAGTGATGGCCTCCGCAAGGGCGGTTGCCCCGCCCATCGACACACCGAGGACTGCGATCCGGTCGGGCCCCTTCTCGCGCTCGAGCCAATCGATGATTGCCCGCAGATCGTTGCGCTCCCGGACACCCTGTGTCGTCGGGGTATCGGAGCTCTGGCCGTGGTTCCCGAAGTCGAAGAGGACCAGGTTGTACGCGTCGTGCAGCAGCGCCGCTCGATCCAGCAGGGTGCTTTTGTTGGCCCGCCAGCCATGGGCCAAGACCACCGTCGGGGCCCCGGGTCCGGCGCCGGCGGCGGACGGGATGTACCAGCCGGCAAGCTCGACGTCGCCGGTCGTGACGGTGCCGTCGGGTGCGGCCCCCTGTTGGACGCAGTCGCGCGGATCGGGTTCTGCCTGGAGCGTGGCATCAGTGGCGATGTCGTAGCCGATTGCCTGGTAGGTCCAGCCCAGCGCCGCGGGCGTGCGGCAGTCGGTGGAGGGCGACGGCGGGTCGGCCAGCTGGCGCGATCCCTCGTAACCGACGTACCCCAGGTAAGCGACCAGCGCCACCAGCACGGCGGCCAGCCCGAAGCTCACCCAGCGCGTCATGCGGGTGCGTCGCTCAGTGCTCGGATCCGGCGGCAGCTCGTAGGGCATCCCGCGGCGGAGTATACGGCCGCCCAGCGCGTCAACCCGCTCAACGCGTACAATCCGACGCCGATGACCACCCGACGCCCCGTCCGCGCCGCCTCCACCGCCGGAGCGCGCGGACGCTCCCACCAGTCCCTGGCGCCAGCGCACCTCGGCGAAGCCGCCGCGGCGGCGACGGTCGGGGTGGTGGTGGGCGGGATCGCCCTCCTGATCACCGGGATCGGGATGATTGCGATGGCGCTCACCATCGGCGGTAGATACGGCGGCGATGCTCCGCCCGACGTCGCGTCGATCGGGATCGGGCCGCTCCTGCTGGGCCTGCTCGTCCTGCTTCTCGGCGGCGGCCTGGCGGCTGGTGGAACGGCCGTGTTCGCCGCTGTGCCGCGAGCTCGCCTGCTGACCGGGATCCTGGCCGGTCTGGCCGCGGCTCTGGCTGTGGCCGGCGTGCTGCTCGCCATGGCGACGCCTCCGGCGGACCCCGTGCTGGCGACGGCGCTGACAGTTGCCGCGCTCATCTTCGGCGCCTCGGCGATCCTCCTGCTGCGCCCGCGCCGCTGACGGGTCGGCGATCGCCGTGGCCCGCACGATCCTGATCATCGCCACCGCCGCCTGGGCGCTGGCCGGCCTGGCCGGACTGGGCATCGCCGCCGTGGGGACGGAGGCATTGCACTTGGCCTTACCGGAGTTGGCCATCGATCGCGCGGCGCTCGGCGGCGCAGTGACCGCGGTGGCGCTGAGCGCCCTCGGCGTGGCGATCCTGCATCTCGCCGCGCTCCTCGGGATCCGTCGGCGATGGCGCGCCGCGCTGGCATCGGGCGTCCTGCTCGGCGCGGTGATGACCATGCTGTCGGCGGCGTTGTGTGCGGCGGCGGTGGCCAGTGCCGTTCGGACCCCCGACTACCTGGCCATCCTCGGCGCCGCATGCCTGGCGGGGTCCCTGGCAGCGGTCGGGTATGGGTTCGTCACTGCGGCCCTGGTCCGCGACCTGAGGTCAGACTCGGGCACCTGAAGGCCCCGGCGGCCTATGGTATGCTCCGCCACCGTCACTCCCGCGGGCCCGTGGTGTAGTGGCCCAACATGCCAGCCTGTCACGCTGGAGATCGCCGGTTCGAATCCGGTCGGGCCCGCCACCAAGCCCTTGCTCGTTTAGCTAGTAAGCGCCTGCCATCGACGACGCTGAGCAGCGCACCCGATCTGCTCTCCGGACTCTCGTCGTCTGTTCGGACTGGACTCGCCTCCGTGCCATGATGGCCACATGCCGTCACGCTGGTCCGCGGAACGAAGTCGTCGCGAGCTGATCCGGCTCACCCATCGACAGCTGGACACAGCCACGCTCTACCGCGAGTCGATGCAGATCTTGGGGCGCTACCTGCCCTTCGACGCAGCCTGCGGCCACACCATGGACCCGGCCACGCTGCTGTTGACCCGGCAGTTCAGCGATCAGTTCGATGCCGATGGCTTCGCACTCGTCTGCCGCAACGAATACCTACAGCCCGATGTCAACAAGTTCGCATCGCTGCTGGATCGATCTGCTCCAGTCGGGACGCTGCGCGAGGCGACCGCCGGACGGCCCGAGCGCAGTCAGCGTTATCGGGAGGTTCTGCGGCCTTTCGGCTTCGGACCGGAGCTGCGGGCCACCTTCACCACCGATGGCGCCTGCTGGGCATCCCTGGTCGTGCTTCGAACCATAGGTGGCCAAGAGTTCGGCACAGAGGAGGAGGAGTTCGTGGCGTCCGTCGGCGGCTACCTGGCGCACGCCGTCCGCAGCTCGCTGCTGCTGGCTGCCGTGGGCGAACCGGCTACCGACGAAGACGAGGCCCCTGGCCTGATCCTTCTCGACGCCCGTGGCGAGCCCGAGGCGGTCAACACTTCCGCGCAGCGCTGGATGGCGGAGCTCGCCGTCGTGGCCTCGACGCCGGGACCCACGGGCCTGCCGGGACCGGTCCACGTCGTGGCCGCCGCCGCGCGGCGGGCAGCAGGCCGCGAGGCGGGCGCCGTGCCGGAACCGGCCCGCCTGCGCGTCCAGACCCGGTCCGGGCGCTGGCTCGTGCTGCATGGCTCGGTGCTCGACACCGGATCCCGCGCCCGTACATCGGTGATCATCGAGGTCGCGCGGCCCGCCGAGATCGCGCCGCTCATCGTGCAGGTCTACGGGCTCACCGATCGCGAGCGGCAGATCACCCAGCTCGTTCTGCAGGGCCGCTCGACCGAGGAGATCGCGAAGCAGCTGTGGCTCTCGCCCTTCACCGTGCAGGACCACCTCAAGTCCATCTTCGACAAGGTCGGGGTGCGCAGCCGCAGGGCCCTCGTCGCGCGGGTCTTCTTCGATCATTACGCGCCGCGCGAGCGGGCCGGCGCACCCCTGTCAGCCGATGGCTGGTACGTCGAGCCAGGTGGACCCACTTGAGATCAGGCGGGTTGGGGCATCGGTCTAACAATCCCAGAATGCTGGGATGGCACGCCGTCTCGGTGGCCGCGAGGCTACAGGTCTTCACTACGCCGCTGGGAGACTCGCCATGACACGCAAGGTCTTCGACTGCCGGGAGCTGCCCGGCAACTGCACCCTGAGCATCTCGGGGACGGAGGAGGAGGTGCTCGCCGCGCAGGCGCTGCACGCGGTCGCCGCCCACGAACAGCCAGATGGCTTCGAGCTGCGCGAGTTCATCCGCGCCTACCTGAAAGAGGAGGTGGCCGCATGACCGCCCGAGAGGCGCGGCAGATCGCGCGCGGAGACGACGAGGGTGAGGCCGTCTGGCTGCTGGGTGGCCTCTATCGCTTCCGGGCCGCCGCCGACGAGACGGGCGCCGCCTACTCACTCTTCCAGGTCGATGGCCACGCCGGGTTCGCGGGACCAATGCACTTGCACCACGAAGTGGCCGAAGGCTTCTACGTGGTCGACGGCCAGGTGACGATCTTCATCGGTGACCAGGAGATCAACGCGACGCGCGGATCGTTTGCGCTTGCGCCTCCGGGCGTGCCGCACACGTTCCGCGTCGAGTCACCGGAGGCCACGCTGTTGCTCCTCATCGCGCCGGGCGACGGCGAGCACGAGGCCTTGTTCCGCGAGATGGGCGAGCCCGCGATGTCGTGGTCCATTCCGCCGATGCCTACGCAGCCGCCGGATGTGGTGGAGCTGGCGAGGATCGCCGCCAGGCACGGCACGCAGATTGTCGGCCCGCCACCCAAGTCCTGAGCGTAGACGCGTTCCGAGAGGTGCCACTTGATGCTCGGCCGGGCCCGTTGTTACGGAGAGGCTCTTGACCGAAAGAGAGGCATCGGACAAGCACGAAATCGGCTCCGACGCTGAAGAGTGGCCAAGCGGTAAGGCACCTGACTCTGGGTCAGGGTCTCCTTCTACGCCGACTCTCGAGCTGCCCGCTCCCATTCGTCCCGACCGGCGATCGGAATCCTGATCCGACCACGGGTCTTGCCGGACCTGAAACGCGGGTCCGTCCCCGGTCGGGCCCGCCATTCAGGTGGCAGCGCCTGCAGTCCGTGTGCCTTCGCAGCGTCAGCTCCTCCCAGACACCCGCCCATCTCAGTCGGGCTGATGTCCCCCACTGCGACCGCGGTATCGAGCTTGGTAATGGTGTAAGAGACCTTGCGCAGGAAGCGTGACACGTCCCGTCGGTGAGTACCGCTTCTACTGCGAGTTCGAAGATCACCTCGCCGAAGGGATGGCTGGCGATCTGACCGTGACCCCCTAGGCCGCTCAGCCGACTGATTGGAGTACCGGGTGGGCTGGCGTCGGAAGCACGGACGCCATGAGCGACACCGTCACCCCGACGACCACCGGCTGCACGAGCGTCCCGATTCCCGGCACTCGGCCCCGCAGCCAGGCGGCGCCGATGAAGACCAGGCTGACGAGAATGTTGACGATCCAGAACGGGAGGCCGGTCGAGAGGGTCAAGCCGTTCACGAGCGCGGCATACCCATCCGAGCCCAGGGCGGCGTCCAGGAGCAGCGCGACGCCGATCCCAAGGATGACGCACGCGACGACGAGCTGGACGAGCTGCCGGATCACGGGGAGCCGGCAGCCGCTCGCTGCACCGCCTCTCGATTGGCGGTCCGACTTCCCTCCTCTTCCTTGTCCCGGCCCTTGCCTCGGTGCCGGAGGATGGCGGCGCACGCCTCCTCGACGTTGTCGGTGATCGTCACGAGGTCGAGGTCCTCGGGCGAGATCTTCTCCTCGTACAACGGCTTGTCCTTGATCCAGTCGATCAGGCCGGTCCAGTAGTCGCGTCCGTAGAGCACCACCGGGAAGTGCTGGACCTTCCCGGTCTGGATGAGGGTCAGCGACTCGAAGAGCTCATCGAGCGTCCCGAATCCGCCGGGGAAGATGACGAACGCCTCCGCGTACTTCACGAACATGACCTTGCGCACGAAGAAGTAGCGGAACTCCATCCCGAGGTCAACGTACTCATTGAGGCCCTGCTCAAACGGCAGCTCGATGTTGCAGCCGATGGACAGTCCCCCCGCCTCCTGGGCTCCCCGGTTCGCGGCCTCCATGATGCCCGGCCCGCCGCCGGTGATGATCGCGTAGCCTTCCTTTACCAGGGCCGCCGACAGCCTGCGGGCCGCTCCGTAGTAGCGGTTGCGGCGGCCGATGCGCGCCGAGCCGAAGATGCTGACCGCCGGGCCTACATCGGCGAGTGCGTCGAAGCCCTCCACGAACTCGCCCATGATGCGCAGCGTCCGCCACGTATCGGTCTCCTGGAACCGGAGCCCGGGGTCACGGGCGCGGAGCAGTTTCTGGTCCTCGGTGCGCCCTTCTCCCGGGGATGCGCCACGCACCACGATGGCTCCTCGGCGGCGTTCAGGCTCCTTTGTACGGCGTGGCATGGGCCCTCCGGTGGCTCGACAGGTCAGGTGCTGGGATGCTAGGGTGACCACTCGCCGGCACGCCACCTGCATGTCACGGTGCGCGTCGGCCGGACCACGTATTGGATTGATTCTATTGCCGGATTCCTCGCGGCGCGTTGCCGCTGACATCACGAGGCGCAGCACCCGGGTCGCGACCTCGATGCGGCCCGTGGCGCGCCTGAGGGTCACATGATGCTGCGACGCATTCTCACCCTCGCCGCCATCAGCATCGCCGGGGTCGCACTGCTGGCTCCCGTTGCGGCGCGTTCGGCGACGCCCGTCCCGCTCGACATCGCTTATGGCCTGCTCCCGGTCTCGGACGCCCCGATCCTCGTCGCGGACCGTGGCGCACTCTCAGGCCGGGGGGGCATCCTCGCAGCGAACGTCACGATCCAGGCGGCCGTAGAGGACCTCGCCGCGGACGCCGCCCCGACCCCCGTAGAAGCCCCGATGGAGGCGACCCTCCACGTCATCCCAACGCCCGCACCGACGCCGGCTCCCCAACGCGTCGTGACCTATGCCGGCACCACCGAGTGGGACGACCTGGCGAAGTGCGAGTCCGGCGGCAATTGGGCCATCAACACCGGGAACAGCTACTACGGTGGCCTGCAGTTCAACCTCGGGACGTGGCAGGACTACGGCGGCGCCGCCCATGCGGCGTATCCGCACCAAGCGACGCGCGAGGAGCAGATCGCCGTCGCCGAACGCCTGCGTGATGCGCGGGGGTACGCGCCGTGGCCCGCCTGCCGCGCGAAGCTGGGCCTGCCCTAGCCGCTCGCCTCCGGTGGAGGTAGCATCGGCCCATGCTCAAACCCCTCGGCGTCGGCCACGTCGTGCTCAAGGTTCGCGACCTGGATCGTGCCCTCGGCTTCTATCGGGACGTCCTGGGGTTCCAGGTGTCCAGCGAGATGAGCAACGTCATGATCTTCCTCACCGCGACGGGCCAGAACCACCACGACCTGGCCCTGCTGCGCGTGGGCGACTCGGCCCCGTCCGCGGTTCCCAACGCGGTCGGCCTGTATCACGTCGCCTTTCGCCTGGCTGACTGGGACGCGGTCAAGGAGGCCCATGCCATTCTTGCCGAACGCGGGTTGCTGCGCGGAACGGCGGACCATGGCGTGACCCGCAGCCTCTACACCGCCGATCCCGATGGCAACGAGATCGAGCTGTACTGCGACGCGCCTCGCGAGGAATGGGAGGGTCGCGTCGCGGAGACGATGACCGTCCGACCGCTCAGCCTCGACTGACCGGCGTCGCCGCTCGACTCCGGCACATCGATTGCTTGAGGAGCGAACATGCCATTCCTTCCCTTCGTCCTGCTGCTGGCGTGGCAGGCGCTGAGCAAGTCGGCGTCATTCGCGCTCGGCTGGGCGACGGCCCTGTACTTCGGCCAGGTGCCCGGGCGCCAGGGCCGCATCCTGTCCGTCGTCAGCCTGCTGGCTGCGGGATGGGTCATCGTCGTCATCGGCTTCGCCGTTCCCATCTTCGGCGGGGCACTGCTCGAGACGATCGGCGTCATCGACGACAACTTCGACGTTGAGGCGATCCACTACATCGGGCTCGTCGCTGCCATCCTCTTGACTCCGCCAGCCATTGCCGCGGCCACGGTGTACGCCAAGTTCCACGAGGATCGCAGCATCACGACATGGGCGAGAATGCTGCCGATCAGCTATCCGGCGACCGCGATGCTCGGCGCGTCGGTTCTCCAGATGGTGGTCTTCACGCCGATCCTCCTGTTCGAGCGCTGGCGCAAGAAGCGCAAGCTGGTCCAGGTGCCCTTGGTGATGGCCGATGGCAGCGACGACGACGACCTTGTCAAGGCGCTGCGTGCCGCCCTCGGGACGCTGGATATCGGCGACATCGAGCAGGCCGAGGCGCGCGGACCCCGGTCCTGGCCGCTGCGAACGCTGGGATTCGCCGCGCAGCATCTCCTCGGGGCCGTCGTCCGGGGCGAGCCGATGCGCCTGCAGGCCGCCGGTCTCGACATCATGGCCTACGCGACGAACGTCTCGATCCTCGGTCCGAAGGAGGACGCGTACCGCGCTAGAGCCGCGATCGAGCGCGAGTTCGCCTTCCAGCCGACCTACCTCAGCTGGAACGAGGACGCCCAGCACCTCGAGGACGCGCTGCGCAACGTGCACCGCTCCGCCGATGGCGATGTCGAGGTCCTGCGCTTGAAGCTGGACGAAATCCAGGACAAGATCGACACCGCCAGCCTGAACACCGAGGAGTGGAACGTCCTATATCGGCTGCGTTTGCAGCTCGAACAGGACGTGGCGCGGAGGGAGTCGAACCGGAGTTAGCGGCGTCCGCATATAGCATGGGTGAATGCGGCGCCTGCGACGGATCGGTCTCGTGCTCCTGGTTGTTGCCGTCGTCCTCATGGCGTGGGAGCCGACGCGGGTGGCGTTCCAGACGGCAGCCCTCCTGCCCAGCCTGCTCGACGCCGGGCCGAAGCCGCTGAACGTCTTCAGCGAGGCGCCGGTCCGCTCGAGCCTTCCCTACCGGCCAGCCGAGCCCGGGGGCAGCAAGCCCGACCTAGCGGAGCTGTGGCTCCCGGCCTGGGCATCACCGGAGCGGCCGGCAGGCGCGATGCTCCTCGTCTTCGGCGTCAACAACCTGGGCCGCAACCATCCCGCCATCGAGCGCGTTGCCGATGGGCTGGCGCGGACCGGTGTGGTGGTGCTGGTCCCCGATTCGCAGACCCTCCTCGAGGGCCGGCTCGAGCTGGGAGAGATCGACGGCGTGGTTCGTGCCTTCCAGCTGCTGGCCGCCCGGCCGGAGGTCGATCGCGACCGGATCGGGATCGTGGGCTTCAGCGTGGGTGGGTCGCTTGCTCTTCTCGCGGCCGGGGACGAGCGGATCTCCGCGCAGGTTCGCTGGGTCAACGCATTCGGGGCGTTCGCCGATGCCTCGACGTACCTGGCGTCGGTGGCCGCCCACGCCTACCGCGACGAGGCGGGCACCTCGGTGCCATGGACGCCCACGCCCCTGGCCCGCGAGGTCTACCTGAAATTCATGCTCGACCAGGTTGATGATCGCGCCGACCGCCGGATGCTGGATGACGCGTTCGGCGAACCTGTCCTCGCCGGAGACCGCCCCTCAGCCGATCCGTCCCTGCGCCGAGAACTCGCCACTCGTGCCGGTCGGACCGTCCACGACCTGTTGACCGCGTCGTCGCTCGATCGCGCCGAACGATCGATCGGCCAACTTCCGCGCAGCTCCCTGGAGTTCATCGACGGCATCTCGCCGATCCGCCACCTCGGGGACGTGCGCGCAAAGGTTCACCTCATGCACGAGACGGAAGACCATCACGTACCGTTCGTCGAGTCGAGGGCATTGGCTGGCGCGCTGGCGGGCGGCGGAAGCCTGGCGGCCCACACCGAGTTCCGGCTATTCGACCACGTCCAGCCCGACGACCTGGACCTCGTCGCCGCGGCACCGGAGCTCGTGAAGCTTCTGCTCCACGTCCGCACCCTGGTGGAAGAGTCGCTCTAGCGTGGCGCGCAGCGCGGCCGCGACTGGGCGCGAGCGTCTCTGGCAGCATCGTATATACTGTATATACTCCGCGCTTCTTGCACGAAGGCCATTGCGGCGCGGGACACTAGCCGATCAGGATCACTGCGGCGTCCCGCCCAGGAAGGCGAGAGAGCCCACGACGAGGATCACGCCGACGGCGATCACGAGCAGGCGCACGATCCACGCATTAGAGCGCCGAGAAGGGAGCGGCTGGTACGGGCGTCCCTTTCGTCGCCGTGTCGATCGGCTCATGCCCAGGTGCGCCGGAAGAGGAACGGGACGGTGAGGGCCTCGCGGCTCGACACCGAGCGGAGCTGCTTGCGCGTTCGCTTCAGGAGCTTGCCGTGGAAGGTCCCGTCGCCGTATGGCTCGAGCAGGCGCGCGACGTCCCACTCGAGAATCCCGGCCACGGCGGACTCGGGGAGCCAGCGGTCGAGGATCGCCTTCGCCTCGTCGATGGCCACGAACCGGCGAGAACGCTTCTCGTTGTCGAGGGTGATCACGGCGTTGGCGAAGCTGATGTCCACGTCCTCCACCAGGGTGGTGAGCCGCTCCATGGTTCCGGGCATGCGCTCCGGCTTGAACAGGCCGGTCAGGATCACGCGGCGTTCATCCGTGGGCAGTGCGTTGAGCAGCGGGCGCAGGCTCTGGATGCCGGCGCCCTCATCGGCGGCTGGCACGTCGTAGTCGTAGAGGCGAACCATCATCGGTTCGGTGATCCTAGCCCGATACGCTTGCGCATGCCGGGACCGTGCACGCCCGCGGGTACAATCGTGGCCCTGGCGCGCCGTGGCGCGCATCGGCCCATCCGCAGCTGGAGGCTCCCGAACCGCATGCTCCTCGAAGGCAAGAAGCTGCTCGTGACCGGCGTCCTGACCGACGACAGCATCGCGTACGCGATCGCCAAGGTGGCGCAGGAGGCGGGCGCCGAGATCGTACTCACCTCGTTCGGGCGGGCGGCTCGGCTCACGGAGAAGGTGGCGAGGAGGCTGCCCGGCGGCGCTCCTGACATCCTGGAGCTGGACATCAACGATCCGGCGCACATCGAGGCGGTGTCCGCCGACCTCATGAAGCGGTGGGGGTACGTCGACG
>JBDSJJ010000072.1:0-9062 GCA_039917415.1 Candidatus Limnocylindria bacterium | reverse complement strand
TCCTCCTCGACGATGGTCGGCCGGCATTCGCGGTCGCCGATCGTTCGGGCCGGCCCTGGGTCCTCGACGCGCAGGTGCCCGGCCAGCGATCCCGGCTCGGGTCACTGGTCGCGTGGTGCCCCGACACGCTGGCGTTCAGCGACCCGTTCTCAGGAGCAGTGTTCGGCGCCGATGGCGGGCTGATCGCCGGCCCCGGAAGCTCCGGGTTGGTCGCGTTCGCAGTCCGCGCGGATGGAGCGGACCATCCCACCGAGTTGATCGTTGGCTCGGAGGCGGAACCGCGGCCAGTGCAGCGGGACGCGGACGCTGCCGCGCGCGGAGGAACGTGCGCCGACGAGTGGGTGTCACACCGACCCGCCCCCGGCGAGGTCTTCGACCCATCCGTCGCCGCGGACCAGGAGCCACCCGGCTGGATCTGGCTGGAGGGTTCATTGCAGGTCGTCGACGGCGAGGTCCGACTGTGCGACGGCGTGGACGGAGTGTGCGGGGCGTTTGCGACGGTGATCGGCATCGATCCTGCCTCGGTGGCGGTGAACGATTTCCACCCCGCCGGGCTGTTCATCGGTCGCATGCGGGAGGACGAGGTCGAAGGTCTCGTCCTGGCCCCCACATTCATGGAGGATTCGTGAGCATCAGCATCCAGTTCCTCGGCGCGGCCGAGTGCGTCACCGGGTCGCAGTTTCTCGTGAGCGCCGGGGATCGACGCGTGCTGGTCGACTGCGGGATGTTCCAGGGGTCACCGGAAGAGGTCGAGCGCAACCGTCTTCCGTTCGCATTCGAAGCCGATGGCCTTGACGCGGCGATCCTGACGCATGCCCATCTGGACCACTGCGGCAGGCTGCCGGCTCTGGTGAAGGCAGGCTACGCCGGGCCGATTCACGCGACGCACGCGACCGTTGACCTCGCCGACATCGTGCTGCGTGACTCCGCCAAGCTGCAGGTCGAGTTCACCGAGCGCTGGAACCGGCGGCGCGCGCGCGATGCCGAGAAGGTGGAAGGAGCGGCAGACGCGGCGTCCGAGGCGGCGATCGAGGAGGTCGACGACGAGACGTTGCCGGCACGGCTGCGCAGCGCCACTCCGGAGGGCCGCACCGAGACCCGCCAGCCGATCTACGACGAACGCGACGTGGACGCCACGATGGCGCTGTTCCGCGGCGCGGACTACGGCGCGGAGATCGCCGTGACCGATGGCGTGACGGCCGTCCTGCACGATGCCGGGCACATCCTGGGATCGGCGATCGTGGAGTTGCGGGTCACCGACGGATCGGAAGCGCGGACGCTCATCTTCTCCGGCGACCTCGGGCGGGACGGCTCGCCGATTCTGCGCGACCCCACCCCGATCAGCCACGCCGACCACGTGATCGTCGAGTCGACCTATGGCAACCGCGAGCACGCGCCACACGACGAGGCAATCGACGAGCTGGTCGCGGCAATCTCCGAGGTCAGCGACGACCGCGGCGTGCTGCTCGTTCCGGCGTTCGCGATCGGCCGGACGCAGGAGATCATCTGGGTGCTCGACGAGCTCGTGCGCGAGGGCCGGATTCCGCGGATGCCGCTCTACCTTGACTCGCCGATGGCATCGCGGGCGACGACGGTCTACACGGACCACCCCGAGACGTACGACGAGGAGACGGCCGCGCTCCTGCGTTCGGGCGAGTCACCTCTCGCCTATCCCGGGCAGACCTTCACCGATTCCGTCGACGAGTCGAAGGCCATTCGCACCGCAAAGCGGCCGATCATGGTCGTGGCTTCGTCGGGCATGCTCACCGGCGGTCGAATCATGCATCACCTCAAGGACTTCCTCCCCGATCCGAAATGCACGTTGCTCTTCATCGGCTACCAGGGAGAGGGGACGCTGGGCCGGCACCTCCAGGATGGAGGCAAGACGGCTCGGATCGACCACCAGGAGTTCGAGGTCCGCTGCCGGATCCGATCCATCTCCGGATTCTCGGCCCACGCCGACCAGGATGAGCTGGAGGCGTGGCTCGGCCATTTCGCCGCCGACGGACGACCGAAGACGGTCTTCATCGTCCATGGGGACCCTGATGCCGCGGAGGCGTTCGCCGGTCGCATCCGTTCGGAGATGGGGCTTGACGCGATCATCCCGAAGCATCGCCAGACCATCGTCCTGACCTGAACTGGGTGGTAAGCCGCCGGTGAGCAGCCGGTAATCGGCGACTTGCACCCTGTGGGTGTGCAAGTCTCTTGCACACTCCAGACACGGCGCTGCCCCGCTAGCATCCGCCCATGGCACAACCGCCCGCCCGCCCGGTCATCACCTTCCTGACGGACTTTGGCCCCGATGGTGCCGCGGCAACGTGTCGCGGCGTCATGCTGGGGATCTGCCCGGATGCCCAGATCGTCGATGTCTCGCACAGCGTCCGGAAATATGCGATTGCCGACGGCGCACGGTTGCTGCGAGCATCGCTGCCCTACATGCCGCAGGGCGTACACGTCGGTGTCGTCGACCCTGGGGTCGGCACGGAGCGGCGCCTGATCGCGATCCTCGCGGAGCGTGGAGATGTGCTGATCGGCCCGGACAACGGCCTCCTGACTCTGGGGGCCGACGCACTCGGTGGCACCGTGGCGGCCCGCGAGTTGACGAACCGCGCGCTCTGGCTGCCCACCACGACGTCGACGTTCCATGGTCGCGACATCTTCTCCCCGGTCGCCGCGCACCTCGCAGCGAGATCGGCAACGTTCGCGTCGATCGGAGATGCGTTCGATCCGAGCACATTGGTGCGGATCGAACGATCAGCCGCCCGGAGCGAAAGCGGCGCAATCGAGTCGGAGGTCGGATACGTCGACAGCTTCGGGAACCTGCGACTCGAGGCGGACCGTGACGATTTGCTGACGGCGTTCCCCGGGGTTGCGGAATCGACGCGCATCCTCGTGACCATCGAGGATCACGCGCCCATGATGGCGACGTTCGTTCGCAGTTTCGGGCACGTGGCCATCGGGGAGCCACTGCTCTACGTCGACTCGACCGGCGATCTTGCCCTGGCCGACAACCAGGGAAACCTGGCGGACCGCATCGGAGCCGGCGTCCCAATGCGGGTTCGGATCACGCGCGGAGATTGAGCACCGACGTCGAGGGATTACACTCACGCTCATTCGCCACGACCGCACGGAGCGCAGATACGAACATGTCGAGGATCTCCCGACCAACCCCCGTCTTCTTCGTCGCCACCGCGGTGCTGCTATCGGCATGCACCGGCGCTGGGAACACTACGGCGTCCGCCGGTGAACCTACTGGGGTCGTCGCCCCCAGCGACGCGCCATCCGCATCGGCAGCAGCGGAGGAATGCTCGCCCGACAGCCTTGCGACGAAGACGGCCGGACGTCTCACGATCGGCACCGACAACCCGGCGTTCCCGCCCTACTGGGAACCCGCTCCGGACGGGGAAGACCCGACGGACCCCTGGGAGTTCGGCGATCCGACCAACAAGGGCGGGCTGGAAGGGGCCATTGCCTGGGCCGTGGCCGAGGAGCTCGGGTATGGGGACGACACTGTGGACTTCATCGCGGTGCCCTTCGACAATTCGTACGCGCCGGGCGAGAAGGACTTCGATTTCTACCTCGCCCAGGTGTCGTTCACCGAGGAGCGCTCCCAGGTGGTCGACATGAGCGACGGGTATTACTTCTCGAACCAGGCGCTGGTGTCGAACGCGGATACGCCGATCACCGAGGCAGGCTCGATCGCCGATGTCGCCGAGTTCCATCTCGGAGTGCAGGCCGGAACCACCAGCCTGGCCTACATCGAGGAGCAGATCCAGCCAAGCATTGAACCTTCGGTGTATAGCTCCAACGACGCGGCCATCGCCGCGTTGAACGCCGGCCAGATCGACGGGATCGTCGTTGACCTTCCCACGGCGTTCTTCGTGACGGCCGTCCAGATGGATAACGGCGTGGTCGTGGGACAGTTTCCGCCGGAGGGAGACGAGCAGGAGCACTTCAGCCTCGTTCTCGAGCAGGGAAGCCCGTTGACCGACTGCGTGAACGCAGCCATCGGCACCCTCGACCTCGACGAGTTCGCGCAGGAGTGGCTGTCGGACAACGCCGACGTGCCGGTGCTCGAATAGGCGACAGATTACGGAAGTCGGGCGCGTGACCGCCGGGCGGTCAAGCGGCCGCGCGCTCGCCATCGGGGTCGTCAGCAGCGTCGTCGTGTTTGGCGTGCTGGGATGGATCGTCGTCAGTTCGCCCGGATGGGCCCAGGTGCAGCGCTCGTTCCTGGACTGGGATAATTTCGCCGAGTCTGCCCCCAAGATCATCTCGCGGTTCGAGGTCAACGTCCGACTCTTCATCATTGCGGAGGTCCTGATCCTGGCGCTCGGGCTGCTTGTTGCGGTCCTTCGGGGGCTCCCCGGTCCGGTCCTCTACCCCGTCCGTCTCCTCGCCACGATCTATGTCGATCTCTTCCGCGCGATCCCCGGCGTGCTGGTCATCTACCTTCTCGGCTTCGGGATCCCGGGCCTGCGCCTCCCCGGCGTCCCGAATGACCCGTTTTTCTGGGGCGTGGTGGCCCTGACACTCGTGTACTCCGCGTACGTCTCGGAGGTGTACCGCGCCGGCATCGACTCGATCCATCCCAGCCAGGCAGCCGCGGCACGATCGCTGGGGCTGAGCCAGGCCCAGGCGCTGCGCTTCGTGGTGCTGCCGCAGGCCGTTCGCCGTGTGATTCCTCCGCTGCTCAACGACTTCATCGGGCTGCAGAAGGACACCGTGCTCGTGTCCTTCATCGGAGTGGTGGAGATCTTCCGACAATCGCAGATCCGGCAGCAGGCAACGTTCAACTTCACGCCCTATCTCGTGACCGCGCTCGTGTTCCTGGTCGTCACGATTCCCCTGGCCCGGGTCACGGACTGGCTGATCGCTCGTGAACAGGGTCGCCGCTCCGGCGCCCTGTCTCCTTCAGCCAGCGCGCGCGGACGACGTGGACGCCTGCTCGGCATGGGCCGATGACGAACATGGCCGGGGCAATCCCACGACTGGCGATCCAGGGGCTGCACAAGTCTTTCGGTGCACTCGAGGTCCTCAAGGGCATCGACCTCGAAGTCGCCGAGCACGAGGTCGTGTGCCTCATCGGCGCATCGGGGTCGGGAAAGTCGACGCTGTTGCGATGTGTGAACCTGCTCGAGCCGATCGACTCGGGCCGAGTCGTCGTCGACGGTGAGGAGATCACGGCGACGGGTGTCGATGTCGACCGTATTCGTCGACACATCGGGATCGTGTTCCAGGCATTCAACCTGTTCCCGCATATGTCGGTCCTCGACAACGTGACGCTCGCGCCCCGGCGCGTGATGCGCAACCCTCGGACCGAGGCCGAGGAGCGCGCCACGTCACTCCTCGAGCGGTTCGGCCTCGCCGACAAGCGTCTCGACTACCCCGATCGACTGTCGGGCGGGCAGCAACAGCGCGTGGCCATCGTCCGTGCCCTGGCCATGGATCCCCGCATCCTGCTGCTCGATGAGGTGACCAGCGCACTCGATCCCGAGCTCATCGCCGAGGTGCTCAATGTCATCCGCGAGCTGGCGGGCGAAGGTATGACCATGGTCATCGCCACTCACGAGATGGGCTTCGCCCGTGATACTGCGCGGCGCGTCGTGTTCCTGGACGGCGGCCAGGTTCTCGAGGAAGGGCCGCCCGAACGCATCTTCCGCGAACCCACCGAGGCCAGAACTCGCGAGTTCCTCCAACGCATCATCGAGGCGGGTCGCCTCTGATCGGTGGACAACCGGTGGAAAACCTTGGGGTCATAGGGGAAGTTGGTGGACAAACCCCCTTGGCGCGCCGAGCCCCTGCCGGTAACGTAGTTCTTGTCCCGGAGGAGTCCGTGGACCCAGAGATTGCATCAAAGGGTCTCGTGGTTCCTTCGGGACACTTGCTATGCTCGGCGCACATCTCCACCTGAGGGAGGGCAGGATGTCCGAAGCGCCGTATCCGCCGCTCCGACCGCAGAGGCCCTTCCGCCCGCGACGCCGAAGCCGTCCCTGGCCGGTGATCTTCGGGGTGATTCTGCTGGCCTCCCTCGCCGCCATCCTGATCCTGCTGCTGCTCGGCGACCGCGGTCCCGATCCCCTGGCCGGCAACCCGAGCGATGATCCTTCTGGCGTCGCCGGCCCCAGCGCTTCGATGTCAAACGCGCCCATCGACCCGACGGCATCTGCGTTCGCCACCTCCCCTCCCTCGAATGGTCAGCCCGACCCGTCGGCACTGGCGATCGACTCGATCGTTTCCACGACGGTGGAGCGGATCTCGGTGCGGAGCGGTCCGTCAGTGGACGCGGAACGGCTCGGGAGCGTCGAGCTTGGCACCCTCGGGTTCGTCGTCGATGGGCCCGTCGACGCTGACGGCTTCCGCTGGTACCAGGTGTCGGCGCTCGGGCTCCCGCCGAATACCGGATGCACCGGGCCGTTCACGACCGATCCCTACAACTGCCCAGCCTGGTTCGGTTGGCTGGCCGGCGCGGGCGAGAACGGCGATCCATGGCTGGTGCAGCACGAGATCGACTGTCCTGACCCATCGTCCGCCGAAGACCTATCACTTGGCCGGACCGCGCTCGAGCGCCTGGCCTGCTTCGGACCCGACACACTCGTGTTCCGAGCCTGGTGGCCCGATCTGCCGGACGATGCGGGTCTCGGTGGCTCATGCGTGTCGCAGGATGCGCCCAGTGGCTGGCTGCTGTGCCAGAACACCAATCACAACGGCGTGACAATCGGTGAGGACCAGGGCTTCGGCGGGATCGGCGTATCCGTCTCGATCGATCCTGCGAGTGGTGTCACCATGCCTCCGCGCGGGACGTGGCTCGAGCTACGCGTCCACCTGGATGACCCGGCGGCGCAATCCTGCGGCGAGGACGCGGCGGGCGCGATGGCCGAGGAGAGGATGCCGGAGGCATGGGTGCTCTTCTGCCGCAGCGAGTTGGTCGTCGAGTCCGTGGCAGCCGTCGACGGCCCGTAGGGTCAGGCGCGACGAAGCAGCATTCCCCGATAGCTGGACCGGAAGCCGATGTCGGCGAGGCGTGCGGCCAGAGACGAAGCCGTCGCAGGCTCCCGGTCGACGCGCTCGAGACGCAACTCGCGCAAGGGTCCTCCCGGGGCGACGAGGCCCGGGAGCGCGTTTACGGCGCGATCACGCAGAGCGAAGTCGACGGCCGCCGGCAAGGTGAAGAGGCTTCGCCCACCGCGTTCGAGATACAGGACCGCCTCTCCTGCGACAAGGACGACGTACGCACCAGCGGCACGCTGAAGAGGAAGGCGGGCATCGTCGTTTTGGGGCCACGGCAGCGCCGCACCGTATGGCTGGGCCGGATCGGTCGCCGCAAGCACGTGCACGTCGTCGGCCTCGTCGCGGGCGGCGCGCAGACGGTCGATGGCGCCGGGAAGCGTGAACTGGGCAGCCCCGAGGCCGGCGACGAAGTAACCGCGCCGCACGCGGCCGGTCTCCTCCATGGCCTTGAGGACGGGATAGACCGCCGCGTAGCCACCGGCGATCCCCTCGGATGTGACCGCCTCTCGGGTGACGACACCGTGGCGCTCGAGGAGCGCGGTGGCCAGGGCGTGACCGCGCTCGGTGGGGGTGCGCCCCTCGCCCACCAGGTCTGCCACCAGGGACCAGCGACCGGCGGCGCGCGGCGGCCCGAGGGCGGTGACGCGCCCCGGTCGTGGCCCGGCCTTTGACCGGCTCCTCGGCAGCGACAGCGCGCGGAGCGAGGCAAACGTGTCGTTGGTGAGCTCGCCGGCCCACACGAGGTCCCAGATGGCGTCGAGCAGCTCGGTCTCGCTGGACGCCTCGGGGATGGCGGCTCGCAACTGCGGATAGAACGACGCGCCCCGACGGTGGAGATGGGCGCGGATGGCCTCGTGGACCGGCTCGGATGGGCGCTCGTCGCCAGCCCCAGAGCTGGCGAGCAGATCGACGCGGTCGCGGCGGTAGAGCGCGATGCGTCCGTCGTCGCGCCCGAGCGTCCCGCGCCCGATCCACACGACTTCGCCGGCGGCGCCAAGCTCGTCGAGCAGCCGCGGCGTGTAGCCGGCGACCCGTCCGGCGAGCACGTCGCGCTCAAGCACGGACGCCGGGATCGGGACGCCCTCGAGCTGCGCCACGACCTCCACCAGCCGCCCGAGGCCCCCGGCATTTGATCCGATGCCGTGCCAGGACGGGAGGAACCGCGCCAGGACGTGCGGTTCCACCGGCTCGACCTCTCGGCGCAGTCGCGCCAGCGATCGGCGTCGGAGCTGGCGGAGCACGTCGGAGTCCGTGAACTCGTGGGTGACCCCGCCGGGCCGGAACGCACCCTCGAGCAGGCTTCCGGCGGCGGCGAGGGCGCGCAGCCGCTCGTCAACGGTCGGAGTTGTGAGCCCCCAACGAGCCGCCGGGGCGTCGGCCACGAATGGCACATGGGTCCGCGCCCAGCGAGCGAGCAGCAGGTCGAGCGGGGCATCGACCGGTTCGAGGTACGTCTCCGCCACTCCCGACGGCGGGCTTGCGCCGACAGCGTCGCGATAGCGGCCCGCGTCCTCGACCGCGATCCACCGCTCCTCACCAGCGATACGGATCCGAATTGCCCGGCGCGAACGCTCGAGCTCGCCCAGGGCAGCGACGGCGTCCACCTCGGAGGTGACCCGAGCGGCAACTTCATCCGATCGCAGGTCCCCGAGTCGTCGCAGCAGGTCGCTCACGCCGTCAACGGTTCGCGCCTGGCGGCCCTCGGCCAGCGCCTGGAGCTCGAGCTCGAGATCGGCGACCGCATCGGCGTCGAGCAGCTCGCGCAGCTCCTCGGAGCCGAGCAGCTCTGCCAGCAGCTCGCGATCGAGGGCCAGGGCCTGCGCGCGGCGCTCGGCGAGCGGAGCGTCGCCCTCGTACATGAACGAGCCGACGTAGTCGAACAGGAGCGAGGACGCGAACGGGGAGGCCGATCGGGTTTCGACGCTCACCGTGCGGATGCGTCGCGCGCGGATGTCGCCGAGCAGTCCGACGAGCGCCGGCATGTCGAAGACATCGCGCAGGATCTCGCGGTAGGTCTCGAGGATGATCGGGAACGATCCGTATCGGCTGGC
>JBDSJJ010000071.1:0-4372 GCA_039917415.1 Candidatus Limnocylindria bacterium | reverse complement strand
TCGGCTATTCGATGTTCGACTGCGCTCTGCCGACACGCGACGCTCGCCACGGCCGGCTCTACGCGTTCCGACGCGGATGGTCCGATCGCCGGCCCGCGCCGGGCGACCACTTCTACCGAGCCGTGAGGATCCACGACCCCGAGCACCGAGTGGCCCACGAGCCGATCGAGGACGGTTGTGATTGTCCGCTCTGCTCGCGCCATACGGCCGCCTACCTGCATCACCTGTTCAAGGTCGGAGACCTCTCCGCCGAACGGCTGGCGACGCTCCACAACCTGCGCTTCTACGTCCGCCTGTTCGACCTCCTGCGCCGCGAGGCAACGCCGCGCTAGACGTGGGCGGCGGCCTGCGCCGAGTCCTCGCGTCCCAAGGTGTCGGGGTTGACGTTGCGCGCCCGGGCCAGGCGCTCGGCAAGGAGCTGCAGGGTCATCGCGGCCCCGAGCAACGCCGGGGCGGATCCGTGGATGGGGCCCGCTCGCGGCAGCACGAGGCGGCCGGCCGGCGTGACCTCGGGCGGGATGGCGCCGCTGACCTCGGCCGAGACGATGGCGGCGGCGGGGACCGAGAGGGAGCGCGCGGCCGACAGCAGCCGGTTGGCCCGGTCGCGCACCAGCTCGGTCGCTGGGGCGGTGACGATGACGACGAGACCCGTCCATCGCGTCGCGGCGGCCAGGTGGCCGTGGAGCAGCGTCTCGAGATCGTGTGCGGAAGCAGGCAGGCGCGCACCCTCGGCGACCTTCAGGGACAGCTCATGTGCGGAGATCCGATCGATCCCGGCGCCGGCAACGAGGATGCGGTCGCAGGACGCCAGATTTCCGGCGACCGATGCTGCGGCGTGCGGATCGTGACCGCCGTCCAGGAGTGACCGAACGCCGATGGCATCGAGCCGCGACCGATTGATGGCAGATGCGGCGGCAATGCCGGCGAGGATCGGCGAGAGGTAGCCGACGGTGTGGCACCAGCTCTGGTCCTGCTCCTCGGTCGCGACCACGATCTCGGCGATCTCCGCGCCGGGCGAGCCGCGTCCGACGGTAACGAGCGCCGTTCGCACGCCCGCATCCCGTGCCGCGCGGAGGGCGGCGTTGGTCACCGCAGTCCCTCCCTCGTGCGAGACCCCGATCAGCAGGCCGGCCGACACCGGGCGCGACACGAGCTCGAGAGCCTGGGCCGAACGTACCTCGGCGCCGGGGGAGAGGTCGAGCGCTTCCGTCAGCAGCGCGGCGATCGCCATGGCCGCGTGCTCGGACGTGCCGCATCCGGTCGTGACGATCGGCAGGCGCGCGTCGGCGGCCACTCGGATGGCGGAGACGAGATCCGCCATGGCGTCCTGGGTCTGCAGTCGATGAAGCAGGCGATCGGCGAGCGCCGGCTCAGCCGCGATCATCTCGCTCATGACGTACGGCGCCCGGCCACGGAACGCCGGCATCTCGGACGACGCCCATGGATCCGGCGGACCGGGCAGCGGCTCGTTGGCCGCGTATCTCGCCACCGCGTCAGGCCGTCATCGATCGGTCGGGGGCATCGGGATGCGCACGCCACGCTCGTCGGCGACCTCGAGCGCGCGTTCGTAGCCCGCGTCGGCGTGGCGGATGACGCCCATCCCGGGGTCGCTGGTCAGGACGCGTTCCAGGCGCGCCGCGGCCTCCGGCGTTCCATCGGCAACGACGACCATGCCAGCATGCAACGAGTAGCCGATGCCGACGCCGCCCCCGTGATGGAAGCTGACCCAGGTGGCTCCGGCGGCCGTGTTCACGAGGGCGTTGAGGATCGGCCAGTCGGCGATGGCATCGGATCCGTCGCGCATGGCCTCGGTCTCACGGTGGGGTGACGCCACCGACCCGGCGTCAAGGTGGTCACGGCCGATGACGATCGGGGCTCTGACCTCACCCGATGCCACAAGGTCGTTGATGGCGGCGCCGGCGCGGGCCCGCTCGCCGTAGCCGAGCCAGCAGATGCGCGCGGGGAGCCCCTGGATCGGCACCTTCTCGGCGGCAAGCCGCAGCCATCGCTGGAGGCCCTCGTCGTCGGGGAAGAGCTCGCTGAGCGCGCGATCGATGCGCGCGATGTCTGCAGGGTCGCCGGACAGCGCCGCGACCCGGAACGGTCCGCGGCCCTCGCAGAAGAGCGGGCGGATGAAGGCCGGAACGAACCCGGGGAAGTCGAAGGCGTTCTCGACACCGGCCTCTCGGGCGACCTGGCGGATGTTGTTGCCGTAGTCGAACGTGATGGCGCCTGCGGCCTGGAATGCCAGCATGGCCCTCACGTGGTCCGCCATCGAGGCGGTGCTGCGCCGGACGTACTCGTCCGGGTCACTGTCGCGCAACGCCAGGGCGTCCTCAAGTGGCAGTCCGGCCGGCACGTACCCGCCGAGCGGGTCATGGGCGCTCGTCTGGTCGGTGACGATGTCGGGCTTCCAGCCTCGCTCGACCAACGCCGGCAGCATCTCCGCGGCATTGCCGATGAGGGCCACGCTGCGCGCCGAGCGTTCGCTGCGCCAGCGATCGGCGAGTGCGACAGCGTCACCGATGGATGCCGTGATCTCGTCGACGTAGCCGGCGTCGAGGCGCCGCCGGGCGCGGGTCTCATCGACTTCCACCACGAGCGCCGCCCCGCCGTTCATCGTGACCGCCATCGGCTGGGCGCCACCCATCCCGCCGAGTCCCGCTGTCAGCGTCACGGTGCCGGCAAGGCTGCCGCCGAAGTGCTGGCGCGCGGCCTCGCCGAAGGTCTCGTAGGTTCCCTGGATGATCCCCTGGGTGGCGATGTAGATCCAGGAGCCGGCCGTCATCTGACCGTACATCGTGAGGCCTGCGCGCTCGAGCTCCCGGAACTTCTCCCAGGTCGCCCAGTGCGGCACGAGGTTCGCGTTGGCGATGAGGACCCGCGGCGAGTCAGGCGTGGTGCGGAAGACGCCGACGGGCTTGCCCGACGCCACCAGGAGGGTTTCGTCGTTCTCGAGGCGCCGGAGCTCGGCGACGATGGCGTCGAACGCCTCCCAGCTGCGGGCGGCCCGCCCCGTGCCCCCGTAGACGATGAGGTGGTCGGGATCCTCGGCCACGTCGGGGTCGAGGTTGTTCATGAGCATGCGGAGCGCGGCCTCCTGCTGCCAGCCCTTGCAGCTGAGCTCGGTGCCGCGCGGTGCGCGCACGGTGCGCGGACCGCTTCTCGGTTGGACGGCCGTCATGCGCCGATGATACGGCTCACCGGCCACCGTGCTTGTCCGTGTCAGTCGTCGCCGAATGGGTTCGGTCGCTTGGGGCCGTCGGGTGGCAGGCGGAACAGGCTGTCCGGATTGCGCTGCTTGGGAAGCGGCAGTGGCCAGTCGTCGCCTTCGTCGGGTTCGCTGGCGCGGAGAAGACCGGACCAAGCATCCGCATCGGTTTCGCCGGTCAGCTCACGACGGTACACCGGAAAGCGGTCGTCGCCAGCGGCCCGCTCGAAGCCTGCCCCCTCGTAGGCCGACACCGGGCCGGGTGACGGCAGCCATGGATCGCCGGCGGGCTCCGGATACGACTCGACCGCGGTGATGCCGCGTCCGTCGAGCTCGTCGCACACGGCGTTGAGCAGGGCGACGGCGGTGGCATCGCGGTCGGGATGGTCGGGAACGACCTGCACGCAGGTGATCACCCATGGAGCGGGTGACTCGGGGAGATCGGGATACCGGTCGCGGATCGACTGCGCGCGCGGGTAGGCGCTCAGCGGTCCGAACTGCGCATAGCCGATCGCGTGCCGATCGCCTCCATCCTCGATGTACGCAAGCATCGCGTACGAACCCGACACACCCTGCCCGGCAAGCAGGCGTCTGCGCTTGAGGGCGGCACGTGCGCCACCGTCCTGAGCTCGCTCCGCACGAGCGGCACGCCCACCATCGAGGCGCTCCCAGTAGTCGCAGGTCTGGCAGCGCGACCCGGTGCGCGCAGGCTCGGGGATCTCGTCGAATCGCGCCTCGTCGAGCGGCTCGAACGTCAGGTCAGGCATCGGCCTTCTGCGTGGCGCCGTTGGCAAGCAACTCGCCCGAGTGCACGAGCTCGCGAACGGCGGCGATATCGGGGCCAGGTGGCCGGTCGGCTTCGAGATGGGGCACCCGCTGTCGGATCCGCTCGTGGACCCGCGCAATGCCGGCACCGGGTCGCATCGGCGCGCGGAAATCGAGGCCCTGGGCGGCGCACAGCGCCTCGATGGCCAGGACCAGCTCTGCGCGGTCGACCGCCTCGCGCAGGTGGAGGGCCGCGGTGCCGCCCATGCTCACGTGGTCCTCCTGGTTGGCGCTCGTCGGGATGGTGTCGACCGACGAGGGGTGGGCGAGCGTCTGCAGCTCGTTGACCAGGGCCGCCGCGGTGTAGTGGGCGATCATCAGGCCGCTCTCCACGCC
>JBDSJJ010000070.1:0-2881 GCA_039917415.1 Candidatus Limnocylindria bacterium | reverse complement strand
CGGGTGAGCCCGTTCATGGTGCCGATGATGTCCCCCTCGATGGCCGCCTGCCAGGTCAGCATCCAGAACGGAATCCGCGGCCCGGTCATCACGTCGGTCGCCGCCTGCGCCTCGGGCATCCAGGCGTTCGTGGAGGCGCAGCGCCTGATCGAGCACGGTGACGTCGATGTCGTGGTCACCGGTGGCACGGAGAGCGCAATCATGCCGGTTGCGTTTGCGGCAATGGCAAACATGGGCGCTCTCTCGAAGCGCAATGACGATCCGGAGAGGGCCTCGCGGCCCTTCGACGCCAACCGCGACGGGTTCGTTTTCGGCGAGGCGGCCGTGGTGATGGTCATCGAGGCCGCGGAGCATGCCGAGGCGCGCGGTGCGGACATCCTGGGCGAGGTCGCCGGTGGCGCCCTGAGCGGCGACGCGTTCCACATCTCGGCCCCCGACCCGGCCGGCTATGGCGCGACGATCGCGATGCGGCGCGCGATCAACGACGCGCACCTCGAGCCGGAGCAGGTCGACTACGTCGTCGCGCACGGCACCTCCACGCCTCTCAACGACGCGACCGAGACGAAGGCGATCCGCGCGGCGTTCGGCACCCACGCCGATCGGCTGGCGGTCAGCAGCAACAAGAGCATGGTCGGGCATACACTCGGGGCGGCCGGCGCGATCTCTGGCCTGGCCGCCGTACTGGCGATCCGCGACGGCCTGGTCCCGCCGACCATCAATTACGAGACCCCGGACCCCGCCTGCGACCTCGACTATGTGCCGAACGAGGCGCGCCGGGCGCAGGTCGGCGTCGCGATCGCGAACGGATTCGGCTTCGGCGGCCAGAACGCGGTGAGCGTCTTCCGTCGCTACGCCGGCTAGGGTCCCGCCGCCACGCGTACGGGGACGGACCGGACCTTCGATCCGCTCCGCGCGCCCCCGGCTGCGGCATACGCTGGCCGCGTGACTGATATCAACGGCCTGCGCCTTGCCTACCGCGGATTCATTGCCGGCCTCGCCGGCGGATACGTATGGGCGGCGGTGGCCATGGCGCTCTCAGCCCTCGCCAGCGGTGATCCCCTCGCTCCGCTGCGCCCGCTGGCGATGGTGCTGAGCCCGGTCCCCGTCACGCCCGAGCTCGGCTTCGTCCTCGGACTGGGCGCCGTCCAGGCGGGCGGCGCATTCCTGGGCATGGCGTTCGCCTACTTCTTCGGTCGCTTCTTCACCGTCAGGGCGACGCTGGCGATCGCCGCACCGGCCTTTGCCCTGCTGGCTTGGGGCATCGTGGCGGCCGTGGTCGCGCGCGACAGCGGGATCGGCGCCTTCGCGACGCATCCGATCCCCGTGGTCGCGTCGCTCGGCTATGGAGTGCTCCTCGGTGCCGGCGTTCCCGTTCGCGGTGAGGTGATGCGCTACGCCGGGTCGCCTTCCACGTAGAGCTCGGGCTCGAATCGTCGCCCACGACCAGGCAGCGAGGCGACCCAGTCGCGGAGTGCGCTCTCGACCGTGCTGAATGCAAGCTCATCCCAGGGAATGTCGTCCGGGGCGAAGGCTCGGACCTCGCTCGTCTCCGCGGCCGGTTTCGGCTCGCCGCCCACCACCGACGCCTCGAACACGATCGCAACGATCCCGGCGTGCGGGCGCGAATAGACGCCGATCAGCGAGCCGATCTCCACGCGGAGCTCCGTCTCCTCCTCGGTCTCTCGCCGTGCACCCTCCTGCGCCGACTCCCCGACCTCGAGGAACCCGCCGGGGTACGTCCACCGGCCCAGCGCCGGTTCGATCGCGCGCCGGGCAAGGATCACCTCCGCGCCGATCACCGGCACGGCACCCACGACGACGCGTGGGTTGCGCCAGGTCACGTGACCCTGATCGCAGACGAGCCGCGGACGATGGTCATCCTCCAGCACCTGGGCCAGCACCGGCCGCCCACAGGCGGGGCAGAATCGCGGTTCCTCACCGAGCGTTACCGGGTACGCGTGGACAGCGTCGCGTTGTGGCATGGAGCGCATGGTACCCATTACTGCCGAGACCTTTCCCCTGAGCCGATGTGGCGGTACGCTGTGCGCACCATCAATCATGGAGAATCCGTTGGCCCACGACGAGAAGATCGACCTGCTCCGGAGCGTCCCCCTGTTCGCCGGCTTGCGTGATCGCGAGCTGGAGCGCATCTCGGCACTTGCCGACATCGTCGACCTTCCGGCTGGACGAACGATCATGGCCCAGGGCGAGCGGGGCGCCGAGATGTTCGTCCTCGTCAGCGGGAATTCACGGGTCGAGCGCGATGGCGAGGCGCTCGCGGAACGAGGGGCCGGGGCAGTGCTCGGGGAGATCGCCCTCCTCGACGGAGGGCCGAGGACGGCCACGGTGACGCTCACCGAGGCCTCGCGCCTGCTGGTGCTGGCGCGACGAGAGTTCCACACCTTGATGGACGAGTTCCCCGAGATCAAGCTCCACGTCCTCGAGACGGTGGCGAGTCGCCTGCGCGCCCTGGATCGCGACGGCGTCCACTAGAGCCTCGGCCGGCGATCGGCTCGTCATGCCATGCGGGGATCGTCGCGAACGCTTGCTGGCAGTGGACCGGCGAATCGCAGGTAGAGTGATGGCACGATGAACAGGTTGAGCAACGTGGAAGTGATGAGCCCTCCGAGGATCACGATCGCGAGTGGGTGCTCGATCTCGTGACCCGGCAGGTCGCCGGCAATCGCGAGTGGCACGAGCGCCAGCCCCGTGGCCAGCGCGGTCATGAGGATCGGAGACAGGCGCTCGCGGGCGCCACGAATGACCAGCTCTGGCCCGAACGTCTCGCCCTCGTACCGCTCCAGGTGCTGGAAATGGTTGATCAGCATGATGCCATTGCGCGCCGCGATCCCCAGCACCGTGAAGAAGCCGATGAGTGACC
>JBDSJJ010000069.1:0-3060 GCA_039917415.1 Candidatus Limnocylindria bacterium | reverse complement strand
ACACGGCCGGCGCCTTCCTGGCCCGAGCCTACGCCGACTACGAGCAGACGGATCCCAAGCCCGAAGCGTCGTGGGCTGAGGTGCTTGCCCCTCGCATGCTGAACGAGCTCTAGGCCAAACGGGGATGCTCGCCGCGCAGCCCACCTGTTTCGTGATCGCCGATATCTCCGGATACACCGGCTACCTCGCGGACACGGAACTCGAGCACTCTCAGGACATCCTGGCAGACCTCATCGGCGCCGTGGTCACCGCCCTCAAGCCAAACTTCCGGCTGGCGAAGCTCGAGGGAGATGCCGCCTTCACCTACGCGTTTGTCGAGGAGATCGATGGCACGATGCTGCTCGACACGATCGCGCGCTGCTACTTCGGCTTTCGCCGGCGACGACGCGACGTGCAGCAGGCGACGTCGTGTGAATGCAACGCGTGCTCGCGGATCCCGGATCTCGACCTCAAATTCGTCGTCCACCATGGCGCAGCGATCACGCAGAGGGTCGCCGGCCGCCAGGAGTTGGTCGGGTCGGACGTGATCGTGGCGCATCGGCTGCTGAAGAACGACGTTGTCGAGCATGACGGGATGAGCGCTTACGCCCTGATCACGCAGGCAACGATCGATGCCTCCGACCTCGATCCGGCGGCGCTCGGGATGACGGAGCACACCGAATCGTACGAGCGCATCGGCGACGTTCACGCCTGGGCACATGACCTCGAACGCCGCTGGGCCGATGAGGAGGTCCGCGCCAGGGTGATGGTCGATCCGGAGGACGCGATTCTCGATCTCTCGGTGCCGGTTGCGGTGCCGCCCCAGGTCGCGTGGGATTTCCTCACCAGGCCGGGCCAGCGCATGACCTGGCAGCCGTGGGTCACCGAGGTGACGGTGAAGGGAGCCAAGGGCGGCAGGCGCGGATCCGGATCGGCCAACCACTGCATGCACGGTAAGGACGCCGTCGTCGAGGAGATCCTCGACTGGCGTCCTTACGACTACGTCACCGATCGAACCGTCATGGCCACGCCCGAGGGTTTGGTCAAGGTGCTCCACACGATCGAGCTCGAGCCGACGTCGACCGGAACGATCATCCACCTGCGGTTCGCGCCACCGAAGTCGAAGCGGGAACGGAAACAGATGGAGACCATCGGGCCGGCGTACGGAGCGGCCCTGGAGTCGAGCCTGCCGGCTCTCATCGAGCAGCTCCAGGGGGCGTTCGCAGCTCGCTAGCACCTCTTGGCCATGCCGCCGATACATCGTCGGAATCACGCCCGAATGCCGATCCGGGCGGCCCTCCGGCCGATTTATCGGCTGTACGGTGGCCTGAATTGGCAGTTGTGGGGCCTTCAGGCCACGTCACGGCGGATATATCGGCGTCAAGGCGCCTTCAGCCCCGTCCGGGCGCCAGTTCGCCGATAGATCGTCGAGGACCAGCTGCCCGGGCGACCCCCCCCCCGTCGGGCGGTGCCTCGCGCGCCGAGCGACGCATGGATAGCATGTGACCGATGACAGTCAGCGCCGCCGATGAGTGACCGACCGAGCATGATTGAGCTTCTCACCCGCTCGCGGCACGAAGGACCGATCTGGCGGCACAGCCCAAGCCTGCGTGAGTGGCTCGTCATCGCCCTGGTGATGGCCGCCCTCTTCCCGGTGCCCAGTCTCCTGGGATTGCCTCCGGTTCCATGGATCGACGCGATCCACGTCGTCGGTGAGTTCGCCCTCGCCCTCGCGACACTGGCCGTCGCATTCGGCGTCGTCGAGGTGGCCTATCACCGCTGGTTCCTCCGGTCTCGAGCCGGCTGACCGTCGTCGGCGAACGGCCCGCTAGCCGCGCTTGACCGTCCCGATCTCGAGCCATCCGGCGAGGTCATCCAGCTCGGCGTGCACGGCATCGCGCATCGGCCGCGTGAATTTCACGTCTTCGTGGATCGCGTGGACGCGCAGGACGGAGGCCCTTCGATCAGCGGCAGCATCCACCTTGCCGATGAGCTGGTCCTCGTGGAGGATCGGCAGCGCGTAGAAGCCCCATCGACGCTTTGCCGCAGGCTTGTACATCTCGAGCACGTACTCGAAGCCGAAGAGCTGCATGGCGCGCACCCGGTCGTGGATGAGCCGATCGAACGGCGAGAGCAGGGACGTTCGGCCGACGAACTTGTCGCCGAGCGCCGCGGGATCGACCCGCCACTCGCCCTTCGTCCCTTCGACCGTTGCCGGCTCGCCGGCGTCATCGACGTGGACCGGCTCGCCGGGCACCACGCGCACCTTGCCACGGGCGATGCCCAGTGAGGTCAGGCGGCGCTCGGATCTGAGGCGAGCGGCCTCGTCGGGCGGGGGGATTGTGAGATCGGAGGGGTAGACCCGCTCGGCGAGGTCCCAGACGCGCTCCCGTCCCACGCGTCCCGAGATCGCCACCTCGCCCAGCCGCTGGAGCAGCTCCAGCATTTGGGTGACGTTGCGGTTATTCGTCCAACCGGACGACGGCCAGGGGACGGCGGCGGTGTCGGGGATCGCGCGCGAGGCCAGCGGTCCCGAGTCGGCCAGCAGGTCAAGGACATCGCGCCGAAATCGCCTGTTGTCGCGCAGCCAGGCGTGGTGCTTCTCACCGAAGATCGGGTTCGCAATCCCTGACAAATGGAGGCCGAGGTCGCGCATCGGCCGCACCGTCGCGTCGAACTCGAAGAGTGCGCGGTCGTCCTCGAGTGCCCGCGTGAGGTCCGTCGGCCGGTACGCCGATCCGAGGCGGCTCCACGCGACGAGATCCGCGCTGGGCGCGATGGCCGATGTCGGGTCGATCTGGAGCATCGTGAGCTGTTCCACGAGCCCGACGAGGTCCGTCGGACGCTTGGCGGTGAGCCTCTGGGCGCGCACGGCGACCCGCCGGGCCTGCTCCTTCGTCAGCCGATGCACCATCTCGTGACACGGTACCGGTACGGGCGCCCCGGCCGCCGGCGATACGCGCGTGCGAAGCGCCCAGCCAGGGCTTAGTTCTGCGGCTCGGCCTCACCCTCGAGGACGCGACGCAGCTTCCGGGCGAAGGCATCCGGCTCGCCGGACTGCCCGTACTCGCCGCCCAGGAA
>JBDSJJ010000068.1:0-8219 GCA_039917415.1 Candidatus Limnocylindria bacterium | reverse complement strand
CGGCGTCGTACTGATCGCTCCAGCGCGCGATGAGTCGCGACGCCAGGAACAGCACGATGGCCTCGGGCACCGACAGGTGCAGCGGTGGCAGGAAGAACTTGCGGTCGATCCCGTACCGGCCGCGACCAGCCTGAAACACTGGGACGCCGAGCTCCTCGTCCAGGGCGTTGATGTCGCGATACACAGTGCGGGTGGTCATGCCGGTCAGTCGCGCGATCTCGCTGACGGCCACACCGGCCTCGCCGCTGCCCTTCGAGTACAGAATCGATGCGACGCTGAGCAGGCGCGCCAGCCGGTCGCGCTTGCGCGCGATCCGGTCGTCGCCCCCGTCATCCCAGCCATCCCACGCGTCGCTTTCGTTCATGGCTTCGCGCCCGTCGCCGCGGGTCGCGTCGGGTTCGACGACCAGTCGCTCCACGATCCTTCGTACAGCCGGGCGCCCGGCAGGCCGGCCAGCTCCAGGGCCAGGAGGTCATGTGTCGCGGAAAGCCCCGAGCCGCAGTAGGCGACCGTGGCGAGCCGATCCGCCCCCAGGGCGGCGTAGCGCTCCCGGAGCTCGGCGGCCGACCGGAAGCGGCCATCCGCGTCGAGGTTGTCCGCCCACGGCGCACTGCGTGCCCCTGGGATGTGGCCGGCTCGCGGATCGACCGGCTCGATCTCGCCTCGGTACCTCTCACTCGCCCGAGCGTCGAGGACGAGCGCCTCGTCCGCGAGCAGGCCGGCGAAATCGCTGGCGTCGACCGTGTCGGCCCGCGCCACGGACGGGTTCCAGGTCGCGATGGGGTGACCGGGCGGCTCGCTGTTGAGAGGGAGCCCCGCGGCGCTCCACGCCTGGATTCCGCCGTCGAGCACGGCGCAGACCCCGTCGCGGCCGTAGTGGCGGAAGAGCCACCACAGGCGCGAGGCGATGCTGCCACCAGCATCGTCGTAGGCGACCACGACGTGCTCGTCACCGATGCCGGCGGCTCCCAGCACGTGCGCGAGCTTCGCGGCCGTCGGGATCGGGTGCCGGCCCGGCCCTTCCCCGGGCGAGCTCAGCTGTCGGTCGGCGTCGAGGAAGACGGCCCCGGGAAGGTGTTCGGCCGCGTAACGCTCAGCCCCACCCGGGCCCGCGAGCGACCAGCGCGCGTCGACGAGGCGCAGGCGGGAGTCGGTGAGGTGGCCACGCAGCCAGTCGACGCTGACGAGCGGGCCGGGCAGGCTCAGCACACGGGCATGGTATCCCGCGAGGTTAGGTCAGGAAGAAGAAGGCGATCGCCAAGATGAGATAGACGCTGATGAGCTGGAGCCCCTCGACCCAGTTCGACTTGCCGTCGAGCGCGATATACCCGGCGATGAAGACGCCCAATCCCACCGCCGCGACCTCGAGCGGCGTGAACACCAGCGTCAGCGGGGTGCCCACGATGAGCCCGAAGAACACGAGGACCGGGGTCGCGAAGAGCGCGATCTGGGTCGCCGAACCGATCGACGTGATGAGGCTGAAGTCCATCTTGTTCTTGTATGCGAGCGTTACTCCGACGACGTGCTCGGCCAGGTTGCCGATGACCGGGATCACGATGATGCCGATGAAGAACTCACTGATGCCGAGTGACGCCACGGCCGGCTCGAGGGTGTGGACCAACACCTCCGATGCGAATGTCAACGCTGCCGCTGCCCCGAGAAGTACGCCGAGCGCAACCTTCCAGCTCCACTCGGCCACTTCCTCCTCGCCGTGGCCAGACGTGGGTGACTCGGGCGAACGAAGGAAGAACCACGTCTGCGCGGCGTAGGTGACGACCAGCAAGATGGCGACGCCGATGGTGAGTGCTTCGATCCGGAAGAACTCCGGATCGCCCGGTCCGGTGCCCTCTCCGCCGCCGATGAGGAACGCGAACATGGCGGGCACGACCAGCCCGATCGTGGCCAGGATGAGCGACGCGGCGTTCATGCCCGTGGCTTGCGCGTCGTAGGTCTGGATCCCGTTCTTGACGCCGCCGATGAGCAGCGACGCACCGAGCACGAGGAGCAGGTTTCCCACGATCGATCCGGTGATCGAGGCGTGCACGAGCTCGATCTTGCCGTCCATGATCAGGAACGCGGCGATGATGATCTCGCCGACGTTGCCGACCGTGGCGTTCATGATGCCGCCGATGCGCGGCCCGGCGGCGATCCCGAGTTGTTCGGTGGCATGTCCGAGGGTGTAGGCCAAGCCCAGGATCGTCAGCGCGCTGACGCCGAAGGTCAGGGTGTCATCGGCGCCGGACAGGCGCAGGACGAGGGTGGCCAGCGTGCCGCCGATGGAGAGCGCGTAGGCGATTCTTCCGAACATCTGCGGCATGGTACCTGTGACCGCGACCGTCAGCCGCTGGGGTTGGCGCTCGGACTCGTCGATTCGGATGGGGACGGCCGGGGCGTGGGAGCCGGCTCGCCGGGGAGTGCCTCGATCATGGCGCGGTTGACGACATCGTCGACGCCGATGAGCAGGAACACGAACTCGCCGCTGCTCCATGTGTAGACCTGCGTCCCGGCCGCCGTGGCATTGTCCTCGGGGCGAACCCACACCTGGTTGCCCGCGACGGCACCGGCCTCCCATGGCTCCGGATCGAGTCCCGCGATGCCGACGTAGCGGCCGGCAGTCGCGAGGTGCGGCTCGAGGTCCTTGGTGGACACCGGCTCCCCGTCGACGCGCATGGCGTAGAGCGTCAGGCGCGGCTGCTGGACGTAGGCGAGGGCCAGTGACGCGAACCGGTCACCGATCTCGCCGTACGCGGACCCGATGTCACCCGGCGTCAGCGCGAACTCGTCGAACGGTGCCACCACGACGGGCACTCCGGCGACCTCGGACGGGATCAGGGCGGCGAGGTCGGGGTCCGGCTCGTTCGTGAAGCGCGGCGTCGGGGCGGGCGTCGGGGTTGGGGACGCGGTCGCGATCGGCGTGGCGGTCGAGCTCGGAGAGACATCACCGCTCGGCGCGGTTGAAGCGGACGGCGTCTCGGCCGTCGAGCACGCGGCGAGCAACAGGGCGGTCGTGAGGATTGTGCCGACCGCCCAGATCAGGCGCAGCGACACACGGCGGTGTGACGTCATGGGGCCGGAATGATACCCGACCAAGCGGCGTTCAGGCGGCTCCGCGAGCCTCTCCGCCGCGATCGGATGAGCGGCGCCGGCGGCCGGCGTCAGGGTGGGCATCGACGGTGCTCCCGAGCGCCTCGAGCACATCGTGCCGGATCGTTGCCGGGTGGGTGCGCAGGGCGGCCATGGCATCGGCTCGACCGCTGACGCCCGAAACCAGCTCGTCGTAGACGTGCGCGGCGGCGATGCTGTGCGCGGCAGCCGAGCCCCGGGCCCGGCCGGCCCGGCGCGTCCGTCGTGCCCCCTCGGCCAGAACGGCGCGCACGCCCGCGACGAGAGTCGCAGTGCCGCGCAATGACGGGATGCCGCTGATCTCTGCCAGCGCGCGATCGCCCAGGCCGTTGAGTCGCGCCGCGAGCTCGATCTCCATTCGTTCGGCCGGGTCGAGCGCGAGGCGCTCGGCGACCATGCCGGCCAGGTGGCCGACGCGGTCGCCCCGTCCGTCGCCGACCGTCGGGGAGGTCAGCGAGCGGGTGACAGCGAGTACCGCCCCGCGGATCGCATCCGGCTCTTCATGGTTCGGGCTCGACAGCTGGGTGGCTCGCTCCATGAGGTGCTCGACAGCGCGCGGATCGTCGCCGTCCCTGAGTGCCGCGGACGCGAGATCGTCAAGCGTAGCGCGCAGGTCGACAACGTCGCGCGGCAGATGGTCGCTGCGGACGACGCGGTTCTCCCCGGCGCGCTTGCCGAAGAAGAGCGCCACATCGGCGGCCTCGATGAGGCCCGCACGATCCGTGGCGTCGTCCGGGGTGCCGGCCACGCCGATGGTGATCGTGACGGGACTCGGGCCGACGGCCGTCAGCCCGGCAACCGCGGCGCGGATGCGCTCGCCCACCCACTCGGCCTCGCTGATCGACGTTCCGGGCAGGATGAGCGCGAACTCGTCGCCGCCGTAGCGATATACACGGTCGTCACTGCGCGCCGCGCCGTAGATCGTCGTCGCGACCTCGTACAGGAGCGCATCCCCCGCGGGGTGCCCGTGCCGATCGTTGTAGCCCTTGAACGCGTCGAGGTCCATCATCAGGACGGCGACGCGGCGATGACGCGCGTCGGCAATCACCGCTGCGGACTCGATCTGGCGTGTGAGGTCCTGCTGGAATGCGCCGTGGTTGCCGAGGCCCGTCAGCGCGTCGGTCTCGGCGCGCTGGCTGACCGCCAGGTGGCGATCGGCGTTGCGCAGTGCGATCGAAGCCTGTGCCGCGAACAGCTGGATCAGCTCGAAGTCGCTGGCGGTGAAGTGGACCTCGGCCCCGCCGATCCGCGAGACGTTGAGCGCCCCGAGGACCTCGCCGTCAACGATCAGCGGGACCACCACGACCGCCTCCGGATCATCGGGGGTTCCGGGAATCTGGATTGCGCGCGCGTCGCTCAATGCATCGTTGGCCAGGATCGGCTCGGCATGCTCGACGGCCCAGCCCATGAGTCCATGCCCGAACGGGATGCGATAGCGACGAACCTCCTCCTCATGGCGCTCACGGGTGAGCACGGGGACCATGTCGCGGCGGGTTGCATCGGTGCGGTAGATCGACAGGTTGTCGTAGGCGACGACGTCTCGCAGGCTGTCGGCGATCGTCTCGAGGATGTCCGCCTGGTCCAGGCTGCCGAGAAGTCGGGCGTTGGTCTCCAGCAGGTGCCGCTGTGACTCGGATCGACGACTCAGCTCCGTCGACTTGCTCACGAGCTCGCCGTAGGTGGTCGCGTTGGCGATGGCCTGGGCGGCGTAGCCGGCGAAGATGTTCATTGTCTGCAGGTCATCGGGGCTGAAGCGGTTGAAGCCCAGCTGCGAGAGGACGATGACGCCGATGGCCCTGCCCTCGTACAGCATCGGGACGAGCAGCATCGACTCGGGCACGTCCTCGGTTCCGACGATTGTCTTTCCCCGATCGTCGTCGATGGCGTCGTTGATGAGCAGTGGTTCTCCATGTTCGGCCACCCAGCCCGTGAAGCCCTCGCCGACCGCGACGCGCAGCAATTCCTCCGCGTTCTCCGGATCGCCGTCGAGCATCTCCCGCGTGAAGGCGATCGGATCGCAGGAACCGCGTTCCCAATCCACCTGGTAGACGCGGATGTCGTGGTACTCGGCCAGCGTCGTGGCCTCCGCCACGATCGCCTCCCCGATGGCGCGCACGTCGGTCAGCCGGTTGAGGCGCGCCGACAGGTCCTGGATGGACTTCATGCGGGCCGCCTGGTCGGCGACCGAGCGAAAGAGCCGGGCGTTCTGGAGCGCAACAGCCGCCTGGTCGGCGAAGGCCTCGAGAAGTGCGACCTCCTCGACCGGCCACGGCCGATCGGCGCGGTGGTAGAGGCCCAGCAGGCCGAGTGCCTGCTCCCCGCCGATCAGCGGGACCAGGCAGGCCGTGCGGATGCCCTCCGCGGCATAGATCTGGCCCATGACGCCGGCCGCGGCATCGGTATCGGCATGTCGCAGCGCGTTCGAGCGCCGTTCGCGAATCGCTCGGGCGTCCACCGTTTCGGACTCGGTCGACAGCGACCCGACCTGCGCCAGGAATGCCTCGCCCAGGTTGTGGTGCGCGGCCAGCCGATAAGGATGCTCGGTGTCGTCGAGGATCCAGAGCCCGGCCTTGTCGGCATCGAATAGCGTGCGTGTCATTTCGACCACGCCGCCCAGCAACGCGCCGAGATCGAGCTCGCCGGTCAGCTCCTTGGTCACGGAGCGGAGCGCGCGGGCCCGACGCAGCTCGCGTCGGGCGTGGACGATGACCCGCGAGCTGGCGAGCGCGGTGCTCGCCATGGTGAGCAGCGCGTGGCGGAATGCCGGCGTCAGCGCGTCGACCGCTGCCGTGTCGAGGAGCAGCATCCCGACCGGCGCCCGGCGCGTGGCGAGCAGCAAGGGTTGGTCGCCGTCGACGACGGAGCGCGCCGCGTCGTCCCAGGTCGCCCGCGGTGGCGTCGAGAACCCGGCATGCGCGACGAGGTCCTGCCGCTCGTTGACGACGAGATAGACCGCCGCACGCTCGACGTGCAGCTCGGTGCGGAGGGCCTCGACGAGCGCCCTCGCGACCGACTCCGGCGATGGCGTTGCGGCCAGGCTGGTGGCGATGCGCTCGATGATCGCCATCTCGGGATCACGTGTCTGGAGCTCGCTCCGGCTCGGTGGAATCTCGGCCGCCGGCGCGTCGGCGACGAGAAGCCGATTGACGTCATCCCGGCGGAAGCGGCGATCCCCGCGGGCGTTGATGCGATACGCGGTCAGCCGACCGGCATCGGTCCATGCCCGGATGGTGTTCGGGTGGACGCCCAGCACGCTCGCCGCCTGGGCGACGCTGAGGAGAGCCGTCGATCGCTGTGGCGCCATGCGCGCTCCCGTCGATGGTTCCCCGAGCGCCATTGGTCCGAATGGAGCTTTCGATAGGAACCGTGTACCGGATGCTAGAAACGGCCAGCGCGCAGGGCGATGCCTCGTTGGTACCGGATCCACCGGTACGGATGAGTGGTCTAGCCCGCCAGCATGGCGCTGAGGAATGCGCCGATGCCACCGACGGCGAGCAGCGCGATCGAGATGCCGAGCCCCATGATCCCGGCTCCCAGCAGACGTCGATGGCGGCCGCCGAGCAGGCGCATGGCGTCGTCAAGCTCGAGGTTCGAGATCAGGTAGCCGCCATCGGGCGGTTCGAGGTGGACCCGGGAGGCATCGTCGTGCCGCGCGCGCGCCAGGACGATCAGGCGATCGGTCACGTTGAGCGTGCGGGTGATCGCGCGGGCCTCGGTTGCCGGCCCATGGCGTTCGACCAGGCGCTTCGCCGCCGAAGCATGCGGCTCCTCGAGCTCATCGGGGTCGCCCTGCCAGACCTTCGGAATCACGATGAGGGGCTCGGCCGACGGCGCGGGGTCGAGTGCCGTGGAGCCGTCGTGGTCCCATAGGTCGAAGGAGCGCGACTCGCGGAGGCGTTCCAGGCTGCGCCAGGTCTCCCCCACCTTGACCTCGACGTCGCGATGGAACGCGACGAGGCGCTCGCCGCCTCCCATCTCGAGCGGATCGGCGCATCGGATGCGGCCGGTCACGCGAATCGGGCGGTCGGGGAGAGGGCCATCGCCGAGCAGGTCCCCGACCCGGACCTGCCGTGGCCCGGCCAGGCGTCGCGCAACCGTGCCTCGCGCGCCGGCGGCGCGCAGTGCGACGAGCGAACCGGCGGCGACGAGAATGCCGAGCGCCACCAGGACGGCGAACGCGAAGTCGAGCGGCACGATCAGCCCGGAGCGCGAACGGCGAGGTCGGCGACCGTGCCGCCTGACACGCGGACGAGGTCGTCGGGTCCGATCGCGAACACCGCATCGGGCAGGCCGGCTGCGGCCCATACGCGATCGTGGCGCAGCAGGTCGGGATCCACGAACACGCTCACCGGCCGCTGATGCCCGAAGGGTGGGACGCCGCCGATCGCCACGCCAGTGGCCGCACGCGCCTCGTCACCGTTGGCGCGGCGGGCAGTCGACGCCCCGAGCGCCGCGGACAACTTCGCCATGTCGACCCGGTTGGCTCCTGAGACGAGCGCCACCACGGCCCGATCGTCGACCATGAACACCAAAGACTTCACGATCTGGGACACCTCGCATCCCACCGCACGCGCCGCGTCGTCCGCGGTCCGCGTGCCCTCGGGAAAGCGCTGCACGCTGATCTCCAGCCCGGCGTCGGCGGCCGCGCCGACGACGCGCGTGATATTCGGGTGCATCGCTCGATGATAGGCCGCGTGCTAGGCTGCTCGGAGTCATTGCACACGACAGGGGAGCGCGGAAGCGCTGAGAGTGTGGACGCAGATCCGTCCACAGACCCTCGAACCTGATCCGGGTCATGCCGGCGAAGGAAGTCGACGAGCGCCCTCCCCGCCCACCCTGTCGTTCGACAGTCAACGCGCGTGGTAGGAGGGCATCGGTGGTCATGAAGGCGGTCGTGGTCGCATCCGGCGCGCTCGATGCCGCCGATGCCGCACGGATCGGCGTCGACGCGCTGGTGATCGCCGCAGACGGTGGCGCGACCCATCTCGAACGGTTGGGCCGCCGCCCCGACCGGCTGATCGGTGACCTCGACTCGGTCGACGACGCCCTGGTCCAGCGACTCGTGGCGCAGGGCACGCAGGTCGAGCGCCACGCGG
>JBDSJJ010000067.1:0-12887 GCA_039917415.1 Candidatus Limnocylindria bacterium | reverse complement strand
CGGCTGGTCGCACTCGTGGATCAGAACTTCGACCTGCGTCCGGGGGCGATCATCAGAGATCTCCAGCTGCGTCAGCCGATCTATCGCCAGACCGCCGCGTACGGCCATTTCGGGCGGGATGACCTTGACCTGCCGTGGGAGCGGACGGATCGGATCGACGAGCTGCGCGCGTCCGCTCGGACGTGAGCCGAGACCGGCGCCCCTGGGGTGAGCCCGCCCCGGGGCGTTTGGGACGGTGGCTGATGCGCGCGCGCGCGCTCGTGGTGCCGGCCCAGCCCTCTCGCGCGCATGCCGCCCATGTCGAGCTGCCGCTTGCCCTGCGACACGGTGGGCACGCCGTGGCGTACCTGGCGTCGGAGCGCAGCGGGGATCACCCAGCCGCGGCAGCCGCGGCGACCGAGTCCATGCGCGCGGCCGCCGGAGACGAGGACTGGTGGGCGGCGGACATCTGGGGGCACCGCGCACTCTGGCACTTCGAGCGGGCCGAGATGACCCTGGAGGCCGTCCGCACGGCCCGCTGGATCGGCGACGTGCGGGCCGGGGCAGGCGATCCGGACACCGCGCGCAGGTACTATGCCGAGGCGATCGACGAGGCGCGCGACATCGGCGCCGAGCACGAGCAGGGGTTGGCGACGCTCGGCATGGGCCGATCCCTGCTGCAGCGCGGCGACGTCACGTCCGCGCGCCGCATGGCATCCGCGGCGCTTGATCTGCTGCAGCGCGGCGAAGCCGAGTCAGCCGAGATCGCGAGCGCGCGCGAGCTCCTTGGCACCGAGATCTCGGTCGGAGGCGGGCGGACGGAGGTGAAGGAATGACGGCACGACGGACGATGCGGGTCGGCATCATCGGGGCCGGGGTCATGGCCGAGGCGATGATCGCTGGCCTTGTGGCCAATCGGGCTGTCGAGCCCGGCCTGCTGGCCGCGTCGCATCCGCGGCGCGAGCGTCGCGACGCCCTGGCCGAGCGTCATGGGATTCGATCGGTCACGGCAAACCGGGATGCCCTGGCGGAGTCCGAGCTCGTGGTGCTGGCCGTGAAGCCTCAGATGCTGGTCCGCGTGATGCGCGACCTGCGCGGCCACCTCGAGCCTGACCAGGTCGTGGTCTCGATCGTGGCCGGCGCCACGCTGCGTACCCTCATCGATGGCCTGCAGCACCAGGCGGTGGTGCGGGCCATGCCGAACACGCCATCGCAGATCCGGCGCGGCATGACAGTCTGGAGCCCATCGCCGGCCTGCACCTCGCGCCACCGTGACCTGGCACGCGCTGCGCTCCGCTCGCTGGGCGACGAGCGTGAAGTTGCCGACGAGACCTTTGTTGCGATGGCCACGGCGTTGTCCGGCACCGGCCCGACGTATCTCTTCGCGGTGATGGAGGCGCTCATCGATGCGGGCGTCCACCTGGGGTTTCCGCGTGAGCTGGCGCACGACCTCGTGGTGGCCACCCTCGTGGGCTCCGCCGAGTACGCACAGCAATCGGAGCTCCACCCCGCGCAGCTCAAGAACGCCGTCACGTCCCCCGGTGGGACGAGTGCCGCGGCCATCTACGAGCTCGAGAAGGGTCGCATTCGGACAGTGCTCAGCGACGCGGTCTGGGCCGCCTACCGGCGCACCCTGGAGCTCGGGGATCTGCTCGAGGTCGAGGGCGAGGCCGGCTCGGGTTCCGATCGCCCTCGGTAACCGGTTTCGCATCCCGGGGTAATCGGAGATCTGCAGGCTGTGCGCTCGAGGTGCGCAAGTCTCTTGCACACCTCGTCTGCCTCGGCCTGCAACGTCTGCTCTGGTAGCCTCAGCCCATGTTCGCGATCGTCATGGCCGGTGGGTCCGGCACGCGCCTCTGGCCGCTCTCCCGGCGCGAGACGCCAAAGCAGCTGCTGCCGCTGACCGGAGACACGAGCCTCCTGCAGCAGACGGTGGCGCGCCTCGGCGGCCTGTTGAAGCCGCACGACATCTACGTCATCACCAGCCAGGCCCACGTTCGAGCCACGCAACGCCAGCTGCCCCACCTGCCGGAGGACAACGTCCTCGGCGAGCCGCTGGCCCGCTCGACGGCCGTGGCCGCCGGCCTCGCCACGGTTTTTGCCCGGCGCGACAGCGACGAGGTGGCGGTCGTCGTGCCCGCGGATCACTTCGTCGCCGATGAGGCAGCGTTCGTCGAGAGCCTGCGCGAGGCGGCTCGCACCGCCGAGCGCGGCTATCTCGTCACGCTCGGCGTGGTACCCACCCACCCGGCCACCGGGTATGGCTACATCAAGGCGGGCGCGACACTCCATCCCAGCAGCGCAGCCGCGCTGGTCGACCGATTCGTCGAGAAGCCGGATCCCGAGCAGGCAGCCGCCTACCTCGCGGAGGGGTCGCACTTCTGGAATGCCGGCGTATTCGTGTGGCGGGTCTACGCCTTCCGCCAGGCCGTCGAGCGCTTCCAGCCCGAGCTGGCGGCGGCGCTTGACCGCATCCAGTCGCTCCATCGGACACCCGGCTGGATGACCGAGGTCCGCACGATCATCGAGAACGTGGCGGCGATCACCATCGACATCGGGATCGCCGAGCCCGCGGCGGCGGAGGGTCGGATGGCCGTCGTCCCGCTGGATGCCGGCTGGTCGGACATCGGTTCGTGGTCGTCGCTGCTCGAGGCCCTCTCAAGTGCCAGCGGCGCGGACCTCGTGGCCAGTGGGCGGCACCTGGATCGCGGGTCGCACCGCGTGCTGGTGCATGGTGGCGAGCGGCTGGTGGTCACGGTCGGCCTCGAGGACCTCATCATCGTCGACACCCCCGATGCCCTCCTGGTCTGTCATCGCGATCGCGCCGAAGAGATCAAGCCGGTCCTCGACGAGATCGCGCGCACGGTGGGGGAGCGATACCTCTGAGCACATCCGTTCGGCACGCGTGGCTTGCCCGCGCGCTCGGCCACGCTTTGGCGTGGTATATCCGCCTGGTCGGCACCACGTGTCGGGTACGTGGCGAGCCGGTGACCCAGGAGCAGGTCGTGCTGGCCTTCTGGCACGAGTACAACCTGGCCGCCGCAATCGCCGCATGGCGCCTGCGGCGACATCAGCACCACGTGAGCTTCAGCACCAGGACCTTCCGCGGCGAAGTGATGAGCACGATGCTCGCGGCCCTGGACTCCGGTTCGGTTCAGCTTCCCGCCGAGGGCGAGCGATCCGAAGCGGCGCGCCTCTCGCTCGAGCTCGCACGGATCGGACGCGAGGGAGCATCGCCGGTGGTGAGCCCCGACGGCCCGGTCGGACCGTATCGGCGCGCGAAGCCCGGCGCCCTCATCGTGGCCCGCGAGGCCGGCGTGCCGCTCCAGCCCTGGGCCGTCGCCATTCGTCCACCCTGGCGGCTCGCCGGGCGCTGGGACCGCCACATCGTGCCCCTGCCGTTCAGCATCCTGCGGGTCGAACAGGCGGCGGCGATCCGGGTCGGCAGGCGGGAGCCGCTGCGCCCGCTTTTGGCGCGGCTGCAGGCGGAACTCGACGATGTCGCCGCGCGAGCCGATCGTCGGATGGGTTGAGGTCGCGTTGCCCGACGAGGTGAGTCGGCCCGGCTGTCGCCCTGGCTGATGGGAGTCGCTACCATGAGCGCTCCCAGCGGACCCGTCGGAGCCTGCAGCCGAGTCGCCCACCCGGGACCAAGATCAAGTTCGGAACCGAGGGCTGGCGCGCCGCCATCGCCGAGGATTACACCTTCCACAACGTTCGCCGCTGCGCGCGCGGCGTCGCCGAGTACCTCCAGCAGACCGGGGGGGCGGACCGCGGCGTCGTTGTCTGCTGGGATCGCCGCTTCGCGAGCGAGCACTTCGCACGGGCATGCGTCGAAGTCCTGGCCGCGCACGACATCCGGTCCTTCGTCCCGGGTGAGGCGGTTCCCACCCAGGTTGGCAGTTTCTTCACCCGGGAGATGGGGGCGGGCGCGGGCATCGTGATCACCGCCAGCCACAACCCGTGGACGGACAATGGCTTCAAGGTCAAGGCCGATACCGGGGGCGCCGCCGCGCCGGAGATGCTCGGCGCCATCGAGGCGACGATGGACGCGCATCCGGAGGACGAGCTCCCGCCGCGCCGCGACTACGACGATGCTGTCGCATCGGGCCTGGTCGAGACCTTCGACGCATATCCGCAGTTCCGCGAGCAGCTCGCGAGCATTGTCGACATCGAGCGCATCAGGAGCGCGGAGCGTCGCGTCCTGGTCGAGACGCTTCACGGATCGGGCTCCGGCTGGATGACTCGGCTGCTGGGCGGCGGTGCGCTGACCGTGCGGGAGCTGCACACGGAGCGGAACCCGTACTTCGGAGGCGTGAATCCCGAGCCGATCCGTCCCAATGTCGACGAGTGGCTGGCGGAGATCCCGCGCTGGAAGGCGGATATCGGGATCGCCTTCGACGGCGACGCGGACCGTGTCGGGATGGCGACCGAGGACGGCGTGTTCGTCAACCAGCTCCAGGTCTACGGGCTCCTGTACTGGTACCTGCTCGACGTCCGAAAGACCATCGGGCCGGCCGTCTATACCGTGACCACGACGAGCATGGCGAAGCGCTTGGCCGAGATCTACGGCACCCAGGCATACGAGACGGGTGTCGGCTTCAAGTTCGTCGGGCCGAAGATGACGGAGACCAAGGCCGTCATCGGCGGCGAAGAGTCCGGCGGCTTCGGCTTCGGGATGCACATCCCGGAGCGCGACGGGATCGCCTCGGGTCTGTTCCTGCTCGACCTGTGGCTGACGAAGGAGAAGAAGGCATCGGAGGTCCTCGCTGAGCTCCAGGCCCTCGCCGGCCCGAGCTACTACAACCGGATCGACATCCGTTTCGCGCGCGAGGGCTACGACGAGGTCAAGGCGTCGACGCTCGAGCGCCTCGGGGAACACGCGCCGACGAGCCTTGCCGGACAGGACGTGGTGGAGCGTACGTCGCTCGAGACCGGCGACGGCTTCAAGTTCTACCGCGCCGATGGCTCGTGGCTCCTCATCCGCTTCAGCGGCACCGAGGCCCTGCTCCGCGTCTACGTCGAGGCGCGTTCGTCCGAGGACGTCGAGACCCTGCTCGCGGCCGGCCGCGAGATCGCCGCGGACGGCACCTGATGGATGCTCGCGACTACTTCGGCTACAAGAACCCGGACGAGGAACCGGGCAAGCCGGATCCGGCGGAAGCCGGCGACGACGATCGCGCGCCGCTGTTCGAAGAAGCGGTGACCCTCGACGATCCCGCGACTCGGCAACGCATCGATCCCGAGGACATGCTCGGTCGCATCGCCCAGATGCCCTCTCATCTTGCGCAGGCACGGCGCGTGGCGGATGCGATGAAGCTTGACGATCGATCGGCCGACGTCGACGCGATCGTGGTCCTGGCGATGGGCGGTTCGGCCATCGGTGCCGAGCTGGTTGCCGCGGCGGCAGGCGACCGTCTGCGCGTGCCGCTCATTGTGCATCGCGACTACGGGCTGCCGGCGGGGGTGGGACCCCGGACGCTGGTGATCGCGGCAAGCCATTCGGGCGAGACGGCGGAGACGCTGTCGGGCTTCGCCGCCGCACGCCAGCGAGGCCTTCCCATGGCCGTGGTGACCACCGGTGGGCGATTGGCAGACGCAGCCGCCAAGGATGGGCTGCCCCTGCTGCGATATCAGCTCGGTGGTCAGCCGCGCGCCGCCATCGGCTTTGGCGTCGGGCTCGTCCATGAGCTCTTGTCACGCGCCGGCCTGATCGTCGACGCCGATCTCCTCGGGACGGCTGCCACCGCGCTCGAGGAGCTGCTCGATCGCACCGGACCATCGGTCGAGACCGAGGCCAATCCTGCGAAGCAGCTGGCATGGTCGGTCTTCGGTCGCATCCCGGTGATCTACGGTCACGGCGTGATGGCGGCGGTGGCGCACCGTTGGAAGACGCAGATGAACGAGAACGCGAAGGCCTGGGCAACCTATGAGCCGATGCCCGAGGCGAACCACAACGCGATCGAGGGCAGCCTGAACCCGCGCGAGCTGGGGGATGCCCTGTACGTGGTCCAGCTCCGAGACCGGGAAGAGCCCGCGGCGATCGCGGAGCGGTACCAGGTCGTCGACGAGCTGCTCGGTGAGCGTGCGACGAATCGCAGCCAGGTCTGGGCCGAGGGCCCGACGCCACTGGCGCGGGTGCTCACCAGTGTCGCCTATGGCGATCTCGTGAGCGTGTATCTCGCAATTCTGTACCAGACCGACCCGACGCCGGTTACACTGCTCGCAATGCTCAAAGAGCGGCTCGCCAGGGCCACCGGATCTGACCCGACGGGCGCCACGTAATAGGGCGCCGGGGAGTTCCGGCGCCGCATGGAGGTAACCGCGTCTTGCATTCGAGCATGATCGGCAAGGTCGAGAAGGCCATGCGCTACGCGCACGAGCCAGACCGGGTGAAGATCGAGGGCCTGCGGGCCAACTTCGCCGGCGACAACGGCACTCACACCGTCACCCTCGACGCCGATACATGGCACTGCGACTGTCATCTCTACGAATCCGCCGGCGGGTGCAGCCACACCCTGGCTGTCCAGAAGATGCTCGACCCGATGCTCACCGAGGCGGCCCGCCAAACGCCGCTGTACGGACACGTCGAATCGCGCGACAGCGAGGCCGTCCCCGCCTAGCTCGCGCGCCAATGCCGCGGCCTGCCGCCGGTCGCTCGTCGGCGGGCATCTGCTAGGATCGCTCGACCAACTGAAGAGACGCCGACGGGTGCCGTGGCCGCAAGGACCACGGGCAAATGGAGAAGCCGGTGAAAAGCCGGCACAGTCCCGCTACTGTATCCGTGCCTTCCAGCACGGGAGTCAGGTCGCCAGCCCGATCGCGATGTCGCTCGCCCTCGCGTGAAAGGGAAGGCATCACCGATGACTCCAGCCCGACTACTCCGCCCCGCTCCCGTCTTTCCGGCCGTCGTCCTCTTCCTTGCCGCCTGTGCGCCGGCGGTCACCACCACCACTGGATCGGCCGGGCCACCCTCGATCGTGGCCCAGGCCACTCGCAGCGCCGCGCCCACGGCCGCGGCCTATCCGATGACCCTGACCGACGACGCCGGGCGCAGCGTGACGCTCACCGCCGAGCCGGAGCGCATCGTCTCACTGGCTCCTTCGAACACCGAGATCGTGTGCGCCCTCGACGCCTGCGATCGGCTGGTGGGGGTCACCGACTTCGACGACTATCCGGCCGAGGTGGCGGCGATCGACAAGGTGGTGAACTTCGCGCAGGTTGACGTCGAGGCAGTCGTGGCCGCGGAGCCCGACCTCGTGCTCGCCGCGGGCAATGAGCTGACCCCGACCAGCGTGATCGATCAGCTCACCGACCTCGATCTGCGCGTCGTGGTGCTGTATCCGGAGTCTCTCGACGAGGTGGCAGCGGACATCGAGTTCATCGGTGCGGCGATCGGTCGGGCTGATGCCGCGGCTGAGCTGGTCGACGACATGCGGACGCGTGTCGCTGACGTGGAGGCCGCCGTGTCGGGCCTCGACCGACCGCGGACGTTCTACGAAGTCAGCGTGTTCGAGGGCACCATCTACACCGCGGGCGAGGGTTCGTTCCTCGCCAGCCTGATCGAGACCGCGGGAGGTGAGCCGGTCACCGGTGATGCCCTCTCCACGTCCATCGAGATCGAGGACCTCGTGGCCGCGGATCCCGAGCTGATCCTTCTCGGCGACGCGACCTACGACCCGACGATCACGCCCGAGAGCGTCGCCGAACGTCCCGGCTGGGGCACGATGACCGCCGTGACGCAGGGCGATGTCGTGGTCGTCGGAGAGGACGTCGTCATCACGCGGCCCGGCCCCCGCATCGTCGATGGACTCGAGGCGCTGGTGCGCGCCATCCACCCCGGCGCCCTGGGCGACGGCTAGCCGATGCGCGCCGGCGTCGCCCCGCGGCCGATCGTCCGTGGCCCCGCGGTCGGTCGCGTCGCGCTGACGCTGGGTGGCGGTTTGCTGGTTCTGCTCGTGGCGCTCGTCCTGGCCATCGGGATGGGGAGCGTGGCGATCGCACCGGACGACGTGCTGCGAATCCTCGCGCATCGCGCCTTCGGCATCGGGTCGACGGTTGGGATCGCCGATAGTCTCGAGACGATCGTCATCGACCTGCGCCTGCCGCGCGTCCTGGGCGCCATGGTTGTCGGTGCCGGGCTCGCGTCGGCGGGCACGGTATTCCAGGCGACCCTCCGCAATCCGATGGCCGACCCATACATCATCGGCACGGCAGCCGGCGCATCGCTCGGGGCCACCATCGGCATCGCGCTGCCGGTGCTGCTGCCGGCGCTGGCGATCGGCATCGGGGGAACGTGGCTGGGCCTGGGCATCGTCCAGGCGCTCGCCTTCGGCGGTGGCATCGGCACCGTGCTGCTCGTGATCTCGGTTGCCCGCCAGGGCGGCCAGCTGCCGTCGGTGACGCTGCTGCTGACCGGGTATGCCGTCTCATCACTGCTCGCCGCCGGGGTGGCGCTGCTGATGATCTCTTCGGGCCGGGCGTTGGCGGCGATCTTCTCGTGGCTCATGGGCTCGCTGGCCGCTGTGGCCTGGGTCGACCTCGCCATCGCCACGCCGGTCATCGCCGTCGCCTTTCTCGGCCTGCTCAGCCGGTGGCGGAGCCTCAACCTGCTCGCTCTCGGCGATGCGCCGGCCTCGAACCTGGGCCTCGCCGTGGGGCGCGAGAAACTGCGCCTCACTCTGCTCGCCACGCTCGCCACCTCGGCGGCGGTTGCGATCTCGGGCACGATCGGCTTCATCGGGCTCGTCGTGCCTCACCTACTGCGGCTCGTGGTGGGGCCCGATCACCGGCTGCTCATGCCGGCGAGCGCGATGGCCGGCGCCCTGCTCCTTGTCCTGGCAGACCTGGGGGCGCGGCTCAGCGGCGGCATTCCCGTCGGGGTGGTCACGGCCTTCGTCGGGGCGCCCTTCTTCCTGTGGCTGCTGCGTCGCGCGCGGCGCGTGAGCCTGGGGGCATCGGCATGAGTGCCGTCCTCGAGATCGAGGGCCTGAGCGTGTCGTACCCCGAGTCCGCCGGCGCGCGCCGCCGCGTGCTGCGTGACCTGACGATGTCCGTGCAGGCCGGAGAGCTCGTCGCACTGCTCGGGGCCAATGGCAGCGGCAAGACGACCTTGCTGCGAGCGATCGCCGGCACCATCGACCCGGACGCCGGTCGGATCCGCCTGTTCGGGCGCGACCTGCCGAGCTGGAGCCGCGGATCACTGGCGAGGCGCGTCGCCGTGCTGCCCCAGTCACTCGTCCTGCCGGACGGCTTCCGTGTCGCCGAGCTGGTCGAGATGGGACGAGCCCCGCACGCCACCCGTTGGTTCGGCGCATCCCCCGACGATGCGGCGGCGGTCGAGAGCGCCCTTGTCGACGCCGATGCCCTCGACCTCGCGGACCGACACGCCGACGAGCTGTCGGGCGGGGAGCGCCAGCGCGTCCTCGTCGCCATGGCCCTGGCCCAGGAGCCGGAGCTCCTCCTCCTCGACGAGCCGACCCTGCATCTCGACATCGCGCACCAGGCATCGCTCCTCGCCACGGTCGATCGCCTGCGGGGCCGGAGGGGGCTGACCGTGATCGCCGTCCTCCATGACCTCAACCTGGCCATTGCGCACGCGCCGCGCATCGCAGTCCTCGGGTCGGGACGGATCGTCGCCGACGGCGAGCAGCAGGCGGTTCTGCGCCCCGACGTCGTGCGGGATTCCTTTGGCGTCGCCGTGGACGAGGCTCACACCGCTGACGGTCGTCGCTTCCTCGTGCCGCACGGTAGAGCCGCTCCCGAGGATCACGAGAACAATGAACCTTCCGCGCGCGAGGCGGGTATATAGAACGACACCCATCGGGGGATGGGGTGGTGCTGCCCCGCGTGGCGGTGATCCGAGTTCCGTTCGCCGAGTTGATCAACTGACCGTCAAGGAGGTGGACAAGCGGATATAATCCACAGCCCGTTGGGCTCCCGCCGCGGCATAGGGCCGTGTGCGACCCCATTTCACTGAACATTCCCCATCACTGGAGGGAGTACATGAGACGGACCAAGTGGAATGCTTTAGCGTTCCTCTTCTCCGGGGCGCTCATCCTGGCGGCGTGCGGTACGCAGCCCGGAGAGTCCGGAGAGTCCACTGCGCCGGAGTCGCAAGACCCCAGCTCGTCGGCAGCCCCGACTGACGGCGGCACCGCCGCCGCAACGATCACGATGGTCGTCGACGGCCAGATCACCACGCTGTCGAATGCGGCGTCGGACGTCCCGACCGCCGAGGCCTATCAGTTCCTCGCCAACGGCCTCTATCAGTACGACGTGGCGCTGACGCCGATCCCCGATCTCGCCGCCGACCTGTGCGAAGTGAGCGAGGACGAGATCACCTGGACCTGCACCCTGCAGGACGCCACGTTCCACAACGGTGACCCGGTCACCGCGGCTGACGTGGTGTTCACGTACGAGATCGCCAAGAGCGACAACTGCCGGCTCAACCCGTCGATCTGCCTCGGCCCGTTCCTCGAGTCGGCCACGGCCGTTGACGAGATGACGGTCGAGTTCACCCTGATCGAGCCGTACGCGCCGTTCGCGACGGTCATCCTGCCCGGCATCGCCATCGACTCGGAGGCCGTCGTCACGACTGCCTACGAGGACTTCGTCGGCGAGGCCCAGGGTGCTGATCCGGCCGTGTTGACGGCAGCTGCGGATGCAATCACCGCCGCAACCGTTGCCCCGGAAGGCGAAGAGGACACGTTTGTGGCAGATCCGGCTGCCTGCGAGGCAGCCCTGGCCGCGGCCGAGGGCGTCATCGGCGATGCCGCTGTGGAGCTGCCGAATCGCGACGACTTCAACACCGGTGGCGAGGCGGGCGACGAGTTCGACCCGTGCGCTTACGCTGGTGCGCTGGCCGACCTGGTGACCCAGATCCAGGCCGCACTGGAGACCGAGGGTATCGACGCCATCGCGGCGACCTACCCGCTGCTCTCCTTCAACACGGAGCCGGTCGGTACCGGACCGTGGATGTGCGAGCCGGGCTGCCTGCAGCCGGGCGAGAGCCTGACCCTGACGGCCTATGCCGACTACTACGGTGGCGCGCCCGCCACGGAGACCATCGTGATGCCGATCATCACCGATGACATCCAGGGTGCGAATGCCGTACAGGCCGGCCAGGTCGACTGGAAGTACTCCCTGACCGCGGATGCCTATGACGCGCTCAAGGACGACCCGAACGTTCAGTTCGCCGAGTATCCGGACTTCGGCTACTTCGGTCTCCAGTACAACCTGCGCGAAGGCCGGCTGTTTGCCGACCTCGGTGCCCGCCAGGCGGTGCAGTACTGCATCGACAAGTCGGCCACCGTCGACCAGGCCACGAACGGCCAGGGCATCCCGATCGAAGCCGACATCCCGCCGGCATCGTGGGCCTACAACCCGGACCTGCAGCCCGTCGATCGTGACGTAGCTGCCGCCATCGGCTTCCTCGAGGAAGCCGGATGGGCGGTCGAGACCGATGCGGATGGCAACGCCACCGGGCCCGCCACTCGCGACGGCACGACGTTCGAGACCGATATCTATGTGCGTGCCGGTCGACCGGACCGCATCGCGTTCATGGAACTGCTGCGTGACCAGGTGGTCGACTGCGGTATCAGCATCAACGTCATCGAAGGTGACTTTGCAACGGTGCTGCTGCCGCTCCTGACCTTCCCGCACATTCCGCCGAACCAGACCGAGCCGTACGACGCGTACTTCGGTGGATGGGGCACGAGCTACGACCCCGATCCGTTCAGCCTCTTCCACTCGAGCCAGTGCACGACGGAAGAGCAGCCTGAGCTGTACAACTACATCTGCTTCCAGAACGAAGAGGCGGATCGCCTGATCGACGAAGGCCTGGTCACCAGCGACCAGGACGCTCGAGCGGCGCTCTACCAGGAGTTCGAGCAGATCATGTTCGACGAGCAGCCGTACCTGTTCGCATGGTCCGACGTCGCGCGCGAGGCGCTCGATGCCAACCTGCAGAGCAATGCCGGTGATCTCGAGCTCGGCTCGCCGCAGTGGCACTGGCAGCTCGAGACGCTGCTGGTCGCTGAGTAACCGGATCGACCGGAAACCTCAGGTCCGACTGATCGCGGCCGCTGGTGGCACCTCCGGGTGCCACCAGCGGCCCACCTCCGCACCTGGGCCCGCGTGAGGGCTCCCGTCTGGCACAATTCCCGCACTCGAGGCGGGAACGGGATCTCGGAGAGAGGGAGCGCGGCACACCGCCATGGCAACCTACATCCTGCGACGAACGCTGCAGTCGATCCCCATCCTGTTCGGGGTGGCCCTCGTCAGCTTTGCCATCATCCAGCTTGCCCCCGGCAGCCCGATCGATCGCTTCCGCACCCCGAACATCCGGCCCGAGACGCTCGAGAACCTCATCCGCCTCTACGGCCTGGACAGGCCGGTCCACGAACAATTCATCAGCTGGATCACGGCCTTCGTCCAGTTCTGGAACACCGAGTCCTGGGGCTACAGCCTCGTCGACGGCCGCTCGGTTCGCGACACGCTGGTCGACCGCATGCCGGCCACCCTCCTCCTCGGCGGCACCGCCCTTCTGATCACCATCATCGTCGCCGTCCCGATCGGCATCCTCGCGGCGGTCCGCCAGTACAGCTGGGCGGACAAGGCGATCACCACCTTCGCGACCATCGGCTACGCGATTCCCTCATTCCTGCTCGGCCTGTACATCGCCTACCTCGGTACCGTCGTCTTCCGCGGTCTCTTCCCGGGCTTCGGGATGGTGAGCCTGCCGGGAATCGAGGGTCGAGGTACACCGCTCGACGTGGCCTGGCACATGGTGCTGCCCGTGAGCTCCCTGGCCATCCAGCAGATCGCCGGCTGGAGCCGATACGTGCGCGCCAAGATGCTCGAGGTTCTCAACCAGGACTACGTGCGCACCGCCAAGGCCAAGGGTC
>JBDSJJ010000066.1:0-5257 GCA_039917415.1 Candidatus Limnocylindria bacterium | reverse complement strand
CGTTCATCCTCACGTATGCGCTCGTGATCCTCACCTTCCTGGCGATTTTGACGTACGGCAACTGGGTCGCCCAGAGCGTCGCCGAGGAGAAGTCGGGGCGCGTGATGGAGCTGCTGATCACCGCCGCGACTCCGCGCCAACTGCTCACCGGCAAGGTGCTGGGCACCGGCGCCGCGGGGCTGACGCAGTACCTCGGGATCGTGGTGGCGGCGGTGATCGGGCTGGTGGCCAATGGCCCGATCTCGGAGGCCCTCGGTGTGGCCGGGGAGCTGCCGTTCTCCCTGCCGTCGATCGGCCCGCTCATGCTGCTGGCGTTCGCCACGTTCTTCCTGCTCGGCTTCATCCTGTACGCGACGCTCTACGCGGCCGCCGGATCGATGGTGAGCCGCATCGAGGACGTCCAGCAGGCCGTCGGACCGCTGATCTTCCTCGCCATGGGCGGGTACCTGGCATCGTTCACGGCGCTCAACGATCCGGACGCGCAATGGGTCGCCGTCCTCTCCCTCGTTCCGTTCTTCAGCCCGTACCTCATGCCCGCCCGGATGCTCCTGACCTCGGTCAGCATCGGGGAGATCCTCCTTGCCCTGGTGCTGCTCGTCGCCATGCTGGCCGCTGCGATCTGGCTCGCCTCGCGCATCTACAGCGCCGGCGTGCTGATGTACGGGCAGCGGGTCGGGATCCGCACTATCTGGCGTGCCACCCGTGTGGCACGCTGACAACGATGCTGCCGATGAGCACCACGCGTTCGCCGCGGTGGCAGACCGATCATTCGGCCGGCATCGGCGCGGGGTAGGATCATCGGCATGGAGGGCACCCAGCCGACCCCGGTCATCAGCACCCGGGCGCTGACCAAGCACTACGGGTCCGTTCCCGCGCTCACCGACCTCACGCTGGACGTGGCGCAGGGTGAGATCTTCGGCTTCCTCGGACCGAACGGGGCCGGCAAGTCCACGATGATCCGCACCCTCCTCGGCTTCCTCCACGCCACGAGCGGCAGCGCGACCGTGCTGGGTCGCGACGTCGCGACCGATTCGGTCGAGATCCGGCGCCTCACCGGCTACCTGCCCGGCGGTATCGCCCTGTACGACTCACTGAACGGCGAGCAGGTGCTCGACTACCTCGCCGACCTGCAGGGCCGCACCCCGCATCGGCGGCAGGACCTGTGCGACCGGCTCGAGCTGCCGGCATCGGTCCTCAAGCGCAAGGTGCGCGACTACTCGCGCGGCATGCGGCAGAAGATCGGCGTCGTGCAGGCCCTCCAGCATGACCCCGAGCTGGCGATCCTCGACGAGCCGACCGAGGGCCTCGACCCGCTCATGCAGCAGGCCTTCTACTCCATCCTCGACGACCTGCGCCGCGAGGGACGCACCGTCTTCTTCAGCTCGCATGTCCTGTCGGAGGTGGAGCGGCTGTGCGACCGCGTCGCGATCATCCGCGCCGGTCACCTCATGGCCATCCACGACGTCGGTGAGCTGCTTGCCCGACGCCGGCGGCGCGTCACCCTGCGCTGGCGGGGGGCTGCGCCTGACCCATCGACGCTTCCGGGCCTCGAGGACGTGCAGATCGACGGCAACCGGCTGATCGGAACGCTCTCGGGCGAGGTCTCCGGGTTCATTCGCTCCATCGCATCGCCCAGCCTCGAGGATCTCACCATCGAGCCGGCGAGCCTGGAGGAGGCGTTCCTCGAGTACTACGCCGGCGACGACCCATCCGCGGAACCGCCGAGGGATGGACGATGAGCGGCCGACTGCTCGCCCAGACCCTGCGCTGGCATCGCGTGAGCCTGGTGGTGGTCACGCTGGCGGCCATCGCCTGGGGCGTGATCATTCCGATCATCTTCAACGCATTCAGTGATGCCTTCCGGGACCTGGCGAACTCGGGTGCGATTCCGGAGAGCATGCTGAACATCGGCTCCGGCTCTCTGTTCACGCTGCCCGGCTCGATCACGCTCGGCCTTCAACACCCGCTGGCACTGGCGATGCTCGGCATCTTCGCCATCGGCGCATCGGCGACGGCCGTCGCGGGAGAGCGTGCCCGGGGAACTCTCGAGGTGCTGCTGGCACGGCCGATCTCACGCATCACCCTCTACGCCAGCATCCTGGTGGCGCTGTTGATCTGCGTCGCGATTGTGCTCCTCGCGCTGCTCGGGGGCATGATCGGCTCATCGGCGGCCATCGGGCTGGTCGATGAGCTCGATCTGGGCCAACTACCCCTCGTGCTCCTCAACGGCTTCCTGCTGTGGGCAGGCTTCGCGACCTTCGGCCTGGCCGCTTCGGTGACGTTCGACCGGCCCGGTCCGGCCATCGGCATCTCCGTGGGCTGGCTCCTGCTCCACTACTTCGGCGAGATCCTCGGCTCGCTGTGGACCGATGCGGCCTGGACGCAGGAGTACTCACTGCTTCACCACTTCAACCCCGGCGAGATCCTTACCGGGAAGCTCGACCCGATCGACCTCGTCATCACGGCGGCTGCGTTGGTGATCCCGCTCGTCTACGCGCTCGTCGTCTTCCCGCGACGTGACCTCGCAGCGCCGGCCTGACGGCCGGTCAGCCCGCAGGCACGTCCTTCAGCCGGTACGGCTCCAGGGCGAGCTCGATCGCGTCCTCGATCGGCATGCGCTTGCCCTCCTCGAAGGCAGCGGCCAGGTCCGGGTCGGCGGTGAGCTGCTCCGGGTAGAAGTTCGACCACTCCCGGTTCAGACGACCCAGCGTCGCGCCGCCCTGGGCCTGGATCGCGTTCGCCGCACCGGCCAGGCGCAGAGAGCGAGGAACGTCCCCCGCGATGAAGGCCGTCACGGCGAAGCCGTCGAGGACCAGCGCATATCCCGAGACGTCGCCGGTCTCCCGAAACAGCCCGAGCGCCTCGATGTTCCGGGCCAGCGCCTCCCGCGGTCGGTGGCGCAGGTTTTCGTCGATTCCCAGCATGTAGTTCGTCCACGCCAGCATGAACCGATCGTCGGTGGCGGTGAAGATCTCGATGCAGCGGCGCCCCAGGTCGGCGACCTCCTCGTCGTCCGCGCGGCGCGTCAGGATCCTGTTGTCGAGCATGGCCCACAGGACGCGTCCCTCTCCCGATCGGTCGCCCAGGCGCCGATAGATCTCGAGGGCTTCCTCGGAATCGAGGTCTGCTTCAGGTCGGATGTTCGGGACCCCGCCGTCCTCGCTCTGGACGACGTAGCTCATCACCCGGTTGTATAGCGCATTCGCGACCTCCGATTCGTCTTCGCGGCCTCGGTGGATGCGCAATGCCTCGCTGTAGTGGGAGCGGGCGGCTTCGAAGTCACCCCGCCAGTACGCGATGCCGCCTGCCGCCTCCTCGGCTCGGGCGCGCGCCAGCGAGTTCGCGTCGATGCCGGGGAGCGCAAGGATCCGGCGTGCCCGTTCGCTGCCCTCGACGAGGTAGCCTCGCATCTGCCAGAAGCGCCAGCACGCCGGCAGCACCCGCAGGGCAAGGTCGGAGTCGCCGTGCTCGAGACAGGTGGCGATCGCTGCTCGAATGTTGTCGTGCTCCCGCTCCATGCGGTCCAGCAGCTCCTTCTGTCGAGAGCTCATGACCTCGGCGGACAGCTGCTCGGCCAGCTCCACGAAGTGGGAGGCATGCCTGCCCCGAAGATTCTCCAGCTCACCACTGGCGACCAGCTGCTCGTGCGCATACTCGCGGATCGTCTCGAGCATCCGGAACCTCGCGGGCGCCGATCCCCCGTCCAGCTGGCGCACGAGGCTCTTGTCGACGAGTGAGGCGATTGCGTCGAACGCGTCCTCCGCCCCAATGACCGCCTCGACGTCCTCCAGGTCGGCTCCCCCGGCAAAGACCGAGAAACAGGTGAAGAACCGGCGCTCCCGTTCGTCAAGGATGTCGTAGCTCCAGGCGATCGCGCCGCGCAGCGTCTGCTGACGCTCCGAACGGTCGCGCGCCCCTCCCACACCGAGGTCCAGCCGGCTCGTGAGGCGCGACAGCATGGCGCTGGGCGACAGGATCCGGACACGGGCCGCCGCCAGCTCGATGGCCAGCGGCAGTCCCTCCAGCCGCCAGCAGATCTCCGCGACGGCCGACGCGTTCTCCGGCGTGATCTCGAAGTCGGGGCGCACGGCTCGCGCACGCTCGACGAACAGCGCAACGGCCGGAAATTGAGCGATCGTCGTGTCGAGGGCCAGCGTCTTCGGATCCGGCAGGGACAGGGGCGCGACCGGATATTCCTGCTCGCCGTAGATGCGGAGCGCGGAACGGGAGGTGGCGATCATGTGCATCTCCGGCACAAGACGGAGCACTTCGGCGATGTCGTGCGCCGCATCCACGACCTGCTCGAGGTTGTCGAGCACCACCAGCAGCCGCTTGCCGGCGAGGTGCTCGGCGAGCCGTTGGAGCGGGTCACGCCCCGGGTCGGACAGGCCGACGGTCTGCGCGATGGTGGGCAGGACCAGCTCGACCTCCCGGATCAGCGCGAGCGGCACGAAGAACGCGCCCGCCGGGAAGCGGTCGACGACCTCCGCGGCGGCCTGAATGCTGAGCCGCGTCTTCCCCGTCCCACCCGGGCCCGTCAACGTGACGAGCCGATGATCGGAGAGGAGGTCGCAGATCTCGCGGACCTCACGGTCGCGACCGACGAAGCTGGTCAGCTGTGTCGGAAGGTTGTTCGGCGCGGCGTCGATGGTGCGCAGCGGGGGAAATTCGGACGCGAGTCCCTGGACCTGGACTGCGAAGAGCTGCTCGGGCGCAGCGAGGTCCTTGAGCCGGTGCTGTCCGAGATCGGCGAGCTCGAATCCATCGGGTAGCGACTGACGGACGAGCGACGCGGTCGTGGACGATGCCAGGATCTGGCCGCCGTGGCCGGCGTCCATGATGCGGGCCGCGCGATGCACGTCGAGGCCCACGTACGTGTCGTTGACGGGCAGCGCATCCCCGGTATGCATGCCCATGCGCACGCTGATGCGCCCGTCGTTCGGCCACGCCTCGCCGGCGAGGGCTCGCTGGCCGTCAACGGCGCCGGCGAGGGCGCCTGCGGCTTCACGAAAGACGACGAAGAACGAGTCACCCTGCGTGCCGACCACGAGGCCACCATGCCGGGTAAAGGCGTCGATCAGCAGTTCCTCGTGCCGCCTGAGTAGCATCGGCCACCGATCACCACACGCCTGGAGCAGACGGGTCGAGCCCTCGATGTCGGTGAACAGGAACGTGACGGTTCCACTCGGAAGTTCAGACATGTCCATCGAGTGTGCGACGTCATTGGGCCAGACACAAGGGCCGCGGCGCTCCGCTA
>JBDSJJ010000065.1:0-19109 GCA_039917415.1 Candidatus Limnocylindria bacterium | reverse complement strand
ATGCGATCGCTTCCCAATCTCGTGATCGCGTCGCCGAAGGATGAGCAGGAGATGCGCGACCTGGTGGTCACGGCACACGCCCATGACGGTCCGATCGCGCTGCTCTACCCGCGAGATGCCGGCGAGGACCTCCCCGATCGCCCCGGAGAGCCGCTCGAGATCGGCCGCGGCGAGGTCGTGCGCGCTGGTGACGACGTCCTGCTCGTCGGCTTCGGGCCGATCGTCCAGCGCCTCGTGTCCGTCGCCGAGCAGCTTGAGCAGGATGGCGTCTCCGCCGCCGTGATCAACGCCCGCTGGGCCAAGCCGTTGGACGAGGAGCTGCTGGTCGAGCATGCGACGGGCAAGCGCCTGGTCGTGACCGCGGAGGAGTCGGCCGCGATGGGCGGGTTCGGCGACGGGGTGCTCGACGCGCTCAACCGCGGCGGCGTCAGCGTCCCGCTGCACCGCGTCGCCCTCGCCGATGGTTTCGTCCACCACGGCGCGGTCGGCGACCTCCGGGCCCAGCAGCGGATCGACGTGCCGGGCATCCTGGGGCAGGTGCGCGAAGCGCTCGCATCCACGGCTCCGCCGCGAAAACGCCGCGCGAAGGTCTCGGCCGCCTGACCCTGGCCCGCCACGCGCCCTCGGCGCGCCGTACCATCGGGGCATGGGACGCCTGCGACTCGATCATCTGCTCACCGAGCGCGGTCTCGCGAGCTCGTTGGCGGAGGCCCAGTCCATGATCCACGCCGGCGATGTCGAGCTGGGCGGCGTGCGGCGCCTGAAGCCCGGGCAGCTCGTCGACGCCGATGCCAGTGTCTCCCTGGTCCCGAAGAAGCGATGGGCCAGCCGCGCCGGGGCGAAGCTCGAGGCGGCGCTGGAGGCATTTGCGATCGACGTGTCCGGAACGGCGGCACTCGACGCCGGCGCGTCGACCGGCGGCTTCACGGACGTCCTGCTGGCGCGAGGCGCGCGCGTCGTCTACGCCGTCGACGTCGGACGTGCCCAGCTCATCGACCGGCTGCGTCGGGACCCGCGGGTCGTGAGCATGGAGCGCACGAACCTGCGGGAGCTGGGCGCGCTTCCCGAGCCGATCGACATGGCCACACTCGACCTGAGCTTCATCGGCCTCGGGCTCGTGCTTCCCGCGGTGCGTGCCCTGCTGGTAGACGACGGGCGGGCGGTGGCGCTGGTCAAGCCGCAGTTCGAGGCCGAACGCGAGGACGTGCCGAGGGGTGGCGTCGTGCGCGATCCCGCCACGTGGCATCGCGTCCTCCACGCCGTGGCATCCGCGGGCGAGTCGGTCGGGCTCCACCCCTGGAACGTCATCCGCTCACCGATCACCGGGGGCGACGGCAACGTCGAGTTCCTGGTCGAGCTGCGCACGCGCGACCGCGGTGACGCCGCCTGGCGCGCGCGGGTCGATGCGGTGGTCGAGGCGACCTGAGCGTACGGCTGCAGCACGCGCGTACTACGATCAGTCACGTGAAGCGCAGAGGTCCGGCGGTGCCGGCGGCCGAGCAGCTCGGGATCGGGTTCGAGGGGGTCGAGGTCATCGAGCCCGCGGTCCACGAGCCCGCGCCCGACACCATGCGCCAGATCGTGAGCCTGCGGATGCCCGATGCCCTGCTGGAACGTGTCGAGGAGGCCGCTCGCGTGCGAGGCGTCTCGCCCTCCAGCCTCATGCGAGCCCTGATCGCCGCCGGGCTGGATCGGTCGTATGCCGCCGTGCGCGAGGCCGATCCGCGTGAACTGGCGGCCGAGGTCGCGGCGCTCGGACGTCGGATCGACGACCTGGCGCGGTCTCTGCAGGGCCGCGGGACCGGCGACGCGGACTGATGGACCTCCGCCGCATCGGCTTTGTCTTCAACCCGTACAACGCCGAGGCTCAGGCGGTTCTCGAGCGGGCGCACGCCTGGTGCGCCTCACACGGCGTTGATGCGTGGGACGCTCCTGCCGAGGACGGCGACACGATCGCGCAGCGCTGCGATGCCGGAACCGACCTCGTCTGCGTTCTCGGCGGCGACGGCACCTTCCTGCGCGGCGCGCGGGCCATCGGCGAGACCGGCGTCCCGGCGCTCGGCATCAACCTGGGGCGTGTCGGCTTCCTGGCCAAGGTCGAGACCGAGGGCCTCGAGCGCGCCCTCGACCAGGTGGCGGCCGGTGACTTCAGCATCGAGGATCGCTTCCGGATCGAGGCATCGATCGTCCAGGGTGACGGGACGATCGCCGGACGCCATGCCTGCCTCAACGAGGTCGTCGTGGCGCGCGGTCGGCGGGTGCGCATGATCCGGCTCGAGGTCGAGGTCTCGGGCAGCCATCTGGCGACCTACGTCGCCGATGCGGTGGTGGTCGCCACGCCGACCGGCTCGACCGCCTACAGCTTCAGCGCCGGCGGCTCGATCCTCGATCCGCGGCTTCGCAACATGATCATCACCCCGGTGGCGAGCTACCTGTCGCCGCTGCACAGCGTGGTCGCGGGCGAGTCCCACGTCGTGAGCCTCACGCTGCGTGAGGCCGCCGATCCGGCCATCGTCAGCATCGACGGCCAGTGGGACGTGGCGCTCGCTCCGGGGGATCGGGTCGAGGTGCGGGCCCTGGCCGAGCCACTGCGACTGCTCGAGCCGGCCGGTGCCACCCCGTTCTACGACCTGCTGCGCACCAAGGCCGGTCTCCTGCCGTACTGATGGCACTCCGCGAGCTGACAGTCGAGAACCTGGCGGTGGTCGAGTCTGTGCGGCTGCCGCTCGGCGACGGTTTCACGGTGCTCACCGGCGAGACCGGGGCCGGGAAGTCACTGGTTGTCGACGCGGTCGCCCTGGTGCTCGGAGCCCGCGCGTCGAGCGACCAGGTACGAGCGGATACGGCAGCGGCACGCGTGGAGGCGATCTTCGACGCGCCGACGCTTGATCCGGACGACCCGATGGCCGAGATCGTGGCGGCGGGGGAGGGAAGCGTCATCGTGCGTCGCGAGGTCGGGGCCGATGGACGCTCGGTCGCCCGCGTCAACGACCGCGCCGTGACCGTGGGCGGGCTGGCCGGCCTGGGGGCCTACCTCGGCGAGATCCACGGGCAGCACGACCAGCAGCGTCTGCTCGAGCCCGCGCGGCAGCTCGCCCTGCTCGATGGCTTCGGGAACCATGCGGATGGCACGGCGCGCGTGCGATCCGCGTTTCAGGCGTGGCGCGCGACCGTCGCCGCCGGGAGTGAGCTGGTGACCGATGCCCACGAGCTCGCGCGGCGCGTCGAACTGCTTCGCCACCAGGCCGACGAGATCGGAACCGCGGCACCGCGACCGGGCGAGGACGCCGAGCTCGAACTGCAGCTGCGGGCCGCCGAGCATGCCGAGACGATCGCGCGGTCGGCGACGGAGGCCATGGGTCTGCTGCGAGATGACGGTGCCGCCGGGGACGCATTGAGCGGCACCGAGCGCAGCCTCTCGACCGCCGCCCATCACGATGGGCGATTCCAGGCACTCGCCGATCGGGCGGGAGCGTTGGCGGCGGAGGCGGCCGAGCTCGCTCGCGACGTGGCGGACGCCGTGGAGGGCGTCGACCTTGACCCCGCCAGCCGGGCTGCCGCCGAGGAGCGCCTGGCGCTTCTCTACGACCTGCGTCGCAAGTACGGCGAATCGATCGACGCAGTCCTGGCGTTCGGGGACGCTGCGCGCGCCGAGCTCGAATCCCTCGAGAATCAGGGAGTGGCCCGAGCGCGACTGCGAGCCGAGGAGGCAGAGCATCGCGCGGCGCTCGACCTGGCGGCTGGCGAGCTGTCCCGCGCTCGTCATGAGGCGGCCAACCGCCTTCGTGACCGGGTCAACGCCGAGCTTCCACCGCTCGGTCTCCGCCCGGCCGCCTTTGACATCGCGTGCTCGGAGGCCGAGGTCGGGCCGAACGGGTCGGATCGGATCGAGTTCACGTTCGCGCCGAACCCGGGCGAGCCGCCGCGGCCGTTGGCGCGCATCGCGTCGGGTGGAGAGGCCAGCCGGCTGGCCCTGGCACTGGAGGTCGTGCTCGCCGCGGCGGATGCCACACCGCTCCTCGTCTTCGACGAGGTCGATGCGGGTGTCGGTGGTCGCAATGCGGCCGCGCTCGGCGAGCGACTGCGCGCCCTCAGCCGTTTCCACCAGGTGCTGTGTGTCACCCATCTGCCGCAGGTCGCGGCGCTGGCGGATACCCACGTCGTGGTCGGGAAGCGCGTCGTTGATGGCCGCACGACCACGCAGGCCACGGTGCTCGACCCAGCGGCGCGCGCCGCCGAGCTGGCGGCCATGCTGGGCGGGCTCGCCGCCGGCGACGAGGCCCACGCGGCGGCCGAGGCGCTCCTGCGCGCTGCGGGCGGTCCTTCGGACGATGCCTGAGGCCGATCTCGAGGCGACGATCGACGCGTTCCTGGTCGAGCTGAGGGTCGAACGCGGGCTCTCGCCGCTCACCATCTCCGCCTATCGTCGCGATCTTGCCCAGTTCGCGGTCGCCGCCGATTCGCGTTGGCGATCGGACCCGCAGCCGCTCATCGACTTCGTGCGGCGCCTGCAGGATGGCGGCGCCCGCGGCAGCACCCAGGCTCGCAAGAGCGCCGCGGTCCGCAGCTTCTACGGGTTCGCACTGCGCGAGGGCATCGCGACCCGCGACGTGCCCGCACTCGTCGACGCACCGCGACCGGGCAGCTATCTCCCGGACGTGCTGGCTGCGGATGACGTGGTGCGCATCCTCGACACGCCGCCGGCTGAGGAGGCGATCGGGATCCGCGATCGAGCCATTCTGGAGCTGCTCTACGGTTGCGGCCTGCGGGTCAGCGAGCTCGTCGGGCTCGACACCGACCGCGTCGATCTGGCCGGTCAGCAGGTCCGGGTCATCGGCAAGGGCAACAAGGAGCGTCGGGTGCCGATGGGGGATGAGGCCCGGGAACGCCTGCACCGCTATCGATCGGGGCCTCGCGCCGAGTGGACGGCCGGCCGGCCGACGCCGGCGGTGTTCGTCGGGCGCCGCGGACATCGTTTGAGCCGCGAGGCGGTGTGGGCGCTGGTCAAGCGATGGGCGGATGCCGCCGGTGTGACGCAGCGGGTCACTCCGCACACCTTTCGGCACAGTTTTGCGACCCACCTCCTCGAAGGGGGAGCCGACCTGCGGGTGGTCCAGGCGCTGCTCGGCCATGCTAGCATCAGCACCACCCAGCTCTATACCCACCTGACCGGCGAGCGTGTCCGCGAGGTCTACTCGCGGGCCCATCCGAGAGCCTGAAGCGGAGCGCACGAAGCCGATGAGTTACGCCCGGAATCTCCTCAGCCGCGGGGAAGAGGTCGTCCACGCCAGCCGCCAGCACTGGTTCGCCGTCATCGCTCGCACCTGGCTCTGGATCCTGCTCGCCATCGTGGCGCTGGCACTCCTGCTCTGGATCGGGACGAATCAGCCCGCGCTCGACAGCGAAATGGTCGATGGCGTCCTCACCGTGATCTCCGTGGCCAGCCTGCTCGGGGCAGCCGGCTGGGTCGGCTTCATCTTCTGGGACTGGCGCAACCAGGAGTGGCTGATCACCACCCGCCGAGTGATTCGGGCGGAGGGCGTGCTGAACAAGAGCATGGCGGACTCGAGCCTCGAGAAGATCAACGACGCGCGCCTCGAACAGAGCCTCCTGGGACGCATCTTCGGCTTCGGCACCCTCGACATCCTCACCGCGGCGGAGGAGCTCGGAGGCGCCAATGTCGCCGATTTCCCGATGATCGCCGATCCCATCGAGTTCAAGAAGGCGATGCTCGATCAGAAGGAGATGCTCGAGCGACCGGACCTGGCTCGGCCCCGCTACCAGTCCTCGGCCCCGGCCCCGGAGATGCAGCGGGCCGAGCCGATGGCGCCCCGCGCCGGCTCGGACCGCGTTGCCGTCCACGCCGACGAACAGGGCGTTGTCGAGGCGCCTGCACCGAGTGGCGCCGCGGCGCTGTCAGCACCCGCAGAGCCACGCAGCCCGGCCGATGATCTCGCGGCCACGCTCGAGCGTCTTGCCGGCCTTCGCGACAAGGGTCTCATCACGCCCGAGGAGTACGAGGCCAAGAAGACCGATCTCCTGGAGCGGATGTAGCACCTCGTGACCCAGGACCTTCCTGCGCTCGCGGACGGGATCCACGGCCCGGAGCTCGATCGACGGATCGCTGCCGCCAGCGCTGCAATCGAGGGACGCCTGTCGCCGATGCCCGAGCTTGCACGACCGCGCATCGTCGTTGTCCTGGGATCGGGGCTCGGGGGCGTGAGCGAGCTGTTGGACGAGGAGCCGCGCGCCAGGATTCCCTACCAGGAGCTGCCCGACATTCCCGGCGCGGGTGTTGAAGGCCATGCCGGCGACCTTCTGGCTGGAACCGTACGCGGCACTCCGACAATCATCCTGTCCGGTCGTGCGCATCCCTACGAGGGGTACTCCCACCGCGAGGCGACGCTGCTGCTGCGTGCCGTCCTGGCTCTCGGCGCCGAGATCGTGGTCTTGACCAACGCGGCCGGTGGCCTGAATCCCGACTTCGAACCCGGCGACGTCATGCTTCTCACAGACCATCTCAACATGTCCGGCGAGAATCCTTTGCTCGGGCCCAACCTCGATCGGTTCGGGCCCCGGTTCCCGCCGATGACTGACGCGTATGACCCGACGCTCCGCCGGGCAGCGCTCGCAGCCGCCGAGCGCACCGGCGTGCATCTGCGCCAGGGCGTGTACGTGATGCTCTCCGGTCCCGCCTACGAAACGCGAGCCGAGATGCGGATGTACCGGGCACTGGGCGCGGATGCCGTGGGGATGAGCACGGCGCACGAGGCCATGGTGGCGCGGCATGCGGACCGGCGCGTCCTTGCCTTCAGCCTCATCACGAACAAGGCGACCGAGGACATGGAGGAAGGGGCGAATCACGACGAGGTCATCGAGATGGGTCGCGTCGGCGCGAAACGGCTGGTGACGCTGCTGGGCGACCTCCTCCCACGGCTCGACGAATGATCTTCGGCGACATCTCGCTGCAGCGGCTGATCGCGGCGATCGTCGCCCTGCTCGTCGGGCTCACCTTCCACGAGTTCAGCCATGCCTTCGTGGCGGACGAGCTCGGCGACCGACAGCCGCGGGCCATGGGTCGGCTGACCCTGAACCCGATCGCTCACATCGATCCCATCGGCGCCCTGATGCTGGTGGTGGCCGGATTCGGATGGGCCAAGCCGGTGATGGTGAACACCGCGGCGCTGCGCGGCGGGCGGCGGTCGATGGCTGTCGTGGCCTTCGCCGGGCCGCTGGCCAACGTCGCAGTCGCGATCGTCTTCGCCGTGGTATACCGCGTCCTGGCACTGGGTGGCGATTCCAGCGGGTTCGTGCCGGAGCTCATCGTGCTCATCGTGCAGCTCAACATCCTGCTCGCGATCTTCAATCTCCTGCCGATCCCGCCGCTGGATGGTTACAACGTGGCGCTCGCGTACCTGCCCCCGCCGCAGGCCATGCTCATCGCGCGCTACGCCCCGTATGGGGCCCTCGTGCTCCTGCTCCTGATCTTCCTGCCCGGCAGCCCGCTGCGCGCGCTGCTCTCGCTCTCCGCGCCCGTCACGCGAGCGCTCATCGGTGCATAGGGTCGGGCAGTTCGTCGCGCACGTTCGCGCGCGTGTCGATCCCCGCGAGGGGGACCTCGTGAGACGGCTGCTGCCCGCCCCGGCCGTGGCCGAGTTCGACGCGATGCCGGTTGCGGATCGCCGCCACGCACTCGACGTGGTGGCCAGGCTCGTCGAAGCGGATCACGACGACCCCGACCTGCTGGTCGCCGCGCTGATGCATGACGCCGCGAAGGGGCACCGCATGAGGCTCTGGCATCGGGTTGTGGGCGTTCTGCTCGAAGCTCTGTCCCCGAGCGCGCTCGCGCGCCTGGCCAGTCCGCATCCCGGATCATGGCGCCACCCGTTCCACCTGTACCTGCACCACGAGGCGCTTTCGGCCGAGCTCGCGATCGAAGCCGGTTGCACGCCGCGCGTGGGAGCGTTCATCCGGGGTACCGTGTCGGGCGTGGATAGCGAACTGCTGCGTGCCCTTCGAGCAGCCGATGACGCCAGCTGACGGACTGGAGCCGTTTGCCATCACGCCGGGCGGGTCGATCGCTGTTCCGGTCGGTGATGCCGAGTTCTCGCTGGCGCTCGCGGTGTTCGAGGGTCCCCTGGCGCTCCTCCTGCACCTGATCGAGTCGCGCCAGCTCGATGTCCTGACGGTGCCGCTGGCCGAGGTGGCGGATGCCTATGTCGAGCACCTGGCGCGGCATCCGGTCGACGTGGCGAACCTCTCCGACTTCGTGACCATCGCGGCTCAACTGATCTTCCTCAAGTCGAAGCGCATGCTGCCCGCGGAGCCGCTGCCGCCCGTCCCGGACGGCGCCTACGAGCCGGACGAGGAGGAGCTGCGCCGCCGAATCGTGGACTACCGCGCGTTGCGGGATGCCGCGGTCGCCCTCGGCGAGCGAGATAGCGCATCTCCGGTCATGCGTCGAGAGCCACGCGAGTCGGATTTGCCGGATGCGCCAGTCGAACCGTTGCCGTCCATAATGCTCGCCACTGCCCTCGAGGCGCTTGCCGCCATCCCCGAGCCCGTGCCGCCTCCGCCGGAGATCGTCACGCGCGAGATCACGATCGGGCAGCAGATCGAGGTCCTGCGGCGTGCGCTCGGAAACGGAGGGCGCATCGTCCTGCAGTCGATCCTGGCGCGGTGTCTGACGCGAACGGAGGCCGCGGTGACGTTCCTCGCAACGCTCGAGCTCGTGCGGCGCCGCCAGGTGACCGCGCAGCAGGACGACATCTTCGGGCCGATCCTGATCGAGGCCCGGTCGGAGCCGCCGGCATGACCGAGACACCTGGGCCGGAGGACCTCGGCGTCTTCTGCGAGGCTCTGCTGTTCATCGCCGAGCGCCCATTGAGCTCGACGGATATCGGCGAGCTGGCCGGCGTTCCCGGGCTCCAGGCCCGGGCGGCCCTGGCGAGTCTCGCACTGCGGCTCGAGGAGGACGGACGGGGCATCCGGCTTCAGCACCACGATGACGCATGGCAGCTCGTCACGGCACCCGAGGTCGGGGCGCGGCTGGCGGCCTACGCCGTTCGGGAGGAGGGGCGCCTCTCGCCGGCTGCGCTCGAGGCGCTGGCCGTCGTCGCGTACCGGCAGCCATGCACGCGGGGCGACGTGGAACGGGTGCGCGGCGTCGATTCGGACTACGTGATTCGCTCGCTGCTTCATCGGCGCCTGGTGGTCGAGGTCGGGCGGCGCGACACCCCCGGCCGGCCGGCGCTGTTCGGCACCACATTCACGTTCCTTGAACGCTTCGGCCTCACCTCACTTGACGACCTGCCAGCATTGTCGAGCGATGCCGCGCAGCTCGCGGCCCTCGCGCAGCCCGCGGCCTCGCCCGATGACGACTGAGCGGCTCCAGAAGCTGATTGCGCGAGCCGGTCTGGCGTCGCGACGCGCCGCCGAGCAGCTGATCGTGGATGGCCGCGTGCAGGTCAACGGCGCGCGGGCGCGGATCGGGGCGTCGGCCGATCCCGACACGGATCTCATCGAGGTCGACGGACGTCCACTGCCCTCGGCAGCCCGGGCGATCCATCTCGCGATTCATAAGCCGCAGGGCTTCCTGAGCTCGGCCCATGATGAGCGGGGCCGACGTTCGGTCGTGTCGCTGGTGGACATTGGCGCTGAGCGGCTGTGGCCGGCCGGACGCCTGGACGTCGAGTCCGAGGGTCTGATGATTCTCACCAACGACGGTGACTGGGCGAATCGCGTCCTTCACCCACGCTACGGCACGCTTCGCGAATACGCGGCACTCGTCAGCCCGGCTCCGACGCGCGCGGTGCTGCATCGCCTGCGCGAGGGGATCACGCTCGATGACGGGCCGGCCCGTCTCGCCGAAGCTCGCTACGCGTTGCCGCCGGCCGAGGTCGAGCGGGACCGCGACGAGAACGGCGCCTGGCTCCGCGTGCGCATCGGCGAGGGAAGGAAGCGAGAGGTGCGACGCCTGTTCGCCGCGCTCGATGCCAACGTGGACCGGCTCGTTCGCACCGGCATCGGCTCGCTGCGACTCAACGGCATCCGCGCCGGCGAGTGGCGGACGCTGCGGGAGGACGAGGTGGCGGCCCTTTCCGCGGGACTTGCGGGACGGCGCCGATGACGCGCTCGATCGCGGTCGACGGGCCGTCGGGGGCCGGCAAGAGCACCGTGGGACATGCGCTGGCGCGACGGATCGATGCGACCTTCGTCGATACCGGCCTGATGTATCGCGCGCTGACGCTCGCGGCGCTGGAACGAGAGGTTGACCTGGAAGACGCGACCGCTCTGGGGCACCTGGCCACGGCGTGCGTCATCTCGGTGGAGCGCCCGACCATCACGCAGACGGATCGGCTCGAAACCGTTCGGCTCGAGGGCAAGGACGTCACGCACGAGGTGCGCACTCCCCAGGTCGACCGTGCGGTGAGCACCGTCAGCCGACACGCGGCGGTGCGTGACGCGATGCTCGGCATCCAGCGCGAGACAGCGTTGCGCGAGGACGTGGTGATGGTCGGCCGGGACATCGGCACCGTCGTGCTGCCCGACGCGACGCTCAAGGTGTATCTCACCGCCGATGTGGGCGTGCGCGCCCACCGGCGTGCCACGGAGATGGGTCAACCGGACCGCGTGGACGCCTACCTAGCCGAGATCCGGCGCCGCGACGACGCCGACTCGCAGCGCGCGGTGGCACCGCTCCGCGTCCCGGAGGGCGCCATGGTCCTCGACACCGGCGAGCTGGACGTTGAGGCGTGCGTCGATGCGGTCGTGGCGCGGCTGGGGGAGCTCGGTGCGTAGCTGGTTCTTCCACCCCGGGGCGGCACTCATCGCCGGAGCGGCACGCCTCCTGTGGGGTTTGCGCGTCGAGGGTGCCGAGAATGTTCCACGCAGCGGACCATTCATCGTCGTCTCGAACCACTGCTCGAACCTCGATCCGCCCTTCATCGGCTGGGCGACGGGACACCAGGTGGGCCGTGTCGTCCACTTCATGGCCAAGATGGAGATGCGCAGGTGGCCCTTCATCGGGTGGCTCGCGACGCAGTCAGGCACCTATTTCGTGCGCCGCGGCGAGGGCGACCGCAACGCGCAGCGCTTCAGCCTCGACGCTCTCGCCGATGGGCGACCGATCGCCCTCTTCGCGGAAGGGACGCGTTCACGCGACGGGCGGCTCAGGGAGTTCAAGTCCGGAGCCGCTTTCCTGGCGATCCGCTCTGGGGCGCCGATCCTGCCCGTCGCGATCTCCGGATCGCACCGGATGTTTCCTGGCCGCTCGCGCTGGCCGCACGCGACGCGCCTCCTCGTGCGCGTCGGTGCGCCCGTCAGCCTTTCCGCGCAGCCGACCGGACGGATCGATCGCGGCGATATGGCAGACGGGACGCGCCGGGTGTGGGAGACGGTGAACGGGCTCCTGCCGCCCGCTCAGCGGGGTCATCCCGGGCCGACGATCAGCGACGAAGAAGGCGCAGGAACAGGCCCAGGTTGATGATCGTCGGCGCCCAGAGGCCGACGAACTGCGCGCCCTGCTTGCGACCGGCTGCGTACAGAATGAGCGAGAGAGCGATCGACGCGCCGGTGGCGGCGATGAAGGCCTCGCTCGGGATCTCCTCGGCCTTGGCGAGGGGGGTGTCGTTGCTGCGGAACATGCGGAATCTCCTGCGGTGATGTGCACGAACCTGTACGGCGTGCGACCCCGGTCGCATGATGCCGGTACGGACCTTGCGACGTATCCCTTCTAGAATGAGCTCGATGACCACCGCCACCCGACCCGATGTCCGAATCGCCGAGCGTGCCGGCTTCTGCTACGGCGTGCGCCTGGCGATCGACAAGGCCAAGCACGCGCGCACCGAGGGCAAGGAGGTCACGACCCTCGGCCAGCTCGTTCACAATCCGGGCATCAAGGCCGATCTGTCCGACCGCGGGATCCGCACCGCGGACCTTGCCGACCAGGTCGAGGGCGGGACGCTGGTGATCCGGGCGCACGGGGTGCCGAAGTCCGAGTTCGATACCGTGAAGGGCAAAGAGAGCCTCGAGGTCATCGACGCCACCTGCACCTGGGTCCTCCAATCGCAGAAGGCGGCCCGCGAGCTGGCGGAGGCCGGCTACACGGTCTGCATCATCGGCCATGAGGACCATCCCGAGGTCAAGGGCGTCCGCTCGTACGCCGGCGAGAAGCACGTCGTCGTGGACGACATGGACCGGTCCACCTGGGAGCGCGTCCCGCGCACGAAGAAGATCGGCGTGCTGAGCCAGTCCACGATCCTGCCGCAGAAGCTCGAGGAGTTCGCCGCGTTCTGCCTGCGCCGCGCCCACGACCTGCGGGTGGTGAACACCGTCTGCCCGGTGACATTGACCCGCCAGGACGACTCGGTCGCGCTCGCGCTCGAGGTCGACGCCATGATCGTGGTCGGCGGCAAGAACAGCTCGAACACCAAGGAGCTCGCCGTGAAATGCCGCGAGATCCTGGCCGATACGGTCCACGTCGCCGATGCCGATGAGCTCGCCGCCGAGCACGCCGACTGGCTCAGCGGCAAGGCGCGGATCGGAATCACCGGCGGCACGTCGACGCCGGAGGTCGACCTCGAGGAAGTCCGCGAGCGGGTCTACGCCCTCACCGGCTGACGCCTCACGCGCCGCGTGCGGTCAGCGCTCGCGGTCGGCCGAGGGGGCGGCGAGGCGGCTGAGCCCCTCTGCGTCCCCGAGTACCTCGAGGTCATGCAGCCCTTGTGAGGCAAGCTCCTCGTCGCCGCTCAGCTGGCCGAGCTCCGCCCGGGCGCGGGCGAGGCGCGGACGTGCGCCGCTGGCTTCGAAGAGCGTGACCGCGCGGCGCAGCTCGTCGATATTCGACGCGCCCAGCGCGCGTGCGCGTCTTGCCTCCGCCTCGATCCAGCGCATGCGTCGTGGCTCGGTGTGTGCCACGAGGCGGTCGAGCGCTTCCGCGGGCAGCGAATGCCCGCGGTCCGTCGCAACCGCGATGGCCAGCCCAACGTGATGCAGCCGCTCGATGTAGCGTTCCCACGCACCGACGATGCGCGCGGCGATCGCGTCGAGATCAAACCGGGCGAGCGCCGACAGGTCGTACGCGGGGTGATCGGTCGGAAAATGGCGGGTGATTTCGTCGACCAGCTCTCGACTGTCCGAGACGAGGCCCTCATCGCGCCGCGCGGCGCCGACCAACGCGGCGGTCAGCGGCCCGTGCAGCACGTACGCGGCTGACAGGAGCCCGCCGTCGATCCATGCCTGGCGCAGCTGCGCCAGCGCCGGCCGAACCTCGTCCCATCGGCCGCTCATTGCCAGCGCCCAGCCACGCCAGGCATAGAGGGTCTGGACGGTATCGGGGGACTGGCCCGGCTGAACGGTCCCGAGGCCGGTATCGGCGGCCTCGAGCGCGGCGGCGACATCGCCGAGCAGCGCCGACTGCCAGGCCACCGTCTGGTAGGCGTCGGTCCGCTCCAGAAGGCTGAGGCGGTCGGCGAGAAGCCAGCGCCTGCGCTGGATCTCGCCGGCGGCCGTCGGGTCGTCCTCGGCCACGAGCGAAGCGACCGCGTCGAGGGCCGCGCTCAGCAGGCGTGCATCGCCGATCTGCTCGGCCAGGGCAAGTCCTGCCTCGGCGCTGGCTCGTGTCTCGGTCATCTCCTGCTTCGTGGGCGGACGCTTGCCGTTGCTGCGGATCCAAAAGGGCACAAAGCCCTCGGCAATGAGGAACGTGGCCCGCGCCCGGTCGTCATCGACTGTCGCCATCAGCTTGCGCGCTGCGTCACGGATGGCATCCAGCTCTTCCTCTTCCGGTTGGGCCGCGACCGAGGCGTGCCAGCGGGTGAGGACCATGAGCTGCTCGGCCAGCATCAGCAGCAGGAAGTGCGGTGGCCGGCCCAGCTGCGTTCCGATCCGGTACGCGGTGGCAAAGGCCTCAACGGACGCGTTGCCTCCGAACGAGACCTCGCCGAGCCGCCGGTTGAGCTCCGGCAGGTCGGATCGATCTGCCAGGTCAATGGCGGCGCGTAAGTGTCGCACCGCCTCGCCGGTCGCGCCGCCTCCGAACGCGGCGTCGGCCGCGCGGCGCAGCCAGGTCACTGCCGAGGCGCGAATGTCGGGGCGATGGTCCCCCAAGGTGGCGGCGAGAGCAGCCGCCTCGCGGAAATGAAATGCGACCAGCTCTGCCTGGCCTTCCGCGTCGCCGACGTTTGCCTCGAGGTGCGCGCCGGCAGCGGCGTGCAGCGCCGCGCGCTCGGTGCGGGGTAGTGTCTGGTAGGCCACCTCGCGGATGAGAATGTGCCGGAAGGCATACGTGTCGTCGCTGATCGGGACCAGCAGCTCGCGGTCGGTGACGAGGCCGACAGCATCGTCGACGTTGGAGAGCGAGGGCTCCATCGCGCGCGCCGCGGCGATTTCGAAGCTGCGGCCGATCACCGCCAGCACCTGCAACAGGCGGCGCGCATGTGCAGGAAGCAGGTCGAGCCGCGCGAGAACAGTGGCCTGCACCGTATCGGGCAGGCGAGCGAGCGCCTTGGCGACGCCCTCCGCGTCGCGGAGGTCAGGGCCGTGCTCCATGAGCGCGCGAACAAGCTCGCCCGCGTAGAACGGGTTGCCATCCGCGCGGTCGACCACCGCGCTGACGACCGCTTCGGCGGGATCCTCGAGGAGGCTGGCGACGAGTTGTCGCACCTCGTCGTCACCGAGCGGCTCGAGAGCCAGCGACAGGTAGTTCCGCCGGCCGCCGCCCCAGCTGGGCCGGCGGTCGAGCAGCTCCGGGCGGCTGAGCGCGAGCATGAGCAGCGGCAGGTCCGCGCGTGGCTGGAAGATGAACTCGACGAGGTCGAGCAGGCTCTCGCTGGACCAGTGGAGATCCTCCACCACCAGCACGAGGGGTCGTTGCGCCGCCGCGAGCTCGATGGCGCGGCGCCATGCGGCGAAGACGGCGTGGCGGTCCACGACCTCGAGCTCGGTCGCGCCCAGCGTCGCGGCGAGCTGGTCGGCGGTCCCGTCCGCATCGGGGTCCCCGTTGTCACGCAGCCAACCGACGATCGCGTGGCGCAGCCCCTCTCCGGCGGCGGCGTCGTCGATGCCGGTGATCGCCTGGAGCAGCGCGCGCAGCGGCCAGTATGTGAGGCGCTGGCCGTAGGGCAGGCACTGCGCGACCGCCACGGTCGCGTCTGGCTGAGAGCCGGACAGGCCCTCCAGGAATGCCTCGAGAAGGCGGCTCTTGCCGGTACCCGGCGGCGCCATGATCGTGACCAGGTACGGTCGTCGCTCGGCGAAGGAACGGCGTGCCACGAGCTCGAGCTGAGCGAGATCAGCCTCCCGGCCGATGATCGGGGTGCGCGGGACCGATCGCGCCGCCGACCGGCCGAGCACGGTTCGCGCCTCGACGGGCTCCGCCTTCCCGCGGACCTCGACCGACCCGCCGGCGGTGTAGCTGAACCGGGAGCCGGCGGCACGCACCGTTCGTTCGCCGGCGACGATCGCCCAGCGATCGGCTGACTGCTGGAGTCGGGCCGCGATGTTGACCGCGTCACCCGTGACGAGGAAGTCCGCCGCTCCGCGGTCGATGGATGCCACGACCTCGCCGGTATTCACGCCGATACGGATCGGCAGCCGCTCGCCAAGCGCCGGATCGGCGCGAACCGCGTCACGGAGCTTGATCGCGGCGTCCAGTGCGCGACGCGGGTCGTCATCGTGGGCGGTGGGCAGGCCGAAGATGGCCATGACCGCGTCGCCGATGAACTTCTCGAGCGTCCCTCCGTGGGCTGCGACGATCTCGCGCGCCAGCGCGTAGTAGCGAGCCAGCAGGGCGCGCAGATCCTCTGGATCGAGCTCGCCGCCGAGGCTGGTCGAGCCGACGACGTCTGCGAACAGCACGGTGACCAGGCGGCGCTCCTCGGGCATGTGCGCATGGTACGCCGGCGCACCGGGCCGGCGGGGGCCTACGCTCCGAGCTCGCCGAGAAGCCTTCGCAATCGGCGGCGAACGAGGCCGTATGACAGATGCTTCTGCCCAACGGCGAAGTTGTGGCGAGCGTTATCGCGGATCTTGCGCGGGTTGGCGAGCAGCGCCTGGACCTCCTCGATGGTGTCGTCGCTGATGGCGCCATCGATCTCGATCATGCGCACGCCGAGCGGCGCGATGTCGGCAACGTACACGGGATAGCGGTTCACCATCACGGGCACGCCGTAGTACAGGGCCTCCACCAGCGCGTTGCCGTAGCCCTCGTACAGGCTCGGATAGGTGATGAGGTCGGCGGCGAGGTATGCGTCATTGAGCGAGTGGGCGGGGCGGATCGGCTTGCCGTCGGCGTCAGGGGCGAAACGATCCGCGGCGTAAGCCAGTCGCACGCGGTGGCGCTCGGCGAGCCGCTCGAGCTCGACGAGGTAGTCGAGACCCTCGTCTCCGGCCGGGGACGTGATGAGGAGGACCGCGTCGGGGTCGCCCAACCGCCCGACCAGCTCGATGGCCAGCTCGATGCCCTTGCGCGGCACGACCCGCGTCGGCTGTACCACCAGCAACCCTCGCTCGGTCATGCCAAGCTCGCCGCGGAGCCGTCGTCGCACCGCGGGTGAGCGTCGCGGTCGACGGTCCCCGAAGTCGAACACGTTGGGGACGACCACGGAGTCCAGTCCGCGGCGGGCGCGCAGCTGCTTCGCGGCCAGGCTGTTGATGCTGACGTGGCGTACCCACGACAGGTCCGGCGGGAAGGACTCTTCCAGCACCTCCGGCACGACGCAGGTTGCGAATCGCTCCCGCTCCCACCAGTAGTCATGGTGGTGGCCGATTGTCGGCAGCGTCAGATCCTCCACCAGCCGACGCAGTGCCACGCCGAGTGGCAGATGCATGGGAATCGCCCACGCGTTTTCGACGATGAGGGCGTCGAGCGCGCTGGCGCGGACCCAATCGTGGAGGACGGGGAGCAGGAGCTCGGCCAGCCGGTTGATCTCGACTCGGACAGCTTCCGGGTCGCTGTCGGGGTCGAAGGCCGCGGCGGTCACGCGCTCGGCGGGCGGCCAGCTGAAGTGCATCGGCGGCACCAGGCGCGCCTGGTACCGCAGGGCGTCCACCTCGCCGGCGCACAGGCGCAGCTCATGGCCCATGCCGTCGAGGACGGCCTCCCACTTCGCCGTCTCGAATGTGACCCCGTCGACCCCGGCCAGCCGCGTCGCCACGACTCCGATCTTCACGCAGCCGATCGTATCGTCCGCGACGTCGATCTGCGGCCCAATACGACCGCGCCGGGTGAGAGCGTCGAAATTCACGCAAGGTGTGCACTACCGCCGCTCCATGCCCCGCGAAGAGCTCGAAACACATGAGGCGTGAATCACTACCGCTCAACGGCGTGTCGGTGCGCCCGTTGATCACCCTATGTGAATCCTGACCGTTCATGGCCGTCACAACCGGATCCATGGGCGATCAGCGGGAGATCCGGCCTGACCGTACACTCGTTCGATGTCCTCCCTTCCCGTGGTTGCCATCGTCGGCCGCCCGAATGTCGGCAAGAGCACCCTGTTCAACCGGCTCATCGGCGAGCGCCTTGCTATCATCTCCGATGTCTCCGGCACGACCCGTGACCGCGTGTACGGCACGGCCGAGTGGAACGGCCGCACGTTCACCGTGGTCGACACCGGAGGGCTCGAGCTGGAGCCCGGCACCGACATCGAGGAACGGGTGCAGGACCAGGCGCGCGTGGCCGTCGACGAGGCGGACCTCATCCTGTTCGTCGTGGACGCTCACGTCGGTCTTGCGCCCCTCGACCATGACGTGGCGGACCGTCTGCGCCGTGCCGATGCACCGGTGATCCTCGTCATCAACAAGGGCGACAACCCGGCGCGCGAGGCCGATGCGGTCGAGTTCTACGCCCTCGGCTTCGATCCGGCCATCACGATCAGCGCTCAGCACGGCCGCAACACCGGCGACCTGGCCGACCTCATCGTCGACGGGCTCCCCCCGAAGACCGAGGCCGAGGACGCCATCGCGCTCCAGCCGGAGGACCTGACCGAGGAGGAGATGGCCGAGCTCGCCGAGACCGAGCTCGGCGCCCCGCGGGTGGCGATCGTCGGCCGGCCGAACACAGGGAAGTCGACCTTCGTGAATCGAGTCTTCGGCTCCGACCGCATGATCGTGTCGGAGACGCCCGGCACGACCCGGGACCCTGTTGACACCGCCGTCGAGCTCGATGGCCAGCCGTTGGTGCTCGTCGATACGGCGGGCATTCGCCGCCGTGGGTCGATCGATCGAGGGATCGAGCGCTACAGCGTGCTGCGCAGCATGAAGGCGATCGACTCCGCGGACGTGGCCGTGGTGATGACCGATGCGATCGAGGGCTACACGGCCCAGGACGCCCACGTCGTCGGCTACGTCCTCGAGGCGTACAAGGGGATCGTGCTGGTCCTCAACAAGTGGGACGCCGTCGAGAAGGACGAGTTCACCGCAGATCGATGGCTGAAGCGCCTGCGACGCGACGCCCCGTACCTGGCCTGGGCCGATATCGTTTTCGCCTCCGCGCTCACAGGGCAGCGCGCCGAGCGCATCCTGCGCGAGGCCCTGCGCGTCGCCGAGGAGCGGTATCGACGCGTACCGACGGGCGAGCTCAACCGACTGATCATGGACGCGGTCCGGGCGCATCCACCGTCGCACGTGCGGAATCGGCTGCCGAAGATCTTTTACGCGACCCAGGTCGGGGTGGCGCCACCGACCTTCGTCGTGTTCTGCAACGACCCGGCGATCGTCCACTTCAGCTACAAGCGGTACCTCGAGAACCAGGTGCGCGAGAAGTTCGGGTTCCTGGGGACACCGATTCGGCTCATCCTCCGCGAGCGCGAGTCGGAGGAGGCGGCGCGGAAGTCGGCTCGGCCGCGAAGGCGCGCGACGAACCGACGGCGATAGGAGTTTAGGCGTGAGCGACCAGATCGGGATCATCGGGGCCGGGGCGTGGGGGACCACCCTGGCCGTGCTCCTTGCCGACGCCCAGCGGCCGGTGAGCCTCCGGGCGCATTCGGCCGAGACTGCCGAGCGACTGGCCCATGCCCGGGAGAACGAGCGCTACCTTCCCGGCGTCACGTTCCCGCCGAACGTGCGGATCGTCACCGACGACGCGTTCCTCGCGGAGCCGCATCGGCTCT
>JBDSJJ010000064.1:0-23312 GCA_039917415.1 Candidatus Limnocylindria bacterium | reverse complement strand
GACCGCGCACTATCGCTCGAAGCTCGACTTCACCAATGCCGCCATGCACGCGGCGGCCTCCGGGCTGCGCCGGCTCCGGCGGGCCGCGTCACCCGCGGTTCCTGGGGTTGACCTGACAGCCCAGCCGATGGCGTCGTATCGCGCGCGGTTCGTCGAGGCGATCGCCGATGACCTCGCGACGCCCAGGGCGCTTGCACTGGCCCACGAGGTAGCCAACGCCGCGGACGTCGATGACTCCCAGCGCGCATCACTGCTCGGAGACTTCGACCGGGTGCTCGGCCTCTCGCTGGACCGCCCCGCCGGGACCGACGCGCCGCTCCCGGCGGGTGCCGATGAGCTGCTTGAGCGACGAGCGGCCGCCCGCGCGTCGCGTGATTACGGCGCCGCCGACGCCCTGCGTGATGAGCTGGCCGAGCTCGGCGTCACCGTGCGCGACACGCCAACCGGCCAGGAGGCCAGCCGCCGGGAGTAAGGAGCCGCGGGGCCCCTGGCTCGTCGCGCGCTCGGATGGACGGCTACCGGTCGGGAATGAGCAGGCTCGTCCCGATGAGGAGGTTGTCCGGGTCGGTGATCTGGTCGCGGTTGGCATCGAGGATCAGCGTCGAGAGCGACGCATCACCGTAGACCTGCTGCGCGATCGCCGTCAGGGTGTCGCCCTGCCTCACCACGTAGCGCCGTTCCCTCGCCGGTGGAGCGGTCACCGTCGCCTTCGGTGAAGGTGAGGACGCCACGCCCTGTGACGACCCGACATCGCTCGTTGGCGCCGCAATCGGAGGAGCGACGCCGTCCCCGTCCGAATCCTGGATCGACCTGCCGATCGCCCATGCCCCGACGGTGATCCCGGCAGTGAGCAGGGTGACAAGGACGACGGTGAAGATGGCTCCCTCCGTCAGCGCGTTCGCGATCCGTACCGTCTTAGGGATCGGTCGGCGGTTGCGCCGCGCCCACCTCGGCTGTTCCTCCTTCAGGAGCGAGGGCCACACGCTCTCCAGCAGCGCACGGCTGGGACGGGTTCGCGGCTTCCGGCCGTGGGCGGCAGCGGCCTTCGGCGGCGTGGCCGTCACGGCGCGCGCGGCGTCCTCCTTGGTTCGCGACGGCTGTCGCGCACGTCCCCCGTCACTTCGAGCGGAACGCTTCGACACGGTCAACAGCTTCGACGACACGGGCTTGTCGGCGAGGCTGGCCGCCGCCTCCATGCAGACGTTGCAGGCGGGGCTGGTCGTCGACCAGCAGCTCTCACAGACGAAGAAGTCGCACGTCGGGCAGAACCTGAGCTGCGACGGAGCGTCTTCGGCGGATGAGCTGGTACCGCATCGGTCGCAGATGATGGAGACGGATGGAGAGCTGGGCATCGGGTGTCACAGGACTGGGATCTGCGCGAGTATCGCACCGCCCGGGAGACCTCGCACGCAGCGCGTCAGGGTCGCGATCAGGGGCCGGCGTCCGGGATCACGAGCTCCATGCCGATGACGAGGTCATCAGGATCGTCGAGAACGTCCCGATTCGCGTCGTAGATGCGCCGCCAATCATTGGGGTCGCCGTAGAGCTGGCCGGCAATGGCGCCAAGGGTGTCCCCGGCCACGACGGTGTACCGGCTGGTGCCGTCGTCCGCAGCGTCACTTCCGGCTGGGCGGGGCGTCGCGCCGAGGACCGCTTCGCGCGGCGTGTGGAGTGCTGCGCCTGACGCCCCGGCAAATCCGGCCGGTTGAAAAGGGAAGCCCCCACCGACGATGAAGGCGGCCGTCGCCGCCGTCATGAGGAGAGCGAGTGCGGCCGCCATGATGGTGGTTTGGGATCGGCGAAGACCGGATGGTCGAGGCAGAGGGGCCGACTCCTCCGTCTCGGACCGTGGACGTGGTGCGGATGGCCCGCGCGAGGCGCTGCGGGTGAGGCTCGACGGCTCGAATGTATCGGCGATCGCGGGTCGATGGTATCCGAGCGTGGGGATGCCGGGTTGGAGGCAGGCGCTGCACAAGTCACGACCCGGGATCCAGCACAAGTGGCACACGAACCGCTGGCACGGCGCGCAGTACGCCAGACGATCCGCGGGATCGAGCGCACGAAGCTCACGCCCGCACAGGTCGCACGCGACATCCGATGAGTCCAGGTTCTCGCCCCCGCCATGATTCGGCCACGAGAGTATGCCACCGTCTCCGACCGCGGACAATGACCGACACCGTCACGCCGAGACTGGATCAACCTCCGCGGCGATTCCATTGACGCCGGCGATCACGGTGTCCACCTCGTCGTCCGTCAATGTCGGGTAGACCGGAATCGAGAGGATCTCACCGGTCAGCCGGTCCGTGACCGGGAGGTCCGTTCCGGGGGGCACGAGGTCGACGAACGGCTGCTGCCGATGAATCGGGAGCGGATAGTAGATGTTCGACCCCACGCCACGGGCCGCGAGATCGGCCGCGAACCGATCACGGTCCGGGACTCGCAGGGTGTACTGGTGGAATGCGTGGACGGCGCCGGCTCGCACTGTCGGTGTGTCGACTCCCTCGAGCTCGTCCGAGTATCGGGCCGCGATTGCACGCCGCCGGCCATTGGCGGCCGGCAGCTTGTCGAGCTGTGCCAGCCCGATGCTCGCGTGGATGTCCGTCATGCGGAAGTTGTACCCGAGGATCTCCGGCTGATAGCGCACCCGCATCCCATGCTCCCGCAGGAGGCGGGCGCGTGCGGCGACATCGGCGTCGTCAGTCGTGATGATCCCGCCCTCGCCGGTCGTCATGTTCTTCGTGGGATAGAAGCTGAATGCGCCGATCCCCCACGCACCGCAGGAACGGCCATCCAGGGATGCCCCGTGGGCCTGGCATGCATCCTCGATGACGCGGAGGCTGTGGCGTTCCGCGATGGCGGTGATGGCGGGCATGTCGGCCGGTTGGCCATACAGGCTGACCGGGATGATCGCGCGAGTGCGATCCGTGATCGCCGCCTCGATCCCGTCGGGGTCGAGCGTGTAGAAATTCGGGTCGACATCCACGAACACCGGGGTGGCCCCCACGTGCAGCACCGGCGTCGCGGTGGCCGTGAAGCTGAACGAGGGCACGATGACCTCGTCGCCGCGCCCAACGCCGATGGCCAGCAGGGCGAGATGGATCGCCGTCGTCCCGGAGCTCGTCGCCACTGCGTGTGGGGCACCCACGAACGCCGCGAATCGGTCCTCGAACGTGCGGACCCGCTCCCCCTGGGCAAGCTGGCCCGACTCGAGCGCGCTCCAGACCTGCTCCTTTTCCTCTTCGCCCATCCTGGGTCGCGCGATTGGAATCACCGCCGAGAGCCTCCTTCTGTCGTTGGCCGGCAGGCGCCGATCAGGTGCAAGGCTAGCGTGCCTTCGCGCGTCGTGCTGATCCGTGACTCAGCGGAGCTTCCCGAGCCGCTCGACGACGTTCACGTAGCGGTCGGCTTCATCGCTCCACTGGTGCTGGGTGGTGAATGCCTGCGCCGCCGTGGCGAGCTTCCGGCGCCGGTCGGGATCCCGCGCCAGCCGCTCGATGGCCGTGGCGAGCGCTATGACGCTGCCGGGCTCCACGTACTCGACCATGTCGTCGGTGAAGTATGCGGACGTCGCCGTCGAGCGGGAGACCACCGCCGGGATGCCGAGCGCGGCGTATTCCAGCAGCTTGGTGGGCAGGATGCCATCGGTGAACACGTCGCTTCGATTGGGGACCACCCCGATATCGGCAGCGGCGATGAGGTCGGGAAGATCGGCGGTCGGAAGCAGCTCCGTGCTGAGGCGGACCGCATCGCCCATCCGCAGCTCATCGATCAAGGTCCTGAGATCGTCCAGGTACTCCCCGCGCCCGTGGATCACGAGGCGAAGCGGGATCCGTTCTCGCGCCTGCGCCACGGCTCTCACCAGGATGTCGATGCCGTACCGATGCGTGATCGTTCCGTGGTACATCACGGTGATCACGTCAGGTTCCGGCCGAACCTCCGGAGCACGAGGCTGGAAAAGCGCGTCGTCCGGCAGGTTCATCACCACATCGACCTTGGCATCGTCGAGACCTCGCGCGATGAGCGTTCGTCGCCACAGGTCGGTCACGGTCAGGACCTTGTCCGCGAAGCCTGTGCTCGCGCGCTCCTGAACCCGGACCAGACGGACCGCAAGGCTGTCCATGCTCCCACCGATGCGGCTCGCAAAGAACTCGGGCATCAGGTCATGGAGATCCAGGAGGATCGCCGCGCCCGTCAGCCGGGGAACGAGGGCCGCGAAGACCAGGAAGTCCGGCACGTTGTGGACCTGCACCACGTCGAAGCGCTTCCGAAGGTGCAGGACGCTCACCAGGGCGCCGGACCAGACCATGAACGTCAGATATTCGAGCATCTGCGGGCCGAGACCCATGCCGAGTTGGCGCTGCACCGGCAGTCGACGGATCCGAATGCCGTCGATGACCTCCCGCGGTCGGTCGCCCTCGCGGCGCAGGCAGATGACATCCACGCTGTGACCGCGCCGGACGAGCGCCCGGGCCTGCCGCTCCACGCGGATATCCGGGTAGTAGTTGTCGACGATCATGCAATGGCGCACGTGGGGCAGCTCCTGTGGGCTGGCGGTGCCGGAGGGAACCGGGTCGCGATGAGCCGTTGAGTCCCGGACCGCCTGAGACTGTATCTTGACAAACGTCATGTCGTTTCGCTCGCGGCGCCCGGGCCGCCGCCATGCTCTGGCCGCCTGGGCCGCGGTCCTGTTGTGGATGGTGCTGATCTTCGTGCTGTCCAGCCAGGAGGGCGGCGTCCTTACCGGGAGCGGCCGGCTGCGATTCGGCATCGAAAAGCTGGGTCACTTCGTCGTCTACGGCAATCTCGGTCTGCTGGTCTCCATCGCGCTGCGCGACAGCGGGGTCCGCGGCACGCGCTTCTGGTGGACGGTCGTGATCTGCGCGATGTATGCGGTGAGTGACGAGCTGCACCAGGCGCTCGTCCCCGGACGCACGCCGACCGTGTACGACATCACGATCGACGTGGCCGGCAGCATCGTGGGGTTCCTGATCGTTCACCACGTGGCGGAATCGCTCCTGCTCAAGAGCAGGACAACGGATTCCCCGGCGCAGCCGCCGACGCCTGACCCGGGAACCGTGGGGAAGGTCGACCCGGGTTGACGCCGGGAGGCTGATCGTCTGGCGCGTCCGGAGGACGCGGCTATCATCGGCTCGTTGCGGCCAGCCGGCCGTGTTCTTCGGAGGATGCATGCAGATCACCGTTGTCGGCCTCGGGTACGTTGGCCTCGTCACCGCCACCTGCCTGGCGCGCATGGGCCAGCAGGTCACGGGCCTCGAAGCTGACCAGGAAAAGCTGCGGGCCCTGGCGGCCGGCCAGGCTCCGTACTACGAGCCGCACCTCCAGGGAGAGCTGACCCTGCAACAGCTCGAAGGCCGGTTGACGTTCACCTCCGACCCGGGACAGGCACTGAAGCACGCCGACGTGATCCTCATCTGCGTCGGCACTCCCTCTCGCCCGACCGGCGACGCCGACCTGAGTGCGGTCGAGGCCGTCGTGACCTCCATCGCGCAGCATCTCGAGACCCGAGCGGTGATCGCCCTGAGGAGCACCGTGCCCATCGGTACGACGCGGAACGTGGAGGCTGAGCTCAACCGTCAGCTCGAGGCGCGGGGAGGCCCGCGAGGCATCGCCATCGTCGCGAACCCCGAGTTCCTTCGGACGGGGCGAGCACTCGACGACTTCATGCATCCCTCGAGGGTCATCCTCGGCATCACCGGCCGGGCGGATGCGGAGGAAACGGAACGACTTGCCACGCTCTACCGACCCCTCGAGACGGCCATCCATGTCATCGATGCCGAGAGCGCCGAGCTGGTGAAAAACGCCGCGAACGCCTACCTCGCGACTCGAATCAGCTTCGTGAACGAGATCGCCAGCGTGTGCGAAGCGACCGGCGCCTCCGTGGACGCCGTGATCCAGGGCATCGCCGCGGATCCGCGGATCGGCGGCGACTATCTGCGGCCGGGGATCGGATATGGTGGATCGTGCCTTCCGAAGGACGTGCGCTCGCTCATCGCGATGGGAACGCAGCATGGCCTCCCGATGACCTTTGCGCGGGCGGTCGACGCGGTGAACGCCGAGCAACCCGTTCGCGCCGTCGAGCGGCTTAAGCACGCCGTCGGCGAGATCTCCGGCAAGCGCATCGGCCTCCTCGGACTCGCCTTCAAGGCGGGCACCGATGACGTGCGAGACTCGCCGTCCATTACGCTTGCGGAGATGCTGCACCGAGAAGGCGCCCAGGTGATCGCGTGTGACCCACAGGCAGGGCGTGCCACGGCGGCGATCGCCCCTTGGATCGAGATCCTCGACGACCCGATGGCCGTTGCGGCTGGGGCGGACGCCCTGGTGCTCAGCACCGATTGGGCGGAGTACGTGACCGTGGACCTCGAATCGCTCCGCGCGGCCATGGCCGGCGACGTCCTGTTCGACGCGCGCAATGCGATGGATCCCGTACGCGTCGAGGCTGCGGGGCTGCGCTACCTGGCCGTCGGCCGTCCATGACGGTGCGCGCCACGCCGATCCATCACTGACTCCGGACCCACGCCGCGAATTGATCGATGCCGCGGTCGAACTCGGTAGTCGGTGACCACCCGAGCTGCTCGCGGGCTCGTGTCACGTCGGCGAAGGTGGCGGGCACGTCCCCCAGCTGGGCGGGAAGCAGGCGACGTCGGGCGGTGACTCCGAGTGCGCGCTCCAGCGAGCTCACCATCTCATCGGTTCTCACCGGATGGTGGCTGCCGATGTTCACGATGAGGTAGTTCGATTCTGCTCGGGCCAGACTCATGAGCGCATCCACGACGTCATCGACGTACGTGTAGTCGCGAATCGCGGTTCCGCCGTCGAATAGCTCGAGCTCCTCGCCCGCGAGCATCCGCCGCGCAAATGCGTGGATCGCGAGGTCCGGCCGCTGGCGAGGCCCGAACACGGTGAAGAGCCGCGCAACCCCGACCGGAAGGCCGGTGATCGCGTGATGGGCGTGGCACAACGCCTCCCCCGCAACCTTCGAGGCCCCGTACGGCGACTCCGGACGTCCGAGGACCTGATCCTCATGGAACGGCCGACGGGAATCCGCCCCGTAGATCGAGCTCGACGAGGCGAACACGACGCGGGCCTCGACGTCGGCAGCGGCCGACAGCGTGTGCTGGAGCCCGAGCACGTTCGTCCGCATGTACGATGCCGGATCCGCGATGGACGGCCGCACGCCGGCGCGAGCGGCGAGGTCAAACACGACCGTGGGGCGGACGCGGCGGACGGCTGACAGGATGGCGCCGGCCTCAGTGGTGTCACCCTCGATGAGTTCGAACCGCGGATGCTTGTGCGCACCGGCAAGGTTGTTGTGCTTCACGGAAGGCGTGTAGTACGGATCGAACGAGTCGAAGGCCGCCACCTGCCAACCCTCCGCCAGGAGGCGGTCGACGAGCGTGCTTCCCACGAATCCAGCACCGCCGGTCACGAACGCTGACGGGGTGTCGGTTCCTCGGGCGCCGGTGGTCAGCGATCCACCAGGAAGGAGTAGATCCCGACGGCCGAGTGCGTACGATCCCCGAGGACCTGCGTACAGCGCAGGACGAGGCGGTGCCATCCCGGGGACAGCGACCCCGCGGGCACGCTGATGTCGCCCGACAGCTGGCCGGAGCCCTGCCCGAGGACGAGCCCGTCATTTCCGGCGTGGAAGTCAGGATCGACGTGGGCGCTCCAGCGGGCGAGAGGCGGAGAGCTATTCGACGCCCCGCCGTTGTCGCCGTTCACGGAGCACTTTGCACCGACGCTGAATGCGGCACTGTGTGGCCCGGGGTCGAAGTCCTGGACGACGGCGCCGAGGTATCCCCAGTCCAGCTCCGGGTTCGCCTCCCGGTACCAGGCAGTCGTGCGAACCTCCCGCGAACGGTCGGACCAATCCTGAGCGGCTCCCCCGTTGTCGACGCGCAGCGAGAAGATCGGCCGCGCCGTCTGGGTATTCCCGTTGGGATGCTCGAGATCCGCGTAGAAGCGGAACAGCCTGAGGCCGTCGGGCATGTTTCTCGTGTCGATCGCGACCTTGTACCAGTACGCCCCGTCACCGATCGCCTTGTTCGGTCGCAGGACCAGGTGCTCCTTGGAGTTGTCGTCCTGCATCTTGATCCGGATGAGCGTGCCGGCGTTGCGGTGGAGGACGACCCGGATGTCGAAGTTCGCGACGCCCGAAACGGTCTGTCCCAGCGGGAAGCACATCCCCATGTGGAGGTGTCCCAATCCGCCGAGGACGGGAATCGGATCCCACCAGTCCTGCGATTCGAGCCAGACCCGAGGCTCGGGATAGCCCATGCAGTGCAGTGGGTTGCCGTGATCACCAACGCCCGGCATCACCGGCATGGGCGGCGCGCTGGGAGGTGGCGCAGCGGTCGAACCCCCGGTTCCACTCCCGCCCGCGTCCGCCACCGCAGCGGGGATCTGGGTCGGATCCGGCGCAACGGACGCCTCTGCCGTCGGAATGGTCATCGGCACCGAGAGCTCGGGCGCCTCGCTTGCCGAGGGCCTCGGTGATGTCACCGGGGTGGTATCGAATGGCTCGCGCGCCACCCCTGGTTGCCAGGTCGGCTCCGTCCCGACGGCGACCATCACCGTGGCCAATCCGTCGTCCGAACCATCCGTGGTCCCGATCACGTACTGACCGTCCGACAGGCCGCGGGGAAGCACAACCTCAATGACGAACGAGCCGTCGTCATTGACGCGGACGGGTGGCATCCATGCCGCCTCGCGACCATTCCACGTCAGCAGCAGGATGTCTCCGGGCTCGAACCCCGAGCCGTTCAGCTCGAGAGTCTCGCCCGCCGCCGGCTGACCCTCGATCGCCAACGCGGGACTCGCGCGGAGAATCGAGAACATCACGGTGGCGGCGATGGCGGCGGCGATCACGAGGACGGCGAGGCCGATGGCTCGCGTCTGAAGTCGGCTGGGTCGATCTGCTAGCTCGGGCACGAAGCGGACCCCATGACGTGTGTGCTGGGCGGGCAACCCAAGCATACCGCACGATACCGAACCGCACATGGCGCGAGGTCGCGGCCGTCCCCCGAACCGGCAGCCACCTCGTCACTGAGCCGCGCCTGCGTCAGCGACGGCATCCGCGGCCTCACCTAGTTGCCGACGACGATCGGAAAGACTCCGACGCCTTCGTGATGCTCATTTCCGGAGTCCTGCCGGCACCGCACGACGACCTTGTGCGGGCCATTCGACAGGCTCCGAGTGTCGAGCGTGATGTCCGACGAGGTGTTCGACCCCTGGTACAGGATCTTGCCGTTCATCCCCATGTGGAAGTTCGGGTCGACGTGCACCGACCGAAGAGACTGGGCCGGAGCGCCGGAGTCGCCGTTCACCGAGCACTTCGCCTCGAACGTCACGGTCCCGGACAGAACACCGCCGAGACCGTCGATCGTCGGCCCGGCGTAGCCCCAGTCGCGGTTGGGCGAGGCGACCTGGTACCAGTTCTGGAACTTCGTCTTGGCGGCGGCGCCGGTGACATTCTGGTCTGGCTTACCGTTCTCGATGTCGAGCGGCCACGACGAACGAGCCGTCTGGCGGTTGCCGTTCGCGTGCTCGAGATCGGCGTACCAGCGGAACTGGCGCAGGCCGTCCGGCATGGACGTGGTGTCGATCGCCACGCGGTACCAATACATATGGTCACCGCCGGTGACCGGCGTCTCGTTCACTTTGAGCACCAGGTGATCCGTGCTCATGTCGTCCTGCATCTTCACCCGAACGAGCGAGCCGAGATTGTCATGGAGCATGACTCGAACATCGAACGTCACCTTGCCCGACACAGTCTGTCCGAGTGGGAAGCACGTTCCGAGATGGACATGGCCAGTGCCGCCGAGAACCGGAATCGGATCCCACCAATCCTGCGTCTCGAGGAATACGCGCGGCTCCGGATACCCGGCACAGGTCAGCCGCGAATCCCCGCTGGGAGGCGGCATCGTCGGGGTCGCTGTCGATGGCTTGGCCGTAACAGTTGGGATCGGCGTCGCCGAGGCCGTTGACTGAGGTGGAGCCGTCGCTGAAGGAGCGGGCGTGGCCGTGGGCTGGGTAACCGTCGGCGTTGGCGTCGCGGGGGGAGGCGCCGGTGCGGTTGCGGTCGGGGCTGGCGGCGGGGCGGTCGGCACCGGACCGAGGACCGTCACGGTCACCCGAGCCACGACATCGGGATGGACCTTTGAGTTCGGTCCATTCCTCTTCATGCGTGCCTCGACGAGGTGCGGGCCGCTCGTCACCGTCGCCGGAAGTGTCGCCGCCACCGTGAGTGTGCCATTGCGATCGGTCTTCGTGACTGGAAGCCAGACAGTGGGCGCGCCGTCCCACGACAGCTCTACGTACTCCTTGCGGTCGAGGTTCGTCCCCGTCACCACCACCCGACCTCCGGGCTGGATGCCTCCGGCGCCGACGCTGAGCTGTGGCCCACCGGCCAGCGCAATGAGCGGCACCATGATGATCGGGACGAGCAGAACGATGGGCAGGGTGAGCGCCCAGTCGCGCGTCCGCGAGGACTTCGGACTCGGGGGCCTCTGCCGTGAAGGGCGTTCGGCTCGGGGCGTGGCCCGGACCGAGAGGGGGACGGCCTTGTATCGCATCGAGGAGGTTCTCCGGTGCCTGCGAGGGGAAAGTCCCGACACCCTAGGCTGCCCGCTCGATCGCTGACCATGGCGAAGTCGTCCCATGCGCTTGATGCCGGCCGAAGCGGCGGGTCGGAAGCATCCGACCCGAACCGCCCTTCACCACACCAGCGGACACCTCGACATCGCCGCAGGTACCAGGTGGGCCGCGCTGCTCGCGGTACTTATGAGCGAGGAGGCGCTACCAGGCGACCCCGTGGTACTGCGGATCCTCCGGACGCTCAACGCCGACGCGCACGAGATCGATGACGTGCTGTCCGTCTCGACGATCGGCGATCGCGGCACCGAACGCCGGATCGCCGTTGCCGACGATCAGCACCTCGGCGTGATCCATGACCTCATCGATCTCGTCGGTCATGATCGACACAACGTGGGGAATCTCGCGCTCAATGTAGGCCCGATTCATCCCGTGCAGATTCGCGAGCGAGACGTTGCGGTCGAAGACTCGCACGTCGTATCCCCGTCCGATGAGGCGTTCGACGAGGGTCACCAGCGGACTCTCGCGCAGGTCGTCGGTACCGGCCTTGAAGCTGAGCCCCAACACGCCCACCTTGCGCTGTCCCAGGCTCTCGATCTTCGCGAACGTCCGCTCCACGTGACCCTGGTTGCTCGGCAGGATCGATTCGAGAACCGGCAGGTGCAGATCGTTCTTGCGCGCGTCGTGGACGAGCGCTCTCAGGTCCTTCGGCAGGCAGGAACCCCCGAATGCAAACCCGGGACGCAGGTAGGCGGGCGATACGTTGAGCTTGCGGTCCTGGACGAAGATGTCCATGACCTGGTGGCTGTCGATGCCGTGGCCCTGCGCGATGACGCCGATCTCATTCGCGAAGGCCACCTTCAGGGCGTGCCACGCGTTGCTGACGTACTTCACCATCTCCGCGACGCGAATCGGAACGGGAAAGACCTCCCCCTCAACGCCCGCATAGAGCTCGGCCACGCGGGAGATGGACTCGGTCGATTCGCCGCCGATCACGGTGAACGGCGGGTGATGGAAGTCCCGGATCGATGATCCCTCACGGAGGAACTCGGGGTTGTAGCAGACGTCCAGGTCCGCCCCGACCTTCCGTCCCGACTCACGCTCCAGTGCGGGAATGACTCGTTCCTCGGTGCTGCCCGGCAGCATCGTGCTGCGAACGACGACGGTGTGCCTGCCCTCCTTATGGGACAGGGCGGTACCGATCGTCTCGGCGACTCGCTCGACGGCAGTCAAGTCGAGGCTGCCGTTCGCATGGCTCGGCGTTCCGACACAGATGAAGGAGATGTCGGTGGAGGCCACTGCGGCCTGCGCATCGTCGGTGGCCCGGACGCGACCCGCGGTAACTCCGGACCGCATCAGGTCATCAAGACCCTCCTCGACGATGGGGCTGCGCCCCGCATTGATCATGTCCCGCTTGACGGGGCTGACGTCGACCCCGACGACGTCGAAGCCTTCCGCGGCAAGGCACGCGGCCGACACGGACCCCACGTACCCGAGCCCAAAGATGCTGACGGCGGTCATGACTACCTCCCCGGCGAAGTCGAGCCGCCCCGTGGATCTGAGGCGGTGATGAGTTCGATGATTGCGGTGCGGCGCGTGGCCCATTCGGCCAGCCGCTGCGTGCGCAGCGTCTCGATCGCGTGGGCGTACTCGTCATAGTGTGCCATCAGTTGACCGATGCCATCCCGAATGCCCTCGGGGCTGTTGTCGACGAACACCGTGCCCCGCGAGAAGTAGCTGCGCAGGAGGCCCCAGTCGCTCGTCACGATGGGTCGAGCGCTCGACAGGGACTCGCATGCGCCACGTTGCATGGTGTGGTCACGCGTCGTCAGGCACGCCACGGCATGGACGCTGCGCATCAGCCGCTGGTACGCGTTATCGCTCAGGAAGTCGGTGAACCGCACGTTGGAGGCTATGGAGCCGAGAGCGTCGAATCGTGCATCGCGCCGACCGGTGACGTGGAACGTGACGTCCGGAAGCTGTGCGGCGGCGGCGAGGACCTCGGCGAGTGGCTCATCGGAGCCCCAGGTGTTGACGACGAGGACGTGGAAGCCGGGACCAAGTGGCTCCCGATCCATCGCGGCATCAGGGACCCGCGGCACGTCCGGGACCACCATGGCTGTCGCTCCGTCAGACTCGAGGCGGGCGGCCCAGTAGGGATCGGTTACCAGCGTAGCCAGCGCTCGGCGCGCAACGAGTCGGTTGAGCCAGCGGGGACGCGTCCATCGCGACCGCTGAAATGCGTCGCTGTGGGCATCGACGATGAACGCCGCGCCGGCCGCCCGGGCATAGGCTGCGACGAGCCACACCGCGAGCGTGGGCGGCGTCTGGACGAAGACCACGCGCGGACGACGCTTCATGAGCAACCGGATGGTTCGCAGGGCAAGCCTCGGGTACTTCATCGGATCCGACAAGAGTCCCGCCGTCCAGTCATCGGCGAGGTAAGCTACCTCTTCGACGCCGAGTGCCGTGCCGAGGACGACGCTGCGCCTCCCCTTCAGCGGAGGGCCCCAGACCACGAACAGCCCTCTGGTGACGGTCGTGCGGTCCCTGGCATCAGGCATTGGGATGGATGACCTCGAGGAAGCGAGCGGTATTGCGGGCCAGCTCGAATTCGCGAACCACGAACGCGCGGGCAGAGCGACTGAGCAGGCTCCAGAGCTCATCGTCGCGGCCCAGCCGCTCGATGGCGTCCGCAAGTCGCTGCGAGTTCGCGGTTTCGACCATCAGCCCCGTCTCTCCATCATGCACAGCCTCCGGGATCCCCGAGATCGGGGTCGAGATGACCGGGACGCCGGCCGCCATCGCCTCGAGGATGGCGTTCGGGATTCCATCCCGATCACCGTCCTCGGCAACGACACACGGCAGAACGAACATCCGCGCGTTGCGATAGCGATCGATGACCTCCGGATGCGGGAGGGCGCCGGCAAGACGCACTCGCTCATCCAGCTGCAGTTCGTGGATGAGGGTCTCCAACGCCGCGCGCAGCGGGCCGTCCCCCACAATCGTGCATTCCGCATCGAACCCACGATCGCGCAGGATCGCCATCGCCTCGACGAGATGCCGGAGCCCCTTCTTTTCCTTCAGCTGCCCCACGGAGACGACCAGCGGTGTCGGCCCGGAGGCGGGTCGGATGCTCGTGTAGCGCTCGAGGTCCAGCCCGTGGTAGATCCGCCGTACGCGCCGGCTCGCGTCGGGCCCGAGGGTGCCCTGAAGGTGCTGCAGGTTGTACTCGGTGCAGGTGACCGTCACGGCCGAATTGGCGATCTTCATCTCGAGCAGCGTCGGCGAGAGGTAGATGTCGTTTGCGTGGGCCGTCAGGCTGTACGTCGTTCCCAGGAGCCTCGACGCGACGAGCGCCACCGTGGCCGCACGATCGGCGAAGTGTGCGTGGATGCGACTGCCGGGCGCGCCCCGCAGTCGGCGGGCGACGTCAACGCCCATCATGAAGTGCGCGACGGTCTTCCGGCGCGACGCCGGGCCGTGCGGACGCGTGAAGAGGTAGGCCAGCAACCGGACGTAGCCGAATGGCCGGCGGATCAGCCAGGTCAGCTGGGACCCGATCATGGCAAGTGGACGAACCGGCAGGACGTACTCGGTGCGCTGGGCCAGCGACTGCTGCGAATCCGACAGCTCGGTCCGCGGGCGACGGAGCGAGATGACACGAACGTCGATGTCGCGCGCGATGAGCGCCGAGATCTCGCGATCGATAAATGTTGTCGTCAGCGAGGGATAGGTGCCGATGACGTACGTGATCAGCGTCCGGGTTGGCGTCACGATCCGTGACTCCGACGTGCCGCAAGTGCGAGATACAGGTCCCGGTGGCGAGCGGCCTGGGCTCGCGCGCTGAAGTCCGACCGCACGCGCTCGAGGCCACCGACGGCGAGCCGATCTCGGAGCGCAGGATCATTCACGAGGCGCGCCATGGCGGCGCCGAGTGAGGCGGCGTCCCCGGGTTCGACGAGGAGTCCGTGGGTGCCGTCGGTGATGACCTGCCGGGTGCCGGAGACCGCCGTGGCTACCACGGGAAGGCGGGACGCCATGGCCTCGAGCAGTGCCATCGGCAATCCCTCCCACAGCGAGGGCAGCACCGACGCGTCGGCGCCCTGAAGCACGTTCGGGATGTCGGCCCGGGTCCCGAGCAGATGGAGCCGCTGGTCGACGCCGCGGGCGCGTGCCTGCTCCTCGATCTCCGCACGCAGAGGCCCGGTGCCGAGGAGGGCGACGTGCACCGGTGGCGCCGTCTGGGGCATCGAGGCCAACGCATCGATCAGGATCCGATGACCCTTCTGCTCGTGGAACTTTGCGACACAGGCAAACAGGAACGCGTCGTCCGGCACTCCCAGCTCGCCTCGTGAAACGGCTACCACCGACGGGTGAAAGCGCGTCGTATCGACGCCGTTCGAAATCGTCACCAGCCGACCCGGCGCCGGTCGAATGCCCTCTCGGACCGCGCGCGCCACGTCATCCGAGACTGCCACGATGGCGCCGACCAGCGACGAGCCGCGGCGGTAGAGGGTCCGATAGCCGACCCGCTTCGGCGCGAGCAGCCATCGCCGCTGGGCGAGCTGATCCACCCTCAGGTCGAGCCGCGCGTTGTGAAAGGTCCAGACGACGGATGGACGCCTCCCTCGATGCGTCAGGCCGAGCATCAGGAAATCGATGCTGCGCATGAGGTGCGTCTGGATCACGTCGATGCGTTCCCGTTCGATCATCTCCGCAAGGTCACCGTACAGACGGCGGAGCTCGAGGATCGCGCGGGGGTCGTTGACGATGGAACGGGTTCGCGCCTGCAGCACGGCTACAGGGATGCCCTCCGCCTCGAGCGGTTCGCGGAGTGGCCCGTCGCGAAGGGTGGCCACCGACGATTCGACCCCGGCCGAGCGGAGTGCCGGCATCAGCGTCCGAACGACTTCCTGGGCGCCGCCGACTTCCAGGTTGTTGATCACGTGCAGCGCTCGGAGAGCGCCCTCGCCCGACTCACCTTGCATCAAAGACGATTCACAGGGGAGCCCGGCCGATGCGGATCGGCCTCGGCGCCTGAGCGGTGTTCTGTCAAACGACGCACCTTGCGATATAGTCCAGAGCCCGTTGAGCCCACGGGAGGATGGTGAGGGGACGCCCGTTGATCATCAGCCATAAACACCGCTACGTCTTTGTCGAGCTTCGGCGGACCGGATCGACGGCAATCCGCGGTGAGCTCCGCGAACTGTATGACGGTGCGCCGATTCTCCACAAACACGCGACCTATACGGAGTTCCGACGGCAAGCCTCGCAGGACGAGCAGACCTACTTCGTGTTCTCCGGGATCCGCAATCCCCTCGACGATGCGGTGAGCCGATACTTCAAGCTGAAGACGGACCACAAGCAGCGGTTCTCCGACCCGAGCCTTCGACAGCGAAGGCGGCGACCACTGAACAACGTGCTCGACCGCCGGATGTTCAACTACCTGCGGCGAACCGATGCGACATTCTCGAACTTCTTCCTCCATTTCTACCATCTTCCCTACCACACGTGGGCGAGCCTGTCGCACGACACGTTCGACCACCTCATTCGTTTCGAGCGGATCGGCGAGGACTTTGACGCGGCGCTCAGGAAGATCGGCATCGCTCCGGCGCGACCGCTCCCGGCGATGAACCGAGCGGGGCAACGGAGTCGTGACTTTGAGGATTACTACTCGCCGAAGGCGATCCAGCGGGTGCCACGCGCGATGGGTTCGTACAGGGCCCGGTGGGGATACGAGTTCCCCACGGCATGGGAGCTCGAGCCACCGACGTCGCTGGACTGGATGGGATACCGGGCGTTCAGCGCCGTCGCTCAACTCTACTGGCGCGTGCTGAGGCCGCGGACATGAGCGTGGCCCCCGGCCAGCTGCGCGGGCGCTGCGTCTTCCTGGCGTCGAACGCCTACTCCGGGTCAACGCTCCTCTCGCTGCTGGTCGGCGCCCATCCCTCGGTCGGGACGGTCAGCGATGTCTCGGGTGCACGCCGCGCGTCGCAGATGGCAATTTTCACCTGCTCATGCGGCAGCCTGATGCGGGAGTGCCCCTTCTGGGGAGATGTCGAAGCGCGGCTGCGAGACACGGGCACGGCGTTCTCGCTCGCCGATTTCGGCATGGGCTTCGATGATCACGCGCCGCGCTGGTTGGGCCGACTGCGGGTTCGCACTCTCGGCTCGTCCCGGCTGGAAGCCGCACGCGATCGCCTCTTCGAGCTGGTCCCCGGAAATGAGCGCAGGATGCGAGAGATCGGCGTCCGGAATACGACGTTCGCGCGGGTGATACTTGCCGCATCTCGCGCCGATGTCTTCGTCGACGCGTCGAAGGAAAGGCTCCGGGCTCGGTATCTTGAGCGGTATGTCGATCCGGAGCTCCGGGTGATTCATCTCGTCCGCGACGTCCGCGGAGTGGTCGAATCAACGGTTCGCCGCAACAAGCGGGGCCTCTCAGCGGCGGAGGCGGCCAGGCGCTGGGCCAGGGCCAACGAGGCGATCATGCGCAGCATCAGCACGATTCCTCCCGGCCGCCGGCTCATGGTTCGCTACGAGGAGCTGTGCGCGGCTCCGGCAGCGACGATGGCACGCATCTTCGACTTCTGCGGGGTGGACGCGGACGTCGATGTCTCCGAGCTGCTGCAGCGTCAGCAGCACCTTCTCGGCAACCGCATGCGACTGCAGACGATCGGTGAAATCGGTCTCGACGAACGGTGGCGCGTTGCCTTCCGCAACGAGGAGCAGGAGCGCATTGTGGCGGCTGCCGGAACGACGTTCAGCAGGCTCTACCCGTCCGCCCGCCATGCCGGATCAGGCCCAGGATCCACCGCCCGTGGCTGATTCGATCTACGGACGCCGGGAACGGGACGTTGGTGCCCTCGGCGCCGTCCTCGCGCTGGTAGCGGTCGGCCTCGTCCTCGCGCTCGCCGTGGGAGGCGCGGCGGCGATCGGAGAGTGGGAGGCCGCCGTGGCGATCGCGCTCGCCGTGCCGCTGGCCGCGGTCGTGCTCCACTACCCCTGGGCCGCGGTGATGGTCTGGGTCGGAGTCATGCCGTTCCTGGTGGTTGATGACAGTGCCACCGTCAGCCCCGGCGTCTGGGCCGCTCATCGCCTGATGATCATCGCGACGCTCGTGGTGGTGTTGGTGTATCGGATCCTCGGCCTCTCCCAGAGCCGGTTCCGCCTCAGTCTCACCGACGTCTTCGTCGTCGCCTTCATCGTGCTGGGCCTGGTCAATGTCGTGGTGCTCAGCAACAACCCGAGTCGCATGACGGCAGCATTCTTCGACCACCTCATCGTGCCGATCGCGATCTACTGGCTGATCAGGCTCGCGGATCCAGGCGAGTCGGAGCTGCGAAGGCTGCTGCCCGTCGTGGTCGCCGTAGTCACCATCGAAGTCGCCATCGGCATGCTGAGCTGGATCGCGCCCGGCGTCCTGCCCGGAGCCTGGCTGGGTCGGGCCGGGGAGCGAACCATCGGAAGCCTCGGAGGGCCGGGACCCTACACCGTGACCCTGGTCTTCGGGGCGCTGTACGGCATTCACGCGGCCGTGGGGACGCGCCTGACGTGGATTCGGTGGCTGCTCGTGATGGTCGCCGTCGGCGCGCTCGTCGGCATCGCCCTCTCGCTCTCCCGCGGGAGCTGGCTCGGTGCCGCCCTGGCGGTCGCCGGCATGGCGTTTCTGTTCCCGAGAGCCGCCATCCCATCCGCGGCCGTTGGCGCTCTGGCGATCGTGATCCTCGCCGCTGGCCCGTTCAGCAACGCGTTCTCCGGGCTGGATCAACGGGTTGGTGACGAGGGGACCGCGGAATCACGCCTGATCACCAACAATGCCGCGCTGAGGATGATCTCCACGGAGCCGGGGCTGGGGCTGGGATACGGAAACTTCGAGCGCTTCGACGAGCAGTTCAAGGAACGCATCGGGGACATTCCAGTAGGGCCCGGAAGCGCACATCACGCCTACCTGGCGCTCGCGGCCGAGAATGGGCTGCCGGCCCTCGTCCTGTACCTCCTGCCGGCACTGTGGCTCCTGATGCGCAGCCTCCAGCTCTGGCGGTACATGCCGACCGGACGGTGGATGAACCGAAATCTCCTCGTCATCCTGTGGCTGGCGCTCGTCGATCAGTTCGTGGTATCGAACTTCATGGACATGCTGCATTCGTCCACGTGGGGAACCGGCCTGTGGTGGGTGGGGCTGGGGCTCATTCACGTCGTGGTCGCGCGGGCGGCGGCAAACCAACGAGCCTACGGTCGCGGCGGCTCCGTGGCGCCTGCGTTTGCACGGTGATCGACAACCCGGTGTACGTGGCCGGTCTCGACCGCACGGGGAAGACACCGATGCGCATTGCGCTCGAGGCACGGGCGGATATCGCGTTCTCGCGTCGCACGGAGCTCTGGACGCACCACTTCGGTCGGTACGGAGACCTGGCTCTCGACCGATCCGCTCGTCGGGCCGTGACCGCTCTTCTCGGAGACCGCCACGTGGCACCGCTCCTCGTCGACTCAAGCCGCCTGATGATCGACTTCCTGGCCGGACCGCGGAGCTACGGATATCTGTTCGCGCTCGTCGGACGCCAACACGCGGAACGGTCGGGCAGATCGCGCTGGGGAGATCAGACCGCGCTCGTCGAGCGCCACGCCGATGCGATCCTGGAGTGCTTCCCGCACGCGAAGTTCATCCACATGGTGCGTGATCCACGGGATCGGTATGCCGCGGCCAACGCCAGCGCCGGCGTGGGGCCAGGTGGGCTGGGGGCAGCCTGTGCCGCATGGAATGAGTCCTCCGCGCTCGCGCGGGCCAACGCGGCGGCACACCGAAGCAGCTACCTCGTCGTGCGGTACGAGGACCTGGCGCACGATCCGGTGCCCACGATCTCACGAGCCCTGGAGCACATCGGAGCTACCTCCACCCGCGAGCATGGGCCGCTGGCGAGCCCCGCGCTTGCCGCCAAGGTGGGAATGTATCGTGACGCCGTCCCAGCCCGCTCGATCGCCCTCATCGAGGCTGCCGCACGCGATGGCATGCGCGCCTTCCGTTATGAGCCGACCACGACCGACCTCGAGCCAATCGACCGGCTCCGACTGACGCTGATCGACCGTCCCTGGGCACGTGCGACCGGTGCCGCAAGCCGACTTGCCAGGGTCTGCCGCACGGCGCAGCGGCGCACCCACGCCGGACTCGCTGGCCGGTCATGACGGAGCGCGGACCGATCTTCGTCGGAGGGCTCGAGCGCACGGGGACGAGCCTGCTGTATGCGCTGCTTGCCTCACACCCACGTGTCGCGATGACGCGACGAACAAACTGGTGGACGTTCTTCGACGGGCGCTTCGGCGACCTCGCGCGGGACGAGAACCTGGATCGTTGCCTTGCCGTGATGATGCGCTATCGCAGGCACCGCAAGCTCGAGCCCGATCGGGATCGACTGCGCGCCGAGTTTCGCGCGGGCGAGCCGTCCTATTGCCGCCTGTTCGGGTTGCTCGAGGCACACCACGCAAAGCGCCTCGGCAAGCCGCGTTGGGGCGACAAGTCACTGCTGACGGAGCGGTATGCCGACCGCGTCTTCGAGTGCTTCCCCGACGCACGGATCCTGCACATGATCCGGGACCCGAGGGATCGCTACGCATCCTCCCTCAAGCGCTGGAAGAGCAACCGCGGAGGCGTGGGATCGGCGACGGCATCGTGGATCAGCTCGGTGGCGCTCGGCGAGCGGAATGAGCGGAAGCACCCGGGCCGATCCATGATCGTCCGCTATGAAGACCTGGCCGGCGAGCCCGAGGCCATGCTGCGCCGCATCTGCGCATTCATCGACGAGCCATTTGACGTGGAGATGCTGCAGATGGGCGGCGCCGCGGACTTTCGCGAGGCCGGGGGCAACAGCTCCTTCGGTCGGTTCGCCACCGGCCAGATCTCCACGGCATCGATCGGACGCTATCGAAGCGCCCTCGGTGAACGGCAGATCGCCTTCATCCAACTCCACGCCGGGCGCCCGATGGACCGCCACGGCTACGCCAGCTCGAAGGTGAAGCTGTCCGGATTGGCGGCACTGCGATATCAACTCTGGGATGTGCCCCTCAACCGGGGGATGATGGCCGCCTGGCGGCTTCGCGAGCTGTATCACAACCTGACCGGCAGGACCCCGTCCGCGCACACGATGGAAGAACCGGGCGGCCACGCGGGTCAGGAGTCGAAGTCGTAGCCTTCGAGGAACTCGAACTCCGTGATCCGGCCATCCACCCGTGCCCGCTGCGCATCGGTCCAGGCGATCTTGGCGCGACTCCGGGACGGATTGGGATACAGGATCGACGCGCAGGCATCGAGATACCCGGCGTCGGCCTCCACGCCGAGGAACGCGCAGGCGCGGCTGAGCGAGTCCGCCGGCACGAGGATGACATCCTCGTGCCGCAGTCGCAGGAGCTCCTCGTCGCCGAAGCGCGCCGACAGTGCCCTGAGCGACTCGCAGTTCGCGAAATAGCGCTCGAACGCCGATTCGAACGTGCGACCGCCGCGCAGCATCATGGTCGCGATGTTGTCGAACGGGTTGCGCGTCACATGGATGAACTGGAGCCTACGGGGTCGGACTCGCTGCCTGGTGCGGTCGAGCAATGACGGGTCGCGGGCGAGCCGTTGCACGCTCCACCCTGCCTGGCTGTCGCCGATGACGCGCAGGTCCCGGTACGTGCCCTGCCACTGGTCAGGCACGGCGTACGAGTAGGTGGCTCCATCCTGACCGGCCTTGCGCCTTGCGTGGTGCGCCTGCCGCTCGGAGACGATCATCGACAGCGAGAGCACCTGGTCTGCGGTGAATCCCGCATCGACATAGCGCAGCGCATCGAGCTCGTCCGAGATGATGATCTGCGGGTGCGCATCCAGCAGCGCGCCGACGATCGAGTGCCCCGAGCGAGCGTGACCCAGGAACAGGCACACGCTTCGCACGCCCGCCAGGGTCGCGCGGTTCCGTCGCGACCCGACAGCCGACTGCCCATACCTCCAGGCGGTGAGCAGGGGGGTGCTGCGCAGTCGCGCACGGAGCCGGGCGATGGCTGACCTCGGCTCCATCACGCCCGGTACCCGAACTGGCGAAGCCGGCCGCCGAGCGTGACCGCGAACCAGCGGGACGCCAGCGGGTGGATCTCGTCTCTCCAACGAGACGCCGCGCCCGGATCGAACCCCGGCGTGGCGTGGCGCTCATCGGCGAACGACGAGCCCACCACGTCAACCCCGTCGAGCATCGCGTCGTCGAACGGGACGCCGATGAAGTCGCAGATGCCGCGCACCTCGCGTTCGGGGGCGGTCACGAGGTCCTCGAACCTGACGAGCCGATAGCGATCGCCGAGCTCGCGCGCATAGCGGCGGTGGAGGCGTGCCGCGTCGAGCCATGCCTTCAGCGTCGCCAGGGCTTCCCATGGAGCGAGCATCGGATCGACGATAGCCGACGGAACCCACGGGAATCGTGCTTTCGGTCCCCACCTCCCCTGCCTCAACCGGCGAAGCTCGGAGGCGTAGATTCCACGGGGATCCCGGAACGTATGGATGAAGCGGCTCTCGGGAAACCATGCGGCGAGGAGCGGAACGTCGTAGAGGTGGGCGGGGGTCTTCTCCCCACGGGTACCGACTCCGCGTTCGAGACCTCCACGGCGCTCGGCGTACAGCTCGAGCAGGCATGCGAACACCGACCGCTCGGTGAGCTCTCCGGCAGCCAGCCGATCGACGAGCTCGTCCACGGTGAGATTGCGCCGAATCCAGATCCATGCATCGTCGGCAAAGAGCTCGGCGACGACCGTGGCCAGCGCGATCCGTGGATCACGCGCGCCGCGCACCGACGCGAGCTTCGACGCAAGCCGATGCCGGCGAGACCAGCTCATGAAGTGAGTCTCCGACGCGAGCGATACGGCGGACGCCCGGTTGAGGATGTGCCGAAGCAACGTCGACCCGGTCCGGGCGCAGCCGACCAAGAACAGGGGCCCGGATGAGGGCCCCTGTCGGTCAACCACGTGATTCGTCGAACGGGTCTGCCCCGTCACGGCCATCGGCTCATGGGCTGCGGCTGAAGACGAAATCATCCACGTAGACCGAGCCGTTGAGGCTGGACGGAACCATCTGAATTCGCACCGACGTGGCGCCGGCCGGAGCGACGAGCGACGTGGCCGAAACCGTCTGCCAGGCTCCTGCCGTGTCATCGGTGTACTTCTTCACGACGACGGTGGTGTTGCTGGCGCCGCGCCAACTCAACTTGACCTGGAACTTGAACGCGTCGGCCGTGGCGGGAATGTTCACTCGCCCGCTGAAATCGTAGCGCTGCCCCGCCGTGACGGATACCTGCTGGTATACGTTCCAACCGGCATCCGCGGTACTCGCGTGCAGGCCGGTGAAGCTCCCTTCCTGGGGCGGAATCGCCGCCGAGCGGGTGAAGCCGTTGATGACCTTCCAGCCAGTGGGATGGTTCGACCCGTCCGCAAGCTCGAACCCGCCGTTCGTGAGGAGATTGCCCGAGGGCGGGGGCGCGGACGTCACGACGACCGTCGTTGTAATCGAACCCGACCCGAACGCGTTCGTCGCCGTAAGGCTCACCGGGTAGCTGCCCGCCGCCGGATAGACGTACGACGGATTCTGCGCGGTTGACGTGTCGGCCGTGGTCGCCGGGTCGCCGAAGTCCCAGCTCCAGCTCGTCGGCCCATTCGTGGACTGATCGGTGAAGGTCACGCTC
>JBDSJJ010000063.1:0-13170 GCA_039917415.1 Candidatus Limnocylindria bacterium | reverse complement strand
CGTCCCAATCGAGTCGCCGACATCCGACGCATGTGGCGTACAGCGAAGCGCCGCCCGGAGGCGGCGCTTCTGGTTGGTGCGGCGATCGTGCTGGTCAGGCTCGCGCGCGCACCTTATCGAAGCAGTTGGAGCAGTAGACCGGTCGGTCGTTGCGGGGAAGGAACGGCACGAGCGCCTGCCCTCCACACTCGGCGCAGACCGCCGCATGCATCTCGCGCTGTCCTCCGTTCCCGTTTCCTTCTCCTCCTGCAATGCCGAGAGCACGATTCTGCTTGGCGATGGCTCGGCAGCTCTGGCAGCGCTGAGGCTCGTTCACCAGCCCCTTGCTGGCGTAGAACTCCTGCTCGCCCGCAGAGAACACGAAGTCCATGCCGCAGTCGCGACAGCGGATGGTCTTGTCGGCGTACACCCTTCTCCAGTGCCTCCTGTTATCGCTACTCCCGGCCCGGACTTGGACGGTCGCGGTCTGGGGAGCGGGCCGGGATCTGCGGTGTGCATCGGGCGCGGATCGGAGCGAACTCGGGTCAGACGTTGATGAGGCCGGTCGTTACAGCGCCCGAGTGTACACCCCGAATTCAAGCCCTCTCGAGTGACGGTCGACCGCTTGATCGCTGAACACGATCAGTAGGCCGCGATCTCCTCGCGGGCGGCAACGGTGTAGAAGCGGGTGTTCGCCTTTCGGAACTGTAGCGGGACCTCGCCGATCGGCCCGTTGCGATGCTTGGCGACCTTGGCCTTGATGAGCTCCACCTCGGCGTCGGGGTTCTGCTCGCCATCGCGGTACAGGAAGATCACCACGTCGGCGTCCTGCTCGATGCTCCCCGACTCCCTAAGGTCGGACAGCCGGGGTTCGGCGGTCCCGCGCTGCTCGACGCCACGCGACAGCTGAGAGAGGGCGACCACCGGCACCTTGAGCTCACGCGCCAGCTGCTTGAGACCGCGGCTGATCTCGGAAACCTCCTGGACGCGGTTCGCGTCCTTGCTCGGGCTCGACGCCTGCATCAGCTGGAGATAGTCGACGATCACGAGGTCGAGCCCGCGCTGCTCCGCTTCCAGCCGTCGGGCCTTGGTGCGCAGCTCCATCACCGACAGCGCGGGGGAGTCGTCGATCCACATCGTGGCGCTGGCCATGTCGTTCATGACCGTCGCGATCTTCGTCCAGTCCGTCTCGTCGACGAACCCGGTCTGCAGCGGACGCGGATTGATGCCGCTCTCCGCCGACAGCAGGCGCAGCGCGAGCTGCTCCTTGCTCATCTCGAGGCTGAAGACCGCGACCTTCTTCCCCTCCCGAACCGCCGCGTGCTGGGCGACGTTCAGCGCGAGCGACGTCTTGCCGACCGACGGACGGGCGGCCAGGATGATGAGGTCGGACGGCTGGAACCCGCCGAGCAGCGCGTCGAGCTGGCTGAGGCCGCTCGGGACGCCGAGAATCTGGCCGCGATGCTCGTGCAAGTACTCCAGCCGGTCGTACGCCTGGCCCAAAAGGATCGAGAGCGACTCGAACCCGCCATCGGTGCGCCGCTGGCTGATCTCGAACAGGATCGACTCGGCCCGGTCGATGGCGACCTCGGCGTCGTTCGACTCTTCGTAACCGACCGCAGCGATCTTGCCGGCGGCGCCGATGAGGTTGCGCAGCACGGCCTTACGCTCGACGATCCGTCCGTAATGCTCGGCGTGCACCGCCGTGGGCACCGTGTTCATGAGCGAAGTCAGGTAGGCGGGGCCGCCGATGGTCTCCAGCCGATCCCGGCGTCGAAGCTCGTCGCCGAGCGTGACCAGATCAATCGGCTCGCGCTGGCCATGGAGCGCGAGCATCGCCTCGTAGATGTCGGCGTGCTGAGCGCGATAGAAGTCGGCTGGCCTGAGGAAGTCGCCGACCTTCAGGACGGCATCGGCATCGATGAGGATCGAGCCGAGCACGCTCTGCTCGGCCTCGACCGCCTGGGGCGCCAGCTTGTCGATGCTCATGGCTCGTGCTCTCGCGTTGGACGATGCAAACATGGATCACGCCCGGGCGGTCCGCTCAGGAAACCGCTGACCACGGGGCGCACCCCCATGGTCGCAGCCCGCTCAATGGGTTTGTCCGCAGGTATGGGGATAAGCGTCGGCCGGCGTGTGGACGACATGTGGACGGTACTCTCCTGCGTCGTACCCGCCGATTACCGCGCGATGTCGTGACAGGTCCTGTGTCGCACGCTTGGTACGTGCGGCGGCGGCGCCGGCAGCGAGCTCGTGCCCGTCGGTCCATCGGCCGAATGGCGCCCGGACGCCGAGAGGGGCGCCGCTTTGCCGATTCATCGGCTGAGTCGCGGCCCAGAACCGCGTTCCGGGGGTTTGAGGCCGCGCTGCAACCGATGAATCGTGGATCGGGGGCCCGGATGAACGATCCGGCGCGGTTCCGACGATAAATCGCGCGACCGGGCCTTGGCGCGACCGGCTATCGCCTCCGCGTAGCACGCCACGATCGGCCCGGATCAGGTGTCTACCAACCGCGGGTCCACGCGCTCACCCAGCGGCGAGCGGCGTCTCTCGGCGTCACGTCGCTCCGCGATTCAGGCTTCCGCGGCAACCACACTGACGCTGAGCACCGCGTCGACACCCGGCATGATCTTGACGTCGACCTTGTAGTCACCCAGGGCCTTGATCGGCTCGCGCAGGTGGAGGGCGTGACGATCCAGCTCGACACCCTCCTTGTTGACGAACTCTCCGATCAGGTGGCTGGTGACGGCGCCGAACAGACGACCGCGCTCGCCGGCCTTGACCGGGATTTCGAGCTTCATCTCACGCAGCTTCTCGGCGGTGGCCTCCGCCTGGGAGCGGACGGTGCGATCGCGCTCGTCGCGCTGATCGCGATGACGCTCCCAGTTGGTGACCGCGCCCTTGTCGGCGACGACGGCCGAGGCGGTCGGAAGCAGAAAATTGCGCGCGTAGCCGTTCTTGACGTCCTTGAGGTCTCCCTCGCGGCCGAGGCCCTTCACGTCGCGCTTGAGAATGACCTTCATCCCAGCTCCTTCGTTGATGCAGTGGTGGTGGAGCGCCGGCGTCGCCACGAGGCGAGGGCACGTTTCACTTCGTCGGGGTCGCGCATCCGGCCGTACCGATCCAGGAGGTCGGGCAGGTCGTCACGCATGCGGTCGAAACGACCGCCCATCAGACCGCGGAGTCGCGCAAGGTCACGGTCGAGATCCGCCGTGCCGTTGCGCGCCCGGGCCGAGTGCTCGGCGCGCACATCGGGCGGCGCGTTCTGGATGAAGACGTCGAGCACGAGCAGCAGTACCGTCAGATCATCGGCCTGCCCGAGAATCGGGATGACATCGGGAATGAGATCGACCGGCATGACGACGTACGCGAGCGCGGCGAGCAGCATTCCCTTGAGGCCGATCGGCGTTCGCGGGTCCCGAACCAATCCCCACACCATGCGCGCATAGGTGGGGAGCTTCACGACCATGCGCGCCATGCGCAGGTAGCGTGACGACGAGGACAGGTTCACGCGGAACTCCGGAGTGTCTGAATGGGGGAGGCATGATATCAGCCGGGCCGGTTTCCGCCCGGTTTGACATTAGAACAGACGTTCTGCTAGGGTCCGAGGACGACCGAGCAAGGCAGCGAGGCGACGGAGGAACCTACCCGATGACCAGGCATGATGCCGAACGACGACAGCGCATCCTGGATTGCATCGCCCAGACGGTCGAGGAGCGCGGGTACCCACCGTCCGTCCGCGAGATCGCCGATGCCGTCGGGCTGGCCTCGACCAGCGCCGTGCACCACCACCTGATCGCCCTCGAACGCGACGGCCTGCTGGAGCGCGGGACGCACTCGTCTCGAGCCCTGCGCGTGACGCGGCCGGCTTCGCGGGCAGCCGATCCCGGGAAGGTCACCCCATTCCGGATGCCTGTCGAGCGCGAGACTCTCACGCTCCCGGTCATGGGCGAGATCGCCGCGGGCCAGCCGATCGAAGCCTACGCGGACGCCGCCGAGACCCTCGAGGTGCCGCGATCGCTCGAGGCGCGCGAGGACTCCTACGTGCTGCGCGTGCGGGGCAAGAGCATGATCGACGCGCTGATCGATGACGGCGACTTCGTCATCGTCCAGCCGCAGGCAACGGCCAGGGACGGGGACATCGTGGTCGCCCTGCTCGAGGACAACGGCGTCACGCTCAAGCGTTACTTCCGCGAGAAGGATCGCATCCGGCTGCAGCCGGCAAATGCCGAGATGGAGCCGATCTACGCGACCGAGGTCCAGATCCAGGGCAAGGTCGTCGGCGTCATCCGCCGCCTCGCGTAGCGCGGCGCCGCAATGGCGCTGATCACTCGGTGTGAGCTGAACCGCGCGACACTGGCGCGCCAGGGACTCCTCGAGCCCTTCCGCGGCGTGTCCGCCGAATCAGCCGTTCAGCGCGTCGGATCCCTGCAGGCGCAACACCCCGAATGGCCGCCGATCGCCCTCGCGTCCCGCGCCGCTGACGGATCGACGGCGGACCTCGCCGGCGCCCTCGACCGGCGCCAGGCCGCCCGCAGCTCACTGATGCGGATCACGATCCACGTCGTCGCAGCCGCGGACCTGTGGCCGATGTTCGTCGTCTGCCAGCCGCTCCGCATGCGTCAGTGGAAGCTGCTCGTGAAGGCCGACCCGGTCGACTCATCGCTCGGACGACGGCTGGCCGCGGCGCATGCGACCGCCATCGCCGCTCTGCGCGAGCGGCCGAGATCGTCGCTCGAGCTGGATCGGCTGATGTCGGCCGAGGCCGGCGTCGGCGACGAAGCGGTCACGCGCCCGGCCTGGCGCCAGCCGGAGAATCAGATCGTCGTGCGCACCGCGTGGCGTCACTTCGCCGCGTTCGTCCCCCTCGTCCACGTCCCGCATTCGGGCGAGGGGTACGGACGCTCGCTCTACGCCCTGGCCGAAGATTGGCTCGGAGGCCGCACCGAACTGTCGATCGAGGAGGCGAGGGTCAGCGTCGCCCGGCGCTATCTCGCGGCGTTCGGGCCGGCGACCCTCGAGGACCTCGTCGCGTACGTCGCCCGCGGTCCCGGGGGCATCGGTTCGTGGCGCCGTGCTCTCGATGCGCTCGCGGGCGAGCTTCTCACCCTGACGGACGAGGCGGGCCGAACCGTCTTCGACCTGGAGGCGGCACCGCGGCCGCCGGCGACCATCGATGCCCCACCCCGGCTGCTGGCACGCTGGGACAGCCTGCTGCTGTCGCATCATCCAAAGGCTCGAGACCGCGTGCTTGCCGATGAGCATCGGCCGCTGGTGTTCAGCAAGAATGCGGACGTGCTCCCGACAATCCTGATCGACGGTGCCGTGTCGGGAACCTGGAACCTGGAGCGAACCAATGCTGACGCCTGCATCGAGCTCCGGCCATTCGGATCGCTCGCCGGCCGCGACCGGGAAGGCCTGGAGGCCGAGGCGGACCGGGTCCTGCGCCTCGTGGCTCCGGACGCGGGCGATCGCCGGGTCGTCTTCGCCACCTGATCGCCGATGCCGACCATCATTCACGCCGACCTCGACGCCTTCTACGCCAGCGTCGAGCAGCTCGACGATCCGTCATTGCGCGGCAAGCCCGTCATCGTCGGCGGCCGACCGGGCGACCGGGGCGTGGTGAGTGCCTCTTCGTACGAGGCGCGCGCCTTCGGGGTCTTCTCCGCCATGCCGCTGCGAACCGCCGCGCGACGGTGCCCGCAGGGCGTCTTTCTGCCCGGCCGGCCAGACCGGTACCGCGACCTCTCGCGCATGGTCATGGCGATCTTTGCCTCCTACACCCCGCAGGTGGAGCCGATCAGCCTGGACGAGGCGTTCCTCGACGTATCGAACAGCGCGGCGGCGTTTGGCGACGGACCCACCATCGCGCACCACATCAAGCAACGAGTGCTCGATGAAGTCGGACTGGTGGTTTCCGTCGGCGTGGCGACGAACAAGCTATGCGCCAAGGTCGCGTCGGACCTCCGCAAGCCGGACGCGCTGGTGGTCGTGCCCGCCGGACAGGAGGCCGCCTTCCTTGCTCCGCTGCCGATTCGCCGCCTGTGGGGCGTCGGCCCTCAGGCCCAACAGGCACTGGCGGAGTACGGCGTGACGACCATCGGTCAGCTTGCCGCGCTCTCGAGCGCAACCCTTCATCGCCGGTTCGGAAAGCACGGCGATGACCTGCTCTCCCGCGCCAGAGGCGTCGACCCGGGCCGCGTGGAGTCGATGCAAGCCCCCAAGAGCGTGGGCCACGAGCACACATTCGACGTCGACAGCGCGGATCCCGGACGCCTCGAAGCCACGCTGCTCGACCTTGCCGAATCGGTGGCCAGCCGTCTTCGGCGCCACGATCTGGCCGCGCGCGCGGTCCAGCTCAAGCTGCGCTACGAGGGCTTTGAAACTCTGACCCGCCAGGCACCTCTGCCCCACACAACCCGTGACAGCCGGCCGCTGTACGAGACCGCGCTGACGCTGCTCCGCAAGACCCAGGTCGCGGGGCGCGGCGTGCGCCTCATCGGCCTCACCGCCATCTCGCTGACCGATGCCCAGCAGCTGACCCTGTTCGAGGCCCCCGCGCGTGATGACCGCCTGTCTCGCTCGATCGACGCGGTCCGCGAGCGCTTCGGCGACGACTCGATCACGCGCGCGCGCCTGTTGACCGAGCGGCCGCACCGGCGCTTCGATTTCGGCGAGCGCCCCGACGTCGCCGAAGCCACCGAAGATGAGGCTTGACGGACCGAACAGGTGTTCGGTATGATCGCGCCCTGAATAGAACGCCTGTTCGAGTGCCCGGACAGGCCGTACCGTGAGGAGCAACGACCACCATGGCACTCGTCAAGATCTCCCCCGTCGAGGCCCGCGTCCGATGGGATCGTCACGCGGAGCGGCCGTCGGAAGTCCGCTGGAACGGGCACCTGCTGCGGATCACCGAGCTCGACGCCGTGCGCGACGAGCGCTCAGCATATCCGGCGGAGCGCGGACCGCGCATCACGTTCGTCCTGCGCGGCGCGGATGGCAGCCGGGCATCGGTGGCGTTCGACGGCCGTCGGCGGCGCTGGTTCCTGGAGGCGGTCGAGCGCGCCGCCTGAGCGCACGGGCAATCTGCCTACAATCGGCCCGGTGTCGTCCGGGCCGATTCTGGTAACCGGGGCAGCCCACGCGAGGAACCGCACGCGCCAATGGACGAGCGAATCGTCGACGTTCCGGTGCGCGAGCTCGTGGAGCGGTTGGCGACCAGCGACCCCGTGCCCGGAGGTGGCAGCGCGGCAGCCCTCACCGGCGCGATGGCGGCTGCGCTGGTCCACATGGTCGTCGACCTGAGCGTTGGCCGCCCGGCCGCCGCCGATCATGAGTCCGAGCTTCTGGAGATCGGGGTCGCGTCGGCGCAATTCCAGTCGGAGCTGCTCGCCCTCGCCGATGCCGACGCCACCGCCTACGCATCGGTGGTAGCGGCACGGCGGCTTCCCCACGGCACCGAACTCGAGCAGGAGGCGCGCCGCGTCCAGGTCGCGGCCGCCATACGCGACGCGATCCGCGCTCCCCTGGCCGTCGCCAGCGCAGCATCTGAGGTCCTCGCCCTGGCGACGCGGCTTCCCCCCATAGGCAGCCGCAACGCGATCAGCGATGTCGGTGTGGCCGCGCTCCTCTCCGCGGCCGCCGTGCGCGGCGCGATGCTCAACGTCGAGATCAACCTGCCTTCTGTGGTCCACGACGATGCCCTGCGCGCCGAGGCCATCTCAGCGGTCGAACGGCACGGCGGAGACCTGGCCGAGCGTGAGGTCAAGGTGCAGGACGCCGTGAGCGAGCGGATGCGATGACGAGCCGCCTCCTCGACGGAAGGGATGTGGCATCGCACCTGAGACGGGACCTTCAGCACCGCGTAGCGCGCCTGGCTGACGGGGAACCGAACGCCGCGCCGCAGCTTGCGATCATTCGGTCGGGATCGAGCGAGGCGTCCGCGCTGTACGCCTCGAGCCTGGAACGAGCGGCGCGCAGCGTCGGCGTCGAGCCGCTGGCCCTCACTGATGACCACGGTCCGCTGGTCGACACTATCGAGCGTCTTAACGACGACGCCAGGGTCGCCGGGATCGTGGTCGCCCAGCCCCTGACCGATCTCGAGCTCGGGCGCCGCCTCGTCGAGCGCATCGACCCGGCCAAGGACGTGGACGGTGCCACGCCGGCCAACGCGGGCTGGCTCGCGCGGGGCGAGCCCGCCTTCGTGCCCGCGACCGCACTCGCCGTCATCGCCCTGCTCGAGGCCTACGGGATCCCCGTGGCCGGTCAGCGCGCGGTGATCATCGGACGCTCTGCTGTCGTGGGGCGACCGGTTGCCTCGCTGCTGCTCGCACGCGACGCGACCGTCGTCATCTGCCACCGCGCCACGCAGCACCTTGCTCGAGAGACGCGACGCGCGGAACTGCTCATCGTGGCCGCGGGATCAGCGGGGCTGGTGCAGCCGGAGATGGTCAACGGGTCGGTCGTTGTCATCGACTGCGGCATCAACTCCACGCCCGCGGGGATCGTGGGCGACGTCGACTTCGCCACCGTCGCCCCCGTCGTGCGCGCCATCAGCCCGGTCCCCGGCGGGGTGGGACCGGTCACCCCCATGATGGTGCTGCGCCAAACGGTCGAGGCGGCCGAACGCGCCGCGAGTCACGACACGCAGTCCTAGCCGGGCGTCATGCCCAGCATGTCGGCCAGCGGCACGCTTCCGTCGATGAACTCGAGCCGGACCATGGTGTCGTAGCCGGCCGACCAGACGGGCTGGTCGATCGCCCCGTCATGGAAGCCGCCGGCCTCCCACAGCTCGATCGTCGCATCCAGGACCGCCCGGGCGACCTCGGGATCCTCCGCGATAGCCGGAACCTCGGCCTCGGCGGCGGCGAACGCCATGTCCGGGCTCGCGATCGACTCGGCCTGGGCGGCGGCCGTCGCCTGGACGAACGCCGCAACCAATGCGGGATCGGCCTCGAGCAGGTCGTCGCCGACGATGACTCCCGGGCCTGGCAGAGGCGCGATCTCATCGACGGTGAGGAGCGCCACGTCCTCATTGCGGGCGGCCAGGCGGAGCGGCTCGTTGTTCCGGAATCCGGTGATGAGATCGACGTCCCCGTTTGACAGCCCGTCGACCTGGTTGAACTGGGGGTACTCCCGGATCGTGACGTCGTCCTCGGTCAGGCCGCCGGCATCCAGCAGGGCAAGGAGCGCGTGCCACGACGACCCGAATCGGCCCGGCGTCCCGATCGTCATGCCGGCCAGGCCCGCCGGATCGGCAGGGATATCCGCGGCGTCACCGATGAGCGCCACCGGGAATCCCTGGTAGAGCGTGCTCACATACTTGACCGGGATGCCGGCGGTGCGCGCGATCATCACGTCGGTCGCATCGGCAACGCCGAACTCGGCCTGCCCGTCGGCGACGAGGCGCTGCACGTCGGGCGCCTGGTGATGCTCGATCGTCACCTCCAAGCCGGCGGCGGCGTAGTAGCCCTCGCGCTGCGCCACGTAGAACGGGGCGAACTGCACGTCAGGCCGGTACCCGAGTGCCAGCGTGATGGGGCGCAGCTCTGCGGATGGCGGGGGCGTGACGGCCGGCCCCGCGCAGGCGGCGAGGACAATGGCCAGAGCGGGAATCGCACGGAGTGCACGCATCGAAGTTCCTTTCAGCGACTGACGAGACGACGCTCGACCGTGACCACCACCCCGTAGAAGGCGAGGCCGATGACGGCGAGCGTGACGAGAGCAACGAACATGAGCGGGGTGTCGAACAACCCCTGGTTGGCGATGTTGATGAGGACGCCGAGGCCCGTGCTCGCGCCTGCCCACTCGGCAACCACGGCGCCGATGACCGCCAGCGTCACGCCGACGCGCAGGCCGCCGAACAGCACCGGCAGCGCCGAGGGAATCTCAAGCAGCCGGATGTGCTGCGCGGCCGAAGCGCCCGCCGAACGAAGCATCTCGTCGAGGAGCGGATCGGTCGAGCGGATGCCGACCATGGTCGCGATCGCGATCGGGAAGAAGACGATGAGGGCGGCGATGGCGACACGAGCTGTCAGGCCGCCGCCGAACCAGATGTCCAGCAGCGGCGCCAGGGCCAGGATCGGCACCGCCTGCGCCGCGACGATGTATGGCGACAGCACTCGCTCCACCAGGACGCTCTTACCCAACCCGACGCCGATGCCGATCGCGGCCGTGGCACCCACCGCAAAGCCAAGCACGATCTCGAGCAGCGTCACGCTGGTGTGCTCCCACAGGATGCCGCTGCTGATGGCGCGCACCGCGCGCTCGGCAACAACGTCTGGCGCCGGCAGGATGAACTCCGGATAGCCGCCGATGACGGTCGCGAGCTTCCAGATTCCGAGGAACACGAGAAGGCTCAGGACCGTCCCGCCGATGCTTCTCATGCCGCGTCCACCGGGTCGGTCCAGGATCGGAGCTCGGTCGCATGTCCGGCCGCCAGGGCATCACGGACCCGCACCGCACAGTCGGCTGCCCCGGGCTGGATCATCAGCTCGGCGGGCCGCGGGCGGGGCAGCTCGACATCGACGATCTCGGCCACACGGCCGGGCCGTGGCGTCATCACGACCACCCGCCCAGCCAAGGACACGGCCTCGCTCACGCTGTGCGTGACGAGGATGACCGTCCGCGGCCGGTCGAGCCACAGCGCCTGCAGCTCGGCGTCGAAGGTCTCGCGGGTAAGTGCGTCGAGCGCGCTGAACGGCTCGTCGAGCAGCAGCACGGGCGGATCGCCGATCAGCGCCCTCGCCAGTCCGGCTCGTTGGGCCATGCCTCCCGACAGCTCGCGCGGTCGCAGCTCCGCCGCCGATGACAGCCCGACGCGTTCGAGAGCGCCCATCGCGGCCGCCCGGCGATTGCGGGCCGGAATGCCGGCCAGCTCGAGAGGCAATGCGACGTTGTCGAGCGTCGAGCGCCACGGCACGAGACGCGGCTGCTGGAACGCGAGGCCCACGCGTCCGTCGCCCGGACGCGGCGGCTCGCCGCCCACCAGCACGGAACCCGCCGACGGCGCGAGCAGACCCGCCACGAGGCGCAGCAGGGTGCTCTTACCGCAGCCATTCGGTCCGATCACCACGGTGAAGGAACCCGCAGGCACCTCGAGGTTCAGCCGACCCAGGGCGTGGACGTCTCCCCCGCCGCGTGCGAAGTGCACGTCGACGTCGCGGATCGCCATGTCCAGTCCGGGCCGTTGGTTCGTGAGCGAGCTCATCGCGCTCCCGTGCAGGTGGTGGTCATCGCGCACGGGGCAATGCCATCGCTCCCCACCGGGACACGGCGAGGCGCGCGGCCGTCTTCTCCCTTCCGGACTGTGACCGTCGGCCCTGTCTGCCCCGGCGAGCGCCGGGGGTCAGGTCGGCCGCATCGGATTTGCGCCGATGCGGTTCGCGGGCTGGCTCAGCTACTGAGCCGACCGCCGGTGGGGACTTGCACCCCGCCCCGAAGACGATGGATTCGTTCGATTGCGCCGATCGTGACATGCGGCGCGATGCCGGTCAACCGGCTGCCGCGTGCCGCCGCTTTCCGAGGAGCCAGCGGATGACGACGATCGCCACGATGGCGAGCACGACCGCGTAGATCACGTACTCGAACGGCTTGATGGCCGCCTCGATCTGGTCGTAGTTCTCGCCGACGACGAAGCCCGCATAGATCAGAGCCGCGTTCCAGGGCAGCGACCCGAGCGTGCTGTACAGGAGGAAGCGACCCATCGGCATATGGCTGATCCCGGCGGGGTAGCTGACGAAGGTTCGCACCAGCGGCACCATGCGACCGAAGAACACGGCCCAGGTGCCCCAGCGGTCGAACCAGCGATCGGCGCGGTCGAGATCCTCGGCGCCGATGCCGACGTAGCGCCCATAGCGGTCGAGCAGTGGCCGGCCACCCCAGGCACCGATGTAGTACCCGACGACGGCCCCGACCACGCTCCCGACCGTCGCGAGCAGCACGGCCAGCGGGATGTTCCAGGGCAATCCGGTCAGCGGCTCGAGAACGGAGGCATCGGCGGCTGACTGGCTCACCTTCCAACCCGCCATCGGCAGGATGACCTCGGACGGGATCGGCGCGACGATCGTCTCGAGGGCCACGGCCAGCCCGACACCGACGTAGCCGACGGCGTCGTACATCTGGAGGACGAACGGGATGACCTCGCGGTCGATGAAGTCGAGCAGCGTCTATTCCTCGGCCCGGGTGCGTCGGGGCACGGCCACCCGTCGCTCGCCGGTCGCGGCGCGCTCGGCCTGCTCTGCCAGTTCGCGAACGCGCGCCCGCTCGTCCACTCGCAGGACGTGGACGGCGATCAGGATCGCGAGCAGGGCAGCGCCGGCCATCAGACCACCCAGGATGTCCATGGGGTAGTGAGCGCCCAGGTAGATGCGTGTCGCGCTGATCGCGCCGACGAAGACGGCGGCGACCACGTACGCGATCTGGCCCTGGCGGTGATCGTGGGCAAGCCGCGCAACGCTGAACGCGGCCATGCCATAGAGCACCGTCGCGCGGAGCGCGTGCCCCGCCGGGAAATCGGCAATGTCGTCGAGACCGACGTTGTTGACGTTCACGATGGCGCCGAGCAGTGCCGTGAAGCTGATCGCCTCGGACGACGTGAAGTACTTGAGCGCCCACTCCATCGGGAAGGCCAGGGTTCCGAGGGCGAAGAGCAGCGCGAGGTCGCGGCGGCGTTTGGCGAGTGCCAGCAGGCCGAACCCAGCAAAGGCGAGGGCCACGAACCAGCCACTGCCCATGGCGCTGATGCTGATGACGAGAAGCTCGACCGGGGGAAGATTCGTCTCGACCCATCCGTGGATTCCGGGGATGACGGTCGTCATCATCCACTCCTCGGGAGCCGTATAGACCGTGGTGCGCTTCAGCATCACGAGCCAGAACAGGCCCGGAAGGGCGATCACGGCGAGGAGGAATGCCGCGGCGGGACTGGGCACGGCGCCACCGAGGCGGTGCGCCGCCTCGTCGCTCACCACGAGGCGTCTCATGGGGTCCGGCAGCCGTCGCACGGTGCGTAGTATAGGGATCGATGCCGCCGTTACCGCTCTCCGGCCGTGCTCTCACCATCGACAACGTGATCGAGGTGGCCCGCGGCCGTCGCACCGTCTCACTCGATCCCGAGGCAGCCGAGCGCATGGCGGCATCCCGCGAAGTCGTCGAGCGGTTGGTGAGCGACGGTGCGACCGCGTACGGCATCAC
>JBDSJJ010000062.1:0-8227 GCA_039917415.1 Candidatus Limnocylindria bacterium | reverse complement strand
CGCCGTTTCGGCGAGCTGTCGGAGGCCGTCGACGGGATTGCCCCGAACATCCTGTCCGAGCGCCTCAAGCGCCTGGAGGGGGAACGGATCGTGCGCGCCACGCCGTACTCGGAGCGACCGCCGCGCTTCACGTACGCGCTGACCGACGAGGGACAGGAGCTGGCCGGCGTGCTCCGGCTCTTGGCCGATTGGGGCTCACGCGGGTCCGCCGGAGCCGAGCCGATGCGCCACGCCCTGTGCGGCACGCCCGTCGAGGCGCGCCTATGGTGCCCGACCTGCGCCCGATCGGTCGAGCGCCCCGAGGCGGACGAGCTCCGCTTCGTCTGATCAGAGTCGGACGTTTCGGCCCCGTACATGGCCGCTCGATGGCGGCGGCAGTCCGGGGCAGTGGCCTCACGCTGCGGGAATGGCTCTGGCGGACCGACGCCGGCGGCTGAGCGAGGCGGTTCGTCCTGTTCCTGGTGGATCCGAAGCGGGTTAGGGGACTGCGGCGCTCGAAATATCGAGCGTTGTTCACCCGAGGTCCGTCTGGCGCTGCGAATCCACGATATTTCGAGCGCCCGGCCGCACGAGCGGCACGCCGAGGCGCGGCCCACGCTCAACGGTGCTCGAAATATCGCGGGAACGACACGCAAAAGGGCGCGCGGGTGAACAACGGTCGGAATATCGAGCGCCGGTCCAATCGTGGATCGGGTCAACCCCCTGGCTGTTGACATGTGACCGATGAGTCACATAAAGTCACCGGCATGGAGGAGATGGAGGCGGCATTCCGGGCGCTGGCCGATCCGCATCGGCGCACGCTCCTGGATCGGCTTCGCGAGCAGGACGGATTGACGCTGGGTGACCTGGAGAATGCGCTGCCCCAGATGACCCGCTTCGGCGTCATGAAGCACCTGCGGGTCCTCGAGGATGCGCACCTCATCGCGACCCGCCGCGACGGCCGTCGAAAGCTCCACTTCCTCAACCCCGTTCCGATCCGCCTGATCGCCGACCGATGGATCAGCCGCTATGCGGAGCCCCTCGTCAACACGATGGCGGACATCAAGTACAGCGTGGAGAAGCGACCCATGACAGAGCTCAAGCACGTGTACGAGGTCTACATCGCGGCCAGCCCGGAGCGGGTCGGGCAGGCGCTGACCCAGGCCGAGTTCACGAAGCGGTACTACTACAGCAACACGGTCGAATCGGATTGGAAGCCCGGCTCGCCGTTGACCTACCGCAACCCCGACGGCTCGGTGGCCATCTCGTGCGAGGTGGTGGAGGCCGATCCGCCGAAGAGGCTCGTCCACACCTTCGGCTTCCCCGGCAGCGACGAGTCATCGCGCTGCACGTGGTCGATCGAGCTCCGTGGCGAGACCTCGCTCCTGACGCTCGTCCACGACGGCTTCGAGAGCGAGACCGAGACGTACAAGTCGGTGGCCCATGGCTGGGTGCCGATCCTGTCGTCGATGAAGACGCTGCTCGAGACAGGAAAGCCGCTCGAGATCAGCTATCCCGTGGCGGAAGGCGTCCGCGACTGATCCGCTCGTGAAGCAAATGCACTTGGGCGGCCGGTTGGGCCTTGAGCCGTTTGCGCCTGGTGCAACGAACTACGAGTTTGGGCGATCAGAGCCACGGTTTGCGCGGGCATCAAAACCGTGTCCTCGTTTCCGCCCCGATCCGGGCGCTGCCTCGTCGTTAGGTGCGCTGAGCGCAAAAGGCGGATCCGGCGTCACGCGCAACCCGTCCGGACGTTTCGGGGCTCATCGCCCGACCCCTCCCGTACACTCGCGCGAGCGTGACGGCGCCCAAGCCGTCCGAACACACGAGCGGTGGGACCATTCCGTGACCGACTCGATTTCATCCCCCGAGCCCGTGGTTCGCTCGCTGAACGCAGCTCAATTGGTCCGTTTGCGCCTCGTGCAACCAACCACGAGGTAGGGCCTGTTTTCCGCCGCGGTTTGCGCTCGGCAGCCAACGCCGGCGTCTCTTCGACCCGAATCGGCCTCTGGGTCCCAGTTGGTTGCGCCCGCCGCAACCGGCGGACTCAGGCCGGATCCCAGCGGAAGTCGCCGGTGAACAGCCCGTCGACGAAGCCGATCTGGTAGCCCAGGTACAGCCCGAACGCCAGCGAAAGCAGGCCGGAGCCAAGGGTCAGCCAGCGGTTGATCTGCTCTGAACGCGCCCTGGCCACCCAGAACGGCAGGCCGATGACGGTGGTGAGCACCGCCATTCCGGCCGCCACGCCGAGGCAGAAGATCACGAGGTAGGCGATCGCCGTGCCGGTGTCCTGGATCGTGGCCAGGACGAGCAGCGCGACGGCAGCGGACCCGGCCAGGCCATGGACCAGACCCACCCCGACGGGGCGCAGCAGCTGGTACCAGCCGAAGGTGGCGACCAGCCCGGTCGGACCGCCGAGATGCGGATCGGTGCCGTGCCCGTGGATGTGGGCGTGCCCATGAGCGTGGTCGTCGGGCTCATCGTCATGGGCGTGGACGTGCTCGTGATCGTGCCCGTGCAGGGGGGCCGACGGTGTGAAGCGCTCGGTGATCGCCCGCATCCCGCCGGTCAGGTTGAGGATGCCCAGCGCAATGAGCATGAGCGCCACGGTGAACTCCATCGCCAGGCCGACGGGCGGCGGGATCACGACATTGAAGCCGATGATCAGCACGCCGACGATGACCACGGTGATCGTGTGGCCCAATCCCCACAGCGCCCCGATCATCGTCGTGTGCACAAATCGGCGACTCCGATTGAGGATCGTGGTGACTGCAATCACGTGATCGGCGTCGGTGGCGTGGCGCATGCCGAGCAGGAATCCGAATCCGGCGAGGGCGAGGAGCTGGGACATCGGGCCTCCATTGCGTCTATTGCAACGACTTGCAATAACAGGGTTCAGCATAGACTACGGGGCATGGACGCGAACGAATCACTGCCGGCTCCGTGGGACACGGTCGGCGAGCGCCTGCGGGCCCGAGGCCTGCGCTGGACGCCGCAACGGCGGACGGTGATCGAGGTCCTGGCCGAAACCGACGGCCACGTGTCCGGTGCCGAGCTTGTGGAGCGCTGTCGAGCGCGGGATGCGTCGACGATTCCGTCAACGGTGTACCGAACGCTCGACGTGCTCGAGGATCTCGACCTGGTGCGTCACGGCCATGGCGCAGACGGCCGCGAGGAGTTCCATGTCCGCCCGGTGGACGAACACGGGCACCTTCACTGCGCCGAGTGCGGTCGCAGTTGGGAGATCGGCACCGAGCGCGCCGTCGCCGTCGCCAGCACCCTGCGTGCCGGCGACGGGTTCGAGATCGACATCGGCCACGTCACCCTGGTCGGCCGATGCCGCGAGTGCGCGGCCGCCGGCTGAGATAGCCTGCGCTGGTGAAGATGGAATCGCCCGCCACGGGCTTCTTGGGCGCTTCGATCCAGACCGATCTGGAGCGGATCGATGGCGGCCACGTCATCCTCGGAACGCCGTTCGGCTGGCCCTACCCGCGACCCGGCGCCACCAGCGGCTGCGCGGCGGCGCCCGCCGCGGTTCGTGAGCGCGCCGCCCGCCTTGCCCCCTTCGTCGGCCACTGGGACTTCGATGCCGATGTGCCGATGGCCCTGCCGCCGCTGGTGGATGCCGGTGACGTGCCCGGGACCTCCGACGACGGACCGGGGAACAGCCGTCGGATCACCGACGCGGTGCGGGCCATTCTCGATCGCGGGGCGACGCCGATCTGCCTGGGCGGCGACGACTCGGTTCCGATCCCCATCCTGCGCGCTTTCGAGGGCCGCGCCCCCCTGACGATTCTCCAGGTGGACGCCCATCTCGACTTCCGAGACGACGTCGATGGCGTGCGCGAGGGTTACTCCTCGCCGATGCGCCGCGCGTCCGAGATGGAGCACGTGGAGCGCATCGTCCAGGTCGGCCTGCGCGGGGTCGGATCCGCGCGACCCGGCGACGTCGCCGATGCGCGCGCTGCCGGGAACCTTCTCGTGACCGCCCGCGAGCTTCGTGAGCGCGGCGTCAATTGGGTGCTCGACCAGATCCCGGCGGACACATCGGTCTTCGTCAGCTTCGACTGCGACGGCCTCGATCCGTCGGTGATGCCCGCGGTCTCGGCGCTCACGCCCGGCGGGCTGACCTATCGGGAGGCCTGGGACCTGCTGGCGGGCGTCCGGGATCGGCTGGCGGGAGCGGTCTTCACCGAACTCGTCCCGGATCGTGATGTCAACGAGATCTCGGCGCTCGTCGTGGCGCGGCTCATCGGGGCGCTCATCCGCCCCGTCTGAGACGGCGGTCAGCCCTCAACGGAGCCCGCGCGGAAGATCGGCCCGATCTGGCAAATCGATGCCATGTCGCCGGCGACTCCACCGATCACCGTGACGGCATCCCCACCGCGGGCAACAACCTCCCCGCTGGGAGAACGCAGTTCCAGGGGGTTGAGTCGGAGGTCCCATCCTTCCGGATAGATCACCTCGTAACGCGTACCGTCATCGGCTTGGAGGTAGCCGCATCCTCCCTCGATGGAGTCGGCGCCCAGCCGACCTTCGAGTCGCTCGCCCTCCGCTGGGACCACGCTGGGCTGCGTGGATCCGGGTGCGAACGTTGGAGGCGTCGGCTCGCTCGTGGCCGCATCCGACGGGGCGTCACCCGGCGTGTCCCCCGGCGAGGAGCATGCGGCCAGGACGAGTGCGATGGTGACGATGGCAGCGCTGCGCATGTGAACTCCATGGTGGGTGGTCGACGTGCCAGACGGGGTCGCTGCATGATCGGTTCCCGGCTTGCGGCGCGTCCAGTCACCGGTTTGTGGGCTGGAATGGTCATCGGATGATGCGAGAAACCATCGTCGACCCGCGGGGTTCAGTAGGATATGACCGCCCCATTCGCGTGGCGGTTACTGCCACGGTGCTTCGAAGTCTAGGGGAAATTGGGAGGATCACGCCCCGTGCATCGACGCCGATGGCGGCCCGTCGCCGCCTCAATCTCCAGCCTCGCGCTGCTCATGTCCATGATGGGCACGACCCTCGCGGTCGATCCATCCACGTTTTCTGGGTCTGGCTTGTCGGTCGAGCCGGATGGAGGTCCGATCCAGGGCGCCAAGACGCGCAGTGGTGCGCTCGCCCAGACCGATCCGGCGCTCCTTGGCCGCAATGACGCAACCCCGGTTCCGGTTCTCATCAAGCTCGACTACGACGCCGTCGCGTCATATGCGGGGGGGATCGAAGGCCTGGCGCCGACCAGCCCGGAGGTGACTGGGAAGCCGATCAGGGCCAACACGGTCGCGGTCGACGCGTATCGGAAGCACGTTTCGAAGAAGGATGCCGCGGCGCGTGACGCGATTGAAGCCGCGGTTCCGCAGTCGACGGTCCTCGAGTCGTTCGACATCGCCTACGGCGGCGTCAGCGCCATCGTCCCGGCCAACCGAATCGCGGCGCTGCTCAACGTGCCGGGCGTCGTGGCCGTGCAGGCCGACACGCTCAACCAGCCCCTGACCGATGCCAGCCCCGAGTTCATCGGAGCGACGCAGGCATGGTCCCAGCTGGGCGGTTCCACGACTGCCGGCGAAGGGGTGATCGTCGGGGTGCTCGACACCGGCATCTGGCCGCAGCACCCGTCCCTGGCCGACAACGGTATCGATCACCCCGGTGGCACATACGGGTGCGAGTTCGGTGATGGGACCGATCCTCTGCTGGGTGATCCCTTCACCTGCAACGACAAGCTCATCGGCGCCTATGCCTTCACCGATACCAATCTCTCCATCAACACCACGCTGGCCGGCGAGTTCTGCAACGACGCGACGGGCGTCTGCAGCGCGCGCGATGCCAACGGACACGGAACCCACACTGCGACCACCGCAGCGGGGAGCGCGGTCGAGGAGGCGGTCCTCCTCGGCGTGGATCGTGGGCCGATCAGCGGTATCGCCCCCGGCGCTCACGTCATCGCGTACCGCGTCTGCCTCGACACCGGATGCTATGGCTCCGACTCGGTAGCTGCGGTCGAACAGGCCATCGTCGATGATGTCGACGTCCTGAACTTCTCGATCTCCGGCGGCAGCGATGCCTACGTGGATGCCGTCGAGCTCGCGTTCCTCGACGCCTACGCAGCAGGAATCCTCGTCAACGCGTCCGCCGGGAACAACGGCCCAGGGGCCGGCACCGCAAACCATGCTGGCCCGTGGACGAACACGGTGGCGGCGTCGACCTCGGACCGCCACTTCCTGACGACGCTCGAGCTGAGCGCCGACGGCGGGGCCAACCTGAACATCACGGGCGCCACGGTCACGGACGGCATCGCCGACCCGACCGACGTCATCCTTGCCCAGGACGTGCCCGGCTACAGCGACCCGCTGTGCCAGACGGCCCTGCCGGCCGACTCGGCTACCGGTCTGGTGGTCGCCTGCCAGCGAGGCGTCATCGCACGTGTCGACAAGAGCAAGAATGTCGAGCCATCCGGCGCGGCGGGAATGATCCTGTACAACCCGGTGATGCAGGGTCTGAACACCGACAACCACTTCGTGCCGTCGGTGCACATCGACCAGCCGGATTCCGATGCGTTCCTGGACTTCATGGATGCCAATGCCGGTGTGCAGGCTCGATGGGATCCGGGGACGGCCACGGCAGTACCGGGCGACGTGATGGCGAGCTTCTCGTCGCGTGGACCGCTCGGCGACTTCCTCAAGCCCGACGTCACGGCACCCGGAGTCCAGATCCTGGCCGGGCACACGCCCGTCCCGGTCGGTGAGGCCACCGGCGTTACGGGACAGTTGTTCCAGGCGATCGCCGGCACTTCGATGTCGAGCCCGCACAGTGCGGGAGTGAGTGCCCTGGTGAAGGCCGCGCATCCGGACTGGACGCCCGGCCAGATCAAGTCGGCGCTCATGACTTCGTCCGTCCAGTCGGTCCTCAAGGAGGATGGCGCGACCCCATCCGATCCGTTCGATCGGGGCGCAGGCTCGATTCGCGCCAATCGCGCGATCGCGCCGACGATCACGTTCGACGTCAATGCCGACGACTACTACGCCAGCTCCACGGACCCGTTGGGCCGGCTCCACCTGAACCTGCCGAGCATCAACGCGAATCCGATGCCCGGCGCCATCAGCACCCAGCGCACGCTCACCAACGTGAGCGGCTTGAAGCAGAACATCCAGGTCTCGGTGCAGGCACCATCCGGTGCCAAGATCACGGTCACGCCAAGCAAGTTCAGGCTCGATGCGGGCGCATCGCAGCAGATCCGCATCGTGATCGACGGCACGAAGCTGGCCGACGGGCAGTACTTCGGCCAGATCACCCTGGACGTCAAAGGCTCCGGGGCCGACGCGGTCTTGCCCGTTGCCTTCAACAAGACCCAGGGCGGGGTGTCGCTGGAGCACTCGTGCGACCCGACCGAGTTCCCGCGTGGCACGGCCACCGACTGCTCGGTGACGGTCACCAATTTGCTGCCGGTTGAGGCACAGGCGAGCCTGAACGTCTCGACATCGGCCAAGGCCAACAAGCTCGCCATCCAGAACGTTGGCGCCCCGGGTATCCCGAGCGGCAACGGCTTCAACTGGAGCGGGGCGCTCTCTCCGGCGCTGGCGCCGACGATAGACTCGATCGAGGACGCCGGCGGTACGAGTCCGGCCGGCGAGTACCTCCCGCTGTCCATCTTCGGAATTGCCCCGATCGCCGGAGTCGGCGATGAGTCGATCGTGAACTTCAACGTCCCGGCGTTCCAGTACGGGTCCGAGGCGTACACGCGGCTGGCCGTCGACTCGAACGGCTACGTGGTCATCGGCGGAGGCACCGCTGAGGACAACGATTGCTGCGCACCGCAGGACTTCCCGGATCCGGCGCGACCCAACAACGTGCTGGCTCCGTACTGGACCGACCTCAACCCCGGAACCGGGGGAGCCGTACGGATCGGTCTCCTGGCCGGCGGCGGCATCACATGGCTGGTCGTCGACTGGGAGCAAGTCGACACCTTCGGAGTGCCGGATTCCGCCAGCTCGTTCCAGGTCTGGATCCAGCTCGGCGCGACTGAGGGAATCTGGTTCACCTACGGTGCTCTTTCCGCGCCATCCCCCGACGGTCTCACCGTCGGTGCGGAGAACCGGGATGGCACCAGCGGCGTGACGCTTGGCACGGCGCCGACCGCGGACGACTACGTGATCACGACCTCACCGCCCGCTCCGGGTGGCAGTGTCACGATCCCGTACGACGCCGTCGGCAGCGGGACGGGCATGTTCGAGATCGTCGCGACGATGCGCTCGAACCTGCTGAA
>JBDSJJ010000061.1:0-15317 GCA_039917415.1 Candidatus Limnocylindria bacterium | reverse complement strand
CAATCAGGACGACATCGGCTTGGCCGAGCCAACGGTCGATGAGCTCGAGATCGCCCCCGTCGAGCAGCTCGTCGAGCTCGATGGTGGGGACGGCGTCGGGAGTGCCGGTGAGTGTCGGTCTCGTCACACCCTGAGCATAGACGGGAGCTGAGGCTCCCTAGAGGTCCATCTCCCGTCGGATGGCCTCGAGCTCCGGAGCGATCGGGGTCAACGAGCCCTCATCTGCCTGCACAGCATCGGGGTCCTTGAGCCCATGCCCGGTCAGGACGCAGACCACCGTCATCTCGCGTCCGAGCCGTCCATCAGCCGCGAGCCGGCGCACGCCGGCCACGCCCGCGGCACTCGCGGGCTCGCAGAACACTCCCTCGAGCCGAACGATCATCAGCTGAGCCTCGAGGATCTCGTCATCGCTCACCGCCTCGATGAGACCTCCCGAGCGGTCCCGTGCGGCCACGGCCAGCTCCCACGACGCCGGATTGCCGATGCGAATGGCCGTCGCCACCGTCTCCGGCTCCTCGACCGCCTCGCCGCGAACGATCGGCGCCGCTCCCTCCGCCTGGAATCCAAGCATCCGGGGCAGCCCGCCGCCGGGCGTTCGGTCGGCGCCGAGATAGGTGTTGAAGCCCTGCCAGTAGGCCGAGATGTTGCCCGCGTTGCCAACCGGAAGCGCGAGCGCGTCCGGCGCGCGGCCCAACGCGTCCACGACCTCGAACGCGCCGGTCTGCTGTCCGGCAAGTCGGTCGGGATTCACCGAGTTGACGACGACCGCCAGGCCATCCTCGCCGAGGCGTCGCACGGCGGTTAGGGCGGCGTCGAAGTTACCGTCGACCATGATCAGGCGCGCCCCCGCAGCAAGCGCCTGCGCGAGCTTGCCGCGGGCCACCTTGCCGGCCGGAAGGATGACGTGACAGGGCAGCCCGGCTGCCGCCGCGTACGCCGCCGCCGATGCGCTCGTATTTCCGGTCGAGGCACAGACCACCACCCGCGCTCCGGCCGCGACTGCCCGGTTGACGGCCAGCACCATCCCTCGGTCCTTGAACGATCCCGTCGGGTTCGTGCCCTCGAACTTCAGATACAGGTGATCGAGGCCCAGCTCAGCACCGAGCCGCTCGGCATGGATGAGCGGGGTCCCGCCCTCCCCCAGCGAGATCGGGAACGTCTCGCCGTCGCGGGCGATGAGCGCTCGGTAGCGCTCGAGAAGTGGTGCGGAGTGGTCGGTCACGCGGCGAAGTATATGGAAGGGACGCGCGCGGTCGCCATCAATGCTCGGTCAGCGCCTCGCGGATGATGCGTGCCTGCTCCGCGTGATGTTCCGCCGGATATCCCTCCGCCGGCCGCGAGCGCTCGGGGCGGGAGATGTCGCCGAGGGGGATCCGATACGGGACCAGATGCCGGATCTTGGGCAGCACGAACTTGCGAGCGCCCATGTTGCGCGGCTCCTCCTGGACCCACGCGTACGACTCGATGCCCGAGTAGCGATCGAGGACCGTCTGCAGCTCATCGGCCGGGAAGGGATAGAGCCGCTCGACGCGCACGATGGCCACGTCGGTCGCGCGCTCCATCTCGGGTGAGCCGATCAGGTCGTAGTAGATCTTGCCGCTGCACAGCAGGACGCGCCGCACGTCGGCTGCGGCCTTCGCGTCCACGAACCGCACGTCGTCCAGGACGGCGGCGAAGCCCCCGCTCGCCAGCTCGGACGGGCGCGACGCCGCCTGCGGCAGTCGCAGCAGCGACTTCGGGGTCATGACCACCAGCGGTCGCGCGTCCCGGTGGCGCGCCTGCCGTCGGAGCAGGTGGAAGTACTGCGCGGGGGTGGTGGGATACACGACCCGGATGTTGCCCTCGGCTCCGAGGGCGAGGAATCGCTCCAGTCGTGCCGAGGAGTGCTCCGGTCCCGATCCCTCATACCCGTGCGGCAGGAGCAGCGTCAGTCGGGAGCTCAACCGCCACTTCGCCAGCCCGGACACGAGGAACTGGTCGATGATGATCTCCGCCCCGTTCACGAAGTCGCCGTACTGGGCCTCCCACAGGACGAGGGCATCCGGCGCGGTGACGGCGTACCCGTACTCGAACCCGAGCGCCGCGTACTCGCTGAGCGGCGAGTTGTGGAGCTCGAAGGATGCCTTGGAGGCCGACAGGTGCTGGAGCGGCACGTGGCGCTCGCCGGTCGAGGCGTCCCACAGGCCGGCGTGGCGCTGGCTGAACGTGCCGCGCACGGTGTCCTGGCCGGTGAGACGGATCGGGGTCCCCTCGGCCAGGAGCGTGGCGAACGCCAGGAGCTCGGCGTGCGCCCAGTCGATCTTTGTGTCGTCCTCGTTGAGCGCATCCAGGCGTCGTTGCAGCTGCTTGACGAGCTTGGGATGAACGGTGAACCCATCCGGAACGCTCGAGATCGCCTGGTTCAGCTCCTTGAGCTTGGCGAGGCCGACGGCGGTCTTGGGCTCGGACACCTTGGGCTGCGGGATTTCCTCCGATCCGCGATCGAGCTCGCCCTCCGACTCGCCGCCGTTGGTGCCGTCACGGACCGCCGCCTGGCGCGACGCGAGGTCGCGCTGCGCCTCCTTGATCTTCGCCTCGGCCTCATCGGCGGTCAGCACGCCTGCCTCGATGAGCTTGGTCTGGTACCGCTCGCGAACCGTCGGGTGGTGGGTGATCTCCGCGTACATCGCCGGCTGCGAGTAGGCGGGCTCATCGCCCTCGTTGTGGCCGTAGCGCCGATACCCGACGAGGTCGATGACCACGTCGTGTCCGAACGCCTGTCGGTACATCATCGCCAGCCGCGCCGCGGCGAGGCACGCCTCGGGGTCGTCGGCGTTGACGTGGACAATCGGCGCATCGAAGCCCTTGGCCAGATCGGAGCTGTAATCGGTCGAGCGCGCCTCGCGCGGGCCGGTCGTGAACCCGACCTGGTTGTTGGCGATGACGTGCACCGTGCCGCCGGTGGCGTAACCGTCGAGCCGCGCCATGTTGAAGGTCTCGGCCACCACGCCCTGGGCGGTGAAGGCGGCGTCGCCGTGGATGAGGAGCGGCAGCGTCACGGCGGGATCCGACGTGGCGATCGGGCCGGACCGATCGGTCTGCTCGGCGCGCGTGCGGCCTTCGACGACGGGGTCGACCGCCTCGAGGTGGCTGGGATTCGGAGAGAGGACGACGCGAACCTCTTCGTCGTCAGCTGTGAGGTAGCCTCCCTCGGCGCCGAGGTGGTACTTCACGTCGTCCAGCCCGCCCTTCGGCGCGATGGCGGCGTTGCCCCCGGCGCGCCCCGCCTCGAACTCGGCCAGGATCGCCTCGTAGGAGACGCCCACCACGTGCGCCAGGACGTTGAGGCGGCCGCGATGCGCCATGCCGATCATCACCTTGCGTGCGCCCTGGTCGGCGGCGTCGCCGATGATGACGTCGAGCATCGGCACCATGGCGTCCAAACCCTCGATGCTGAACCGCTTCTGGCCCAGGTACGCCTTGTGGAGGAAGCGCTCCAGGGTCTCGACCGTTATCAGCCGCTCGAGAAGCGCCACCTGATCCTCGCCCTCGAGAGGCAGGCGATGCTCGCCGGACTCGATCACGCGACGCAGCCAGACGCGCTCCTCGTGTGAGCCGAGATGCTCGACCTCGTACGCGATCGTGCCCGAGTAGGTCTCGCGGAGATGGGGGAGCGCCTCGGCCAGGGTGCGCCCGGGGACGTAGATGCGCATCAGCTCGGCGGGGATGGTCTGCATGCTCTCGTCCGTCAGACCCAGCGGCGTGGGGTCGAGCGCCGGGTCGCCGGTCGGCTCGGCGCCGAGCGGGTCCAGCCGGGCCCCCATGTGGCCGAAGTGGCGGTAGGCCTTCACCAGGGCCATGCCTGCTGCGACCGCCTTGAGGCGCTCGTACAAGCTGCCCTCGTCGGGGAGCAGCGGTGCGGTCACCGCAGGCGCCCCGGCCGCCTCCGCGGGCGATGGCATCCGCTCCTCGGTGGTGACGTCGGCGACCCGGGCGCCCATCGCCCCGAACAGTTTGGAGTAGAAGCCGTCGTCTCCCGACAGGAGGCCATCCATGCGGCGCAGGAACATGCCCGATTCCGCGCCCTGGATGATGCGGTGGTCGTAGGTCGAGCTGATCGTCATGCGTCGGTCGCCCCCGACCGTCCGGATCGTGCCCGTGGCGATGATGCTGCCCTGGTTCGGCATCAGGCGCGGGACGCTGGCGGTGGTGCCGAGCGTCCCCGGGTTGGTCAGCGTGATGGTGGCCCCGGCGAAGTCGTCGGGCGACAGCTTGTTCGTGCGTGCCTTCTCGACCAGCTCCTCGTAGCGGGCGTGGAAGGCGGCGAAGTCCATCTCGTCGGCACCCTTGATGACGGGCACGACGAGGAACCGCGCTCCGTCGCGGCGCTCGACGTCCACCGCCAGGCCGAGATTGATCGCCCCCGGGTCCACCCGGTGCGCCTGGTCCTCGATCTCCGTGTAGTAGTGGCTCATCGATCGCATCTCGGCAGCCGCTCGCACAATCGCCCAGCCTATGAGGTGCGTGAAGCTCGCCTTGCGCGGGGAGACCTGCGCGTTGAGTTCCTTGCGCCGCGCCTCGAGGGTCCGCACGTCGATCTCGCGGAAGCTCGTTGCCGTCGGCACCGCAAGGCTGGCGATCATGTTCTGGGCCAGGCGTGACGCCGGGCCATTGATCGGCGTGGCACCCCGTGGCACGTTCGGACCGGAGGGCGCATCCCCGTTGCTGGCGGCCTGCGGCTTCACCGCCACCGGCTCGAAGCCGCCGGCACCGGAGTCGAAGAGGCCTCGCCACTCCGGATCCACGCTGGTCGGATCGGCGCGGTACTGCTCATAGAGGTCGGCAACATAGCCGGCATTCACGAGGTTCAGCTCGTCGAGCGCCTCGGAGCCGGTGGTCGCATTGGGGTCGGGCATGTCGCCCTCAAGGATACGGCGCCCCGCCGCTCGTTGCCGTCCGCCGGCGATATCAGGCAGGCCGGCGCCCGAGCATGCCGCGCAGGAGCACGACGACCCCGATGCCGATGATGACCACCGGCAGCAGCCACTCCGGCAGCGCCAGCCGGTCGCCGCCGATCCCGATCACGCCCTCGAAAAACAGGAATCCGACGCCGAACATGGCCAACCCGCCCAACAATCCCCAGGTTCCGTTGCGGATATCGATCACGTTTGCCGTCCGCACGCCCCACGGGGCAAGGCCGAGCCCGCTGGCCGCAGGCCCGACGAGCGCCCACGCGTAGGCCCACGTCTCCCATCGGCCTGTCTGGTCCTGGACGAACAAAACGAGGCCGACGGTCGTCACGACCGTTCCACCGATGACCATGCCCTGCTCGCCCGCGACCAGCAGGCCGAGCAGCAGCAGGACGACGCCGACGGCGATGATGAAGAACGGCCAGCCGATGTCCTCGATGCCGATCCCGAGCAGCTGCCCGCCCAGCAGCGCGGCTCCGACGAGCACGAGGACGAAGCCGACCGCTGTCGTCGACAGTCCGCGGCCGGGCGGCGTGTTCGCCTGCGATCCCTCATCGCTCATACACCGATGCTACCCCCGACCGGAGGCGCCGCTAGCATGGTCGCCGTGGACCTCAATGCCGACCTGGGCGAGAGCTTCGGTCGCTGGACGCTCGGCGACGATGAGCGCCTGGTGGCGCACATCACCAGCGCGAACGTGGCCTGTGGCTTCCACGCAGGCGACTTCCGCGTGATGCAGGACACCGTCCGTCTGTGTCGCCTCGCCGGCGTAGCCGTTGGCGCGCAGCCGGGGTATCCGGATCTTGCCGGCTTCGGCAGGCGGGCCATCCCGTTCGCGCCCGACGAGGTCGAGCCGATGGTCCGCTATCAGATCGGCGCACTCGAGGCGTTCTGCCGGGCGGAGAAGATCGAGATGCAGCACGTGAAGCCGCACGGCGCGCTCTACAACAGCGCTGCGGCTGATCCCGAGCTGGCGGGAGCCATTGCTCGGGCGGTGGCCGGCTTCAGCCGCGATCTCGCGCTGTTCGGACTGGCATCGTCCACCGCCATGGCGGGTGCGGCCGCCGATGCCGGCCTGCGCTACGTTCCCGAGGCATTCGCCGATCGCCGCTACCTCGCCGATGGCTCGCTCCAGCCGCGGAGCGAGCCCGGGTCCGTCATCGAAGATCCCGGGGCCGCCGCCGAGCAGGCGGTGGCGATTGCCGTCGACGGGCGCGTGGCGGCGGCTGACGGCTCGTGGATACCAATTCGCGCCGAGAGCATCTGCTGTCACGGCGACACCCCCGAAGCAGTGGCGATCGCTTCCGCCGTCCATCGCGCCCTCGAGGATGCCGCCGTCACGCTTGCGGCCATCCGGGCGTCGTGATTCGCGCGTCGTGATTCGCGCGTCGTGATCCGGCCGTTTGGCGAGGCGGCCCTGCTCGTTGAGCTCTCCTCGTCAGAGGCGGCCCAGAACCTGGCGGCATCGCTGCGGGCCGAAGCTCCGGCGGGCATGGTCGAGGCCGTGCCGGGACTCGCCTCGGTGCTCGTCGAGTTCGACCCCCTGGCCGCCGATCTCGCCGAGATGAGCGCCGCCGTCGAGCGCCTCCGGTCGGCGTCACCTGCGACCGTCAAGCCCGGCCGCCTGCACACGATCCCCGTTGCGTACGACGGCCCGGACCTGGCGGACGTTGCCTCGCTCACCGGCATGACCGAGGATGAGGTCGTCGCGCTGCACGCCGCAACCGAGCTGCGCGTCCTGTTCTGTGGCTTCGCCCCCGGATTCGCCTACCTCGGCGACCTGTCGAGCGAGCTTCACGTCGGCCGCCTGGCGACGCCACGTCCGACGACGCCCGCGGGGTCGGTCGCCATCGCCGGATCGATGAGTGCCATCTACCCCGCCGCGCTGCCAGCCGGGTGGCGAGTCATTGGCCGCACCGACGTCACGCTCTTCGACCCGAGCTGGGACGTCCCGGCCCTCCTCCTCCCCGGGGACCGCGTGCGGTTCGAGCGCACATGATCGTCGTGCTGGAGCCCGGCGCGCTGACCTCCGTCCAGACGGCGGGCGGGCGTCCCGGCTGGCGTCACCTCGGCGTGCCGGTCGGTGGCGCGGTTGATCCGTGGAGCGCGCGTCTCGCGAATCGGCTGGTGGGCAACCCGGATGACGCGGCGTTGATCGAGGTCACGCACTTCGGTCCCACCCTGCGGTTCGAGGCGGCGGCAGACGTGGCAATCGTGGGCGGGGCGTTCACCGCGACGCTCAATGGGTTGCCCGTGCCCCGCGCCACGGGCCGCCACGTTCGGCCCGGAGCGACGCTGCGCATCGGCACGGGGAGCGGCGCACGCTGCTACGTCGCGCTCTCCGGTGGCATCCAGGTCGCGCCGGTACTCGGATCGGCCGCCACCGACCTGCGCAGCGGATTCGGTGGCCACGACGGTCGAGCACTGCGCGCCGGGGACCGACTGGCCATCGGCGGCATCGCCGGAGTTCTGCGCCGTGGGAGGGATGAGAGCCCGTCCGCGACCATTCGGATCGTGCCCGGTCCGCACGGCGAAGCCACGCAGCTTGTCGGCGCGGCGTGGACCGTGAGCGGCATGGCCGATCGGACCGGGGCCCGGCTGGAGGGTGAGCCGATCAGGCTCGAGCCGTCCGAGGTGCAATCCATGGCCCTGCCGGCGGGCGCCATCCAGGTCCCGCCTGACGGGCTCCCGATCGTGATGCTTGCCGATCGACCGGTGACCGGCGGATATCCCGTCCCGGCCTGTGTCATCGGGGCGGACCTTGGTGCAGCGGCCCAGCTCCGGCCGGGCGACGAGGTGCAGTTCGAGCTGATCTCGATCGACCTGGCCCGTCAGCTGCTGGTCGATCGGGAGGAGTTGCTCGCCGCCACGGAGGACCTCGATGGCCTCACGGGCGACGAGCCGGGGTGGGCCGGCGCGCTGGAATAGGCGCGCCGCGAACCTAGTTCTGGTCGGAATGTGTTGCTGCGAGCCGCGGGTGGCGCAATACCGATACCACGTCCGCCTCTGGTAGCCTCGAGCCTCCATGAGTGAGCCCGATGCGAGGATCCCCGAACAGGCCCCGGTCGAGGACGACCGCCCGACCCGCGCCGAGCGGTACCGCCTGGTAACAGAGATCGAGGCAGTTCTCGACGGCCCGACGACATACCTGGCACTCCTCTTTGCTGCCCTGCTGGTGGTCGAAATCGTCCTGACGGCGCAGCGGATCGCGGTCCCCGCGGTGCTCGGATGGATCCAGCTGGCGATCTGGGCCGTGTTCGCCGTCCACTTTGCGCTCGGAATCACGATCAGTCCCGATCGCGCTCGATACCTCAGACGCAACTGGCTGACCGCGCTCTCGCTGGTGGTGCCGTTCCTGCGTGCCTTCCGTGCGCTCCGCGCGATCCGCGCGCTACGGGCCACGAACTCACTGCGGGTCCTTGCGGGATTCAACCGATCCGCGCGGAGCCTGCGGGGCGTTCTCGCCTGGACACGTGCCGGCTACGCCGGGGCGCTGGCCCTGACCGCAGCATTCCTCGGCTCGGCGGTGCTGCTCATGTTCGAGGCTGACGCGCCGAACTCGCAGATCACCGACTACGCCGAGGCGTTGTGGTGGGCATCTGCCACCCTCACGACGGTGGGCGCCTCCTCCGAGCCGGTGACACTGGGCGGCCGCATCGTTGCGCTGGTCATCATGCTCGGTGGGCTGGTGCTGCTCGGCTATGTTGCTGGTGTGCTCGCCGCCCTCTTGTTCGGCAAGCGACCCGGGGGCCCCGCGCGTTAAGTTTGATCATCCCAGCCGGCGACGTTGCGCAGCGCTGAGGAATCGAGCGAGCATCGGCCCCAGCGTGACCGTGACCACGAGGTCGTACGCAGTGCCGATGGCGTCATGCGAAAATCGCTCGAAGCGTGTCCGGACCGACGTTGCGCCCGGTGGTGACGATCGCGACATTGCGGCCGGTCACGTCCAGCAGTCCCGGGCGGAGAGCCGCGATTCCCAGGACGGCGCTGCCCTCGAGCAGGAGGTGCGGAACTTCCAGTGCCCAGCGCATCGCCTCGCCGATGGCGTCCTCGTCCACCAGCAGCACCTCGTCCACCAGCCGCTTGCAGAGCTTCCACGTGATGCTCGTCTTCTCGATGTTCCCGGCCACGCCATCGGCGAGCGTGGGGGCGATGGGCATCGGGTCGGTCGAACCGGTCTCGAAGTGGGCGTACATCGGAGGAGACGCGGCCGGCTGGACGCCGATCACTCGGAGAGTGGGTTTCATGGCCTTGGCCCACAGCCCGATGCCGGCGATCAGCCCGCCGCCGCCGATCGGCACGACGATGGTGTCGACCTCCGGCCAGTCGGCAAGGATCTCGACGGCGACCGTCGCCTGGCCGGCGATGACGTCGGGGTCGTTGTACGGCGGGATGTAGATTGCGTGACCCGCGTCGTCGCGGCGGCGAGCCTCAGCCTCGGCGTCATCGGTGTCATTGCCGGTCAGCTCCACGGTGACGCGGTTGGTCTCGAGGGCGCGCAGTCGCTCGAGCTTGGCGGGCGAGACGGATCGACCGACGAGGACGGTCAGCCGCATGTCATGCCCGACGGCCGCGGTGGCCACCGCAATGCCGTGGTTTCCGCTGCTTGCGGTCACGAGTGCAGCCTCGGGCCGCTCGGATGCCACGATGGCCACCTTGTTGTGAGCGCCCCGGATCTTGAAGGCCCCAGTGGGCTGGACCTCCTCGCGTTTCAGCCGCACCTCGGCAGCGCCGGTGGCTTCGGCCAGCTCGCGACTGGGTTCGAGCGGCGTGTGGAGCGCGATGCCGGCCAATCGGGCGCTAGCGGCGTTGACGTCGGCGAGGGTGGGCATACGGGACATGAGACGAGTCTACGGCCGGCGCGATTGGTCATACGCGCGCCAGCTGAGCGTTGGCCGACCATGGGGTCCTGCGCGACCTCCTGCACGCTCGACGACCTCCTCATCGGGTGCCCGCACATCGCTACGGCGTCCGTGGTCAGCAATTGTCCATGTGAAGCGACCAGTATTGACATATGCGCCAGGCAGGGGCGGTGGCGGGCCGATGAGGGATGATCGCGATCGCCGCGAGCTCGGCCCGCGCTCGACGCTTCCCCCGAGTCCGCTAACGCGCCGGTAGTGAGCGGTTGGTCAAGTCCAGCGCGAGGCATGGACGAATGCGCGGCACCGGGCTCAGATGACAAGTCAGACCGGGCTCGGCGTCGTCACCAGGGGTCAGGCGGCGGGTGCGGACTCCGGCGGTGGCGCGTCGCGCAGGTCGCGGAGGCGAATGCCAATGCGCATGAGCGATCCGAGCCGATCCTCGACCCGGGCCCGCTCGACCGGGGTCGCCCAGTGGCGCAGGGAGAAGTCGACCTCGTGCTTGTGGCGCTCGGCGGTCGCGAACAGCTCCTCCACTCGGGTGCGGGTGGCGTCATCCACCTCTCCGCCCAGGATTGCGCGGCGGCAGGCGAGGATCTCGACGTAGTAGGAGGTCGCCAGCCGGTCCAGGTCGCGCTGGGCGTTGTGATCCCACGGTTCCGGCGGTCCCCCGAATCCGTACCTACGCCACTCGCCCGGCTGAACCTGCTGCATCGGTAGTCCCTTGCTGTTGAGGTGGATTCCCTCCGAGTCCGAACCGTATCGGCGTGTCGGCCAGACCGCCAGATACCGTATGGCTACGCGCGGCCGGACCAATGGCGAGCGTCGTATCCTCATCAGACCGATACCGAACCCCGCGCAGTGCCGCGCATCGCACGCGCAGAAGGGAGCAGCGAAGCATTCGACCGACGATCGATCGACATCTGCCGAAGCGCCTCAGGCCCGCCTAGCGGGTCGTTCGGCGCACCGTCGCGAACTACTTCGACGAGGAGGGGCTCCAATGGTCGGGAGCGGTGGCTTTCTACCTCGTCCTGTCGGTGCCGCCACTGCTCATTGCCGCGGTCTCCATCGGCGTCGTGGTTGTCGGACCGGAGGCTGCGCGCAGCTTTCTGGTCGACCAGGTCGCGCGCTTCCTGCCAAATCAGCAGGGGGTGATCGAGGAGATCGTGGAGCAGACGGTGGATGCCAGCGGCGCTGCGGTCCTGGCCGCCATCGGATTCCTCCTGTTCTCCGGCAGCCGGGTCTTCGCCAGCCTGATCGCGGCCATCAACCTCACGTGGCAGGAGATCGAGCCACCGGGATTCTGGCCGGTGTCGTGGACGTCGTTCTGGCCTTCGCCGGGGAGGTCCTGAACCTGCCGACGTCGGTTCGCGTCTTGGCGCAGAGCCAGGTCGTGCCGGTGCTCTTCATCGGCGCAGCGCTGTTCCTGCTGTTCTTCCTTATTCCTCGCCGCGCGGCGACGTGGCAGACGGCACTCATCGGGGCCGCGGTCGGGGCGATCGCTCTGCGCGTGGCGCAGGTCGGATTCACCGCCTACGTCGGCACGTTCGGTGGGTTCGACTCCGCCTACGGGCCAATCGCCGGGCTGGCGGCGGTGCTCACCTGGGCCCTCGTCGCATCGGCGGTGATCCTGCTGGCGGCCCACCTCGTCGCCGTCCTCAACTCGCCGGATCGCGAACCTCGGCGCGCCGATCACCAGCAGCCCGGCGAGGCGGAGGCGAAGCGTCGCCCGAAGCCGAAACGACGTGATGAGTAGACCGTTGACCTGGTGCGAATCGACCGGACGCATCCTGCCGTGCGGGATCGCGCAGCCGTTCTGGGCTCGGCTGAGAGCGCATGACTCGGCGGCGACAGGACGGGCATGACCGGCCTGGCCGGTTGCAGGTGCTGGTCAAGGAGGTCCCGCCGTCAAGTGACGAGATGCCGACGTTTCCAGCGTCCCCTCACCGACGCGTTGACGGTCCAAGCCATGGATCCAGTCGGCGTCATGGTGGACAAATGGACTGATGTATGCACATGCTTGAACAAGGAATCGGCTTGGGGGTGCCCACTTGAGCGAGCGACAGCATCTGGCATCGGTCCCTGTCAAGGTGGTCGCCAACTGGTGCGCCGCCGAGAGCGGGCGGAGGCCCCGCGTGCACGCTGCGCCTACGGTGCGTGCCCCACCAGTTGGTCGAACCGCTGACCAACGGGGCGCTGCGCGGCCGCTGGACGGCCCACCAGTCCGCCACCGGGCCATTAGTCTGCAGGATGCCCTTTCGTCACGGGCTCGCGCCGTGATACGCGCCCTTCTTGGCGCCGTACGGCAGCCGACGGCGCGCTGCCGGCAAAGTAAATGCCCGATCCAGTTGGTGCCTCGGGAGGTCCGATGGACATAACCTTACTCATGGGGGATCCGTTGTTCCGCGGAGGATTCGGGCTGGCTGCTGCCCTGATTTTGGCCGTGCTGGCAGCTGTACGCTGGGGAGGCCGCCGCGATGTTGACACGCCTACCGACTCCGGCCTGGACTAAAGCGGCTTCGCTCGTCACTCTTAACGGGCTGATCGGGTTCATCGGGGCTGCTGCTGCGTTCTCCGAGGGCACCCATGGCATTCTAATCGTCGCAGCCCTCGCGCTCACCCTGATCCTGGGACTGGGCTGGGATGCGTGGGTCGGCCTTGTCATCGGGCTAACGGTAGCCGCCTTAGTCATCATCGCCAGGCAGGTGATGGGCACATGGGTGCCATCCAGCTTTGGCGCCGCGGCGATCCAGACTGCGGCACTGGTTGGAACAGGGTGGAGCGCCGGCCTGGTGGGCAGCCACCTGAGAGTCTCCCGATCCTTGGACGCGGGAGCGACCGATGAACTGGAGGGCGCCTTCGGTTCGCTGGGTATGCTGCCAGCGGATCTCGCGCTCCTCCGGCTCGACGAAGAGGGTGCCCGAGCCGTCTCGTACCGTCGCCCACTGTCGCTGCTGGTGTTGGACGTGACGGTCATCGATCCGGGGCTCGACTTGGACGGCCGAGAGGACGTCACCCGCGCCGCCGCCCGGGCGACGGAGACGATGCTGCGCGACGTCGACGTGCCGTTCCGGATCTCAGCGGAGCGGATGGGCGCCATCCTTCCTGAGACCGATGCCACCGCCGCCGCGGTGGCCACCGGGCGCATCCTTGAGGCGATCTCGACGGCCACCTACATGGACCGCGCTCAGGGTCGACGCCAGTCGCTGGCGGACGCCATCGCGTTGGAGTTGGCCGTGGTCTCGCTGGGGACTCGCTTCTCGGGTCCTGACGAGATGCTCGAGGGCGCCCTCGCCGCACTGGACCGGGCGTGAACCGCCGGTGACCGAATCGGCGGTCGTCCTCACTTTCCTGATGCTTGCCGCGCTTGGGCTGCTCGGCTACTGGTACACGTCGCTCCGCGGACATCGGCGCCGAATGAACCAGCTGGCAGTGCGGGTACACGTCAACGGAATCCGTGGCAAATCGACCGTCACTCGCCTCATCGCGGCCATCCTTCGCGACGGCGGCTTCGTCACGGTGGCCAAGACCACGGGAAGCGCGGCCAGAGTCATCGCCCCGGACGGCTCTGAGACCGCGATCTCGAGACGTGGGGCGCCGAGCATCCTCGAGCAGGTGGACGTCGTCGCGGAGCACGTGGTGGGTCAGGTCGACGCACTGGTCATCGAGTGCATGGCAGTCCGCCCGCTCAACCAGCAGTACGCGGAGGACCAACTGGTCCGCAGCGACATCACCATCATCACCAATGTGCGGTTGGATCACCAGGAGGAGATGGGCGAGACGCTCGAGGAGATCGCCGACTCGCTGAGCCTGACGATCCCGCGTGTTGGCGTGGTCATCACCGCCGAGGAGCGGACGGATCTTCGTGAACGGCTCGCACGAAATGCGGCGCGGCGCGGCTCGCACCTACTGTATGCAGACCCGGCCTCCGTCGATATGCTCGAGATGGCCGATTTCGAGCATCTTGAGTTTCGAGAGAACGTCGCCATCGGCTTGGAGGTGGCACGCTATCTCGGCATCAATCGCGACATGGCCATGCGGGCCATGCGCAAGGCGGTGCCGGACGTCGGCGCGGTGCGGCTGCACCGGTACGCGATCGGTTCCAAGCAGGTGCTATGGATCCCGTTGTTTGCGATCAATGACCGCGAGAGCCTGCTGCTCACATTCGACCAGCTGGAGCCACGCTTCGGAACGGGCGCGACGGTGATTGCGGTCGTGAACAACCGGGCGGATCGTGGCCGCCGGGCCGAACTCTTTGCAAGTGTCCTCGCGCTCGATATGCGGGAGTGTGTCGATCAGGTCATCACATTCGGAGCCTACGAGGACCAGGTGACCAGGCAGATGATCGACCTTGGCTTCCCGACCGAGCGGATCACGAACTTGGGCGACAGCGTCCGACCGACGCTCGACCAGATCCTGGCGGGCATCGAAGGCCTGACGACTGGCGACGAGGCGGTCCTGATCGGGATGGCCAACATCCACACCGATCAGGCCGAGCTCCTGATCGAATACTTCGGCCACCTCCTGGGCGCCGAGCGTACCGATGAGCTATTGCTGTCCCGCGACCCGTTGCGCCTGCCAAAAGGGGCCGCACGGCTCCGTAGGGCGCGGACCCATCGGATGCCCAGATCCACCACCCCACGCGATGCCTGATTACTTCTTCCAAACGGAGATCGTGAGGCTGGCGCTGGTCGTCAGCGTCATCGTCAGCATGCTCTTCTACGAGCGCATGCAGCTGACTTCGGGCGGGGCCATCGTGCCGGCCTATCTCGCTCTCTTCCTGCCGGCTCCGCTCCACGTCGCGATGACGATGGTGGTCGGCTATCTCACGTACCTGGCCGTGAGCGTCCTGCTGGCGAAGCGGATGATCGTGTACGGACGCCGCAAGTTCGAGCTGGAGGTGCTGGTCGGTCTGGCACTGACCACCGTCACCACCGTCGCGGCGGGTGCGATCGGCTCCATCGACCCGACCCTGGTGGGCCTCTCTGGCATCGGGTTCGTCGTTCCCGGCGTCCTGGCTCACGACATGTTCCGCCAGCGTCCCGGGCGCACCGTCGTGGCCGTCCTGGCGACCACGGCGGTCGTGGCGCTGGTGCTGTTCATCCTCGTGTCGTTGATCGACATCGCGCCGCTGATTGTCGGGTCGCCCGTTCCGGCGGCGCCCACGGCGTCGATGACCGCGTATCCGATCGAACTCCTCCTTCCGGCGGTGATCGTCGGGGTCGTGCTGGGGGTCGTGGTCTTCGCGGGCCTCGGGTTGCGCTCGGGCGGGTTCGTGAGCGGGGCGTACCTGGCTCTACTGCTCAACCGGCCGCTCGACGTCGGCTTTGCGTTCGCAGTCGCCTTGACCACCTATGCCATCGTCCGCTTCGTCCTGATGCCTTACCTGCTGATCTTCGGGCGTCGCAAGGTGTCGGCGATGATCCTGGTCGGCTCGATCGTGGCGTGGGGCGGCGAGCTGGCGATTGCGACGCTGACCAACGAGGCGTATCACCCGTGGGAGGGGTTC
>JBDSJJ010000060.1:0-8081 GCA_039917415.1 Candidatus Limnocylindria bacterium | reverse complement strand
CGAGGCGCCGGGCCACGAGCAGATATCCGATCATGATCACGATCGGCAGAAGCGAGTAGGCGGCCGCGAGCGGCACGTTGCCAAGGCTCGAGTTGTCGTAGATGACGTTGCCGATGAACTTCGCGTCAGCCACGAGGTCCGGCGTGATGTAGTCGCCAAGGGTCAGCGAGAAGGTAAAGATGGAACCTGCCACCAATGCGGGAAAGACGAGCGGCAAGATCACCCGGCGGAAGGTAGCTCCCGGTCGGCCTCCAAGGTCTGACGACGCCTCGATCAGCGACGAGGGGATTCGCTCCAGGCCGGCGTAGATCGGCAGGATCATGTACGGCAGCCACAGGTAGCTCAGGACGAGCCAGGAGTTCAGGATCTGCCCCAGGCCGGGGGCACTGGCCCCGAAGGGCTCCAGGACCCACTCGATGAACCCGTTGCCCTGCAGGATGGTGCGCCAGGCGTAGACCTTGACCAGGTACGCCGCCCACAGCGGCATGAGAATCGCCACGGTCAGCACGCCCCGCATCCGTGGCGAGGCGACGCGAGCCATGTAGTACGCGATCGGGAACGCCAGCAGCGCGTCGGTCACCGTCACCAGGGCGGCGATCACGATCGTGCGGATCGCGATCGTGCGGTACACCGCGTTGGTGATCAGGTCGTCGAACGCGTCGAGGCTCCACACGAACGGCTCGACACGTCCGGTGAACGCATCCTTCTCCCAGAAGGCGCTGAGCAGGAGAATCGCGAGCGAACCGAAGTAGGCGACGATCATCCAGGTCAGCGGACCCGACAGCAGCAGGCGCCGCTGGATGGTGGGGCGGGCATGAAGCCAGGACGCCAAGCGGCGGAGCCGGCCGGGCGCCGGTTGCCGGCTCGGACTCGGGATGGCCGGGGTCGTCATCGGGTCATCGGCTGCACTCGGTTGCGAATGATGCTCCCCGGGGGCGGACCCCCGGGGAGCAGTGGATCACGGGGAGAAGCGGACCGCTCGGCTCATGCGCCGCGCAGCGTCGTCCACGCCTGGACCCAGTCGTCCTGGGTCACGCAGGCGGTCGCGTCGTCGTCATCGGCGCAGTCCTCCTGGGGCGTGCTCCAGTACCAGATGCGGTCGTAGAAGGCCTCATCGGTGGCGTGGGTCAGTTCGCAGTGTCCCGGACTCAACGTCTCGGCGTGGTCGCACGCCTGCTGGCTGGTCGGCGCCTCGCCGAACCAGACCGTAGCCTGGCCGTTGGCCTCCGCCGACATCATGTGGTCCATCCACATGAGCATGCAGTTCGGATTGGCTGCCTCGGCGGCCATCATCCAGGTGTCGGACCAGCCGGTCGAGCCTTCCTCGGGCAGCGTGGCCTCGATCGGTGCCTCTTCGCCCTGCAGCAGGTTCACCTGGAACTGCCAGGTGGTTCCGACGACCACGTCGCCGGCGCCGTATGAGCTCACTTGGTCGCTGAACGTGCCCCAGTAGAGCGGGTCGTTGGTGTTGAGCTCCTCGAGCAGCACCACCGCCGCGTCGAACTGCTCCTGGTTCAGCTGGTACGGGTTCGTGATGCCCAGGTCGGGCTGCGAGCTCATGAGGTGCAGCGCGGCATCGGCGATGAAGATCGACGAGTCGTAGATGCTGATGTCGCCGGCGTAGTCAGCGCCCTGCTCCCAGATGATGTCCCAGCTGGTGGGGGCGTCGGTCACCTCCTCGGTGTTCCAGGCCAGAAGGTTCGGGCCGCGACCATGTGGCACGCCGTAGTTCACGCCGTCGACCGTGTTGTGCGGCAGGTCCTTCAGGCCGTCGAACACGTTGCCGTAGTTCTCGAACACGTCGGTGTTGATCGGCGCGACGAGACCGCTGGCGATCAGCCGGCTGGTGGCGTCTCCGGAGGCGGAGATGCCGTCGTACTCGCCGGACTGCATGAGCGACACGCCGTTGTTCGAGTCCGTCATGTCGGTCGTGTTGACCTCGCAGCCGGTCTCGTCCTCGAATGGCGTGACCCAGTCGTATGCCGGGTCGATGTCGCCCCGCTCGGCGTAGCCGGCCCAGATGATGAGGTTGAGCTCTCCCTCTCCCTCGCCGATCTCGGTGATGCCGCTGGCCGACGGCACGGCGGTGGTGCCACAGGCAGCCACCAGCAAGCCGAGGGTGATGATGACCACTGGAATGCGCAGATGCCGCATGAATTGGTTCCCTTCCCGATCCCCCATCACTGCTCGCTCGTGGCGAGGCTCAATACGTGCCGGCGCTTCCACGTCAGCCGAACGCTTCGGCCCTGCGTGGCAAGCGCCTCCATGGACGATGTCTCCAGGTTCTGCTGCGTGACGACAAGCTCACCTCCGGTATCGAGCGCCACGATGTAGCGGGTGTCCGGCCCGACGTACACGACCTCGCGGATACGCCCAAGGGCGGATGCTTCGTCGTCGCCCGGAGTCGAGGCCGGATCGGCCAGCCGAATCTTTTCCGGCCGGACCGTGAAGACTCCCTCTCGGCCGATGACGGTCGTGGCCGCGTCTCCCGTGAGCAGGTTGGACGTGCCGACAAATCCGGCCACGAAGGTCGTCACCGGGTGCTCGTAGACATCGGCCGGCGAGCCGACCTGCTCGATCCGACCGGCGTTGAAGACCGCGAGGCGATCGCTCATGGTGAGCGCCTCCTCCTGGTCATGGGTGACGTAGATGAAGGTGATCCCCACCTGCTGCTGGATCGCCTTCAGCTCGATCTGCATCTCCTCGCGCAGCTTGAGGTCGAGCGCACCGAGTGGCTCGTCGAGCAGCAGGACCCGGGGGCGATTAACGAGGGCCCGGGCCAGCGCCACTCGCTGTCGTTGACCGCCCGACAGCTGGGCGGGCCGGCGCGCGCCGTATTCGTCGAGCCGCACCATCTCGAGCGCCTCGGCCACGCGTCGACGCCGCTCGGCGGCGGCGACCTTCCGGACCATAAGCCCGTAGCCGACGTTGTCGGCCACGCTCATGTGCGGGAAGAGGGCGTAGTCCTGGAAGACGGTGTTCACGTCGCGGTCGAACGGTGGCACGCCGGTGATGTCCTGGCCCAGCAGCCAGATCCGACCCGAGGTCGGCTCCTCAAAGCCCGCGATCATGCGGAGCGTCGTCGTCTTTCCGGAGCCCGACGGCCCAAGCATGCTGAAGAACTCGCCGTCGTGAATCTCGAGGTCGATGCCGGCCACCGCCGCGACGTCGCCGAAGCGCTTCGTCACGCCCTCGAGGCGGACGGCCGCGGACGTGCTCGGCCCCGGCCCCGCTTCACCGATCTCCCGATCTGATTCGACCGTCAAGGACACCTCATCGGCGAACGCCGGTCGCGCCGCCTCGGTCGGCGCCAGGAGACCCGGTGTTCGAGACTGCGCGCACTATCGAGTTTCGGATCGTGGGGTGTCAAGGCCGGATTCGAATTCCGCGACCTCGGGAGGTGCGCGCCGCGGGATCCTTGCACGAAACGGCCGCCGGTCCGCGAGTTCAGGGAGATCGGGTAGAGTCCGGCTCGATCTGCCCGCAGCCCAAGGGGCGCCATGCCGCCGACGGGAATCGCCGCCGGACTTCTCTCCGCGCTCTCGTTTGGCGCCGGCGACTTCGCCGGCGCCTTCGCCTCACGTCGTGCCGGGGCGATCGTCGTGGTGGCCGGGGCCCACATCGCGGGGCTGATTGCCCTTCTCGTGGGATTGGCCATCATTCGGCCTCCGGTCCCGGACGTCGGTGCCGCACTGATCGGGCTCAGTGCCGGGGTGGCGGGTGCCGTCGGACTGGCGGCACTGTACCGCGGCATGTCGCTCGGTTCGATGGGCCTCGTCACGTCGCTGAGCGGGGCCGGCTCGCTGGTCATTCCACTGGCGGCCGGCGTGGTGATCGGAGCACGCATCGGCGGCTGGCAGGCGGTCGGCGTTGCGTGTGCCGCCGCAGCCGCCGCGGCGGCCGGCGGAGCGTCGCGCGACGAGGTCGGTCGGCGCGCGCTGCTGCTGGCCGGCGCTGCCGCGGTGGGCTTCGGGACGTGGTACGTGCTCCTCGACCTGGCGGCGCGTGGCGGCGACCCGCTGTGGGCCCTGGCGTTCAGCCGTGCGATGTCCGCCGCGCTGACCACCGCGTTCGCAGTCCGGCGCTTCGATCGCGCGCGGTTTCCGGCGCGGATCGTCATCGCCGCCGGCCTGTTTGACGTCGGGGGCAACGCCCTCTACGTGGTGGCTCGCGAGGTCATTCCCATCGGCCTGGCGGCGGCACTGACCGGGCTCTATCCGCTCGTCACCATGATCTTTGCGCGGGTCGTGCTCGGCGAGCGGCTGCCGAGGCTGGGCCAGTTGGGCGTCGGCCTGGCGCTGCTCGGGATCGTCCTCATCTCGGTCGGGGCGTGACTTGCTTGGCGATCCGATAAGCCTGCGGTAACCGCGGGGTAATCACCGCCGGCGTCCCATGGATGCTGCGGCTGGAGCTCGGCGCCAGATCGAGCGTGCCGCTTGCATCGCGAGGAGGTTCTCCCATGAGCCGTCTGTGGCATCGCGCCTTCCTGTGGTCACCCGCGCTGGCGCTCACGCTTCAGCTTGTCCTGGTTGCTGCGGCAGCAGCCGCCTCCGGAGGTGCCGATTTCCCCCTACGCCGCTGAGCCACGGTGCGACGGTAGAATGACGCGGCCCGCCCCATCATCGAGTCACCACCTGCCGCATGACCTGGGATCGCGTCGCCATTGTCGAGCGCCAGCTCGACACGTACCTCGAACGTGCCGAACCGGCCGCTCGTCGGCTTGGCCTTGATGCCCCGCTGTCCGGCGCGGGCGGACTTACCGCCGTCGGCGCCATTCGCCTGTTCGAGGACCAGCTGACATCTCGGCAGCTGGACGTGGCCGCCCGCGAGCTCAAGAAGACGAACCGCAGCTTCTACACCATCGCGTCGGCCGGGCACGAGAACAACGCCGTCGTCGGAGCGCGCCTCCGAGTCGACGATCCCGCCTTCCTTCACTACCGCTCGGGCGGATTCATGATGGCGCGTGCCCGCCAGCTGCCTGGCAGCACCCCGATGCTCGACACGCTCCTCGGCATCGTTGCCTCGAGTGACGACCCGATCAGCCAGGGACGGCACAAGGTGTGGGGCAGCCGCGCTTTGTGGGTGCCGCCCCAGACCAGCACCATAGCCAGCCACCTGCCCAAGGCCATGGGGCTCGCGTTCAGCCTGGCGCGCGCGAAGCGCCTCGGGGTCGAGAACGGCCTCCCGCCCGACGCGATCGTCGCCTGCACCTTCGGCGATGCGAGTGCCAACCACGCGACCGCCATCGCGGCCATCAACACCGCGCGCTATACCGTCCGCCTCGGATTGCCGATGCCACTGCTCCTGGTGTGCGAGGACAACGGCACCGGCATCAGCGTCCCGACGCCGGACGGCTGGATCGCCGGCACCTTCGCCGATCAGGAGCACCTCGCCTACTTCCATGCCGACGGCGAGATGGACGATGTGTGGGACGTCGTCGGGGCTGCGGTGGACCACGTTCGGAAACAGCGCCAACCGGCCTTCCTCCACCTTCGGACGATCCGCCTGTGGGGCCACGCGGGCAGTGACGCGGAGCACACGTACCGCACCCCGGCCGAGATCGCTGCGACCGAGGCCGACGATCCGTTGCTTCGCAACGCGAGGCGCCTGGTCGACAGCGGCGCGGCCGACCCCGAGATGCTCCGGGACCTCGTGCGGGAGACCCGCGACCGGGTCATGGCCGTGGCCGAGGAGGCGCTACGCCGCCCACGGCTCCAGACCACCGAAGAGGTGATCGCGCCGATGGCACCCAGCCACCCGGACCTCGTGGCATTGCGCGCGACCCTTCCCCTCGCATCTCCGGACGAGCGATCGGCATCCTTCGGCTCCACGCTGCCGGAAGACGCGACGGCACCCACCAGCCGGACGCTGGCCGGATCGCTCAACGCGGCATTGGCCGACGAGCTGCTTCGACGACCCGAGCTCGTGGTGTTCGGCGAGGACGTGGGACGCAAGGGCGGGGTCTACAACGTCACGAACGGGCTGCAACGTCGATTCGGGCAGGCGCGGGTGTTCGACACCCTGCTCGACGAGACGAGCATCCTGGGCATCGCGCAGGGAGCCGCACACATCGGCCTGCTGCCGGTTCCCGAGATCCAGTACCTGGCGTATCTCCACAACGCCCTGGACCAGATCCGCGGGGAGGCCGCGTCGCTCCAGTTCTTCAGCTCGGGCCAGTTCCGCAATCCGATGGTCGTGCGCGTGGCCGGGCTTGCCTACCAGAAGGGATTCGGCGGCCACTTCCACAACGACAACTCGATCGGGGCGCTGCGGGACATCCCCGGTCTGGTGATCGCGGCGCCGTCGCGTGGCGACGATGCGGTCAGGATGCTCCGTGGAGCCGTGGCGATGGCGATCGAGGACGGCCGCGTCGTGATTTTCCTGGAGCCGATCGCGCTCTACCACGAGAAGGATCTCCACGCGACCGGCGATGCCGGCTGGCTGAGCGACTACACCCCGCCGCCCGCGGTGCTCGTCCCAGGTGAGATCGGCCTGCACGGCGCGGTCGACGAGGATGCCGACGTCCTGCTGGTGAGCTACGCCAACGGTCTGCGGCTGAGCCTGCAGGCCGCCAGGCGCCTCACCGAGGATCACGACCTGCGGGTGAGGGTCCTCGACCTTCGATGGCTGAACCCACTCCCGACCGACTCCATCCGTGCACATGCCGCGGATGTCGGCACGGTCGTGGTGGTCGACGAGTGCCGCACCACCGGCGCCGGCGTCGCCGATGCGATCATCGCGGACCTCGCGGAGTCCCGAACGGGCAAGCGCCTGGCATCGGTCAGGGCCGTCGACTCGTTCGTGCCGCTCGGGCCGGCGACCGCCGCGGTGCTCGTCGGCGTCGACCACATCGTGGCGGCTGCGGTCCGTGCGGTCGGCCGCCGACGTCACGCAACCGGGGCGCGCTCATGACCCGAGCAGCGGTCGCGTTCCCGTCGAGCGGGTCATACGGTCCCGGGTCGCTCGGCTCGATCCCCGCTTCCCATCCCTGGGTTCGCCGAGCCGATGAGCTGCGGTCCACGTATGACCTTCCGCCCCTCTCCCTGCTTGACGCTGCGGAGCGGTTCGATCCATCGGTGCACCTGCGGTCGGCCAACGCGGCCCCGCTGACACTCCTATCCAGCCTCCTCGATGCCGAGCGCATCGCCGACGACCACGAGGTGGTGGTGGTGGTCGCCAGCTCGACCGGCTGGAGCACGGCCCTCGCTGCGTCCGGAGCCCTCCCATTCGACGATGCGTTCCACCTCGTCCAGACCATGGCGCTCCTCGCCGAGCAGCCGATCGTCGGCGACGACCCCGGGGGACAGCTTGTCTATGCCCTGACCGACGAGACCTGGCAGCAGGACCCGATGCGGCGCTCGGCGCTGGCTGCTGTCCTGGCCCACCACCCGGGCGAGGCGCATCGCTCCATCGAGCTCGGCGCGTTCACCACGATCAGTGCAGTGAGCGGCGTCCTGCCGCAGCTCGCGTCCGAGCTCCCGCCCGTCCAGGTCGGCCGCCGTCGCTTTCCGATCCGGGCCGGCGGGCAGCATGCGTGGCATACGCCGCTGCGCGCCGCGGCCGCCGATGAGGCAGCCACGAAGCTCGCGAACCTGGCCTGGACGGCGCCCAACGTGACGCTGGTCGACGGCCGCGGCGTCCGGTTCACCCCGTGGTCCACCGATCCGGTGGAGCTCGGCCGCCACACGGTCCGCGAGCAGCCCACCGAGACCTATGACTTCGCAGTCAGCCTGCGCGTCGCCCTGCGCGAGTACGCTCCGGACGTGATCCTGCTCCCCGGCCCGGGCGCCAGCCTTGGCGAGGTCTGCGCCCAGCTGATCGTTGGCGAAGGCTATCGAGGGGTGCGCACCCGAGCCGACCTGGAGAGCCAGCAGGCAGGCGGCGCACCGATCCTGCTCGCCATGCGACGGTGACCGAGCGTCGCGTGCGGCTCGCCCGCCCGCTTGACCTGGCAGAGACGCTCGGCCCGCTGCAGCACGGCCGCGGCGACCGAACGATCCAGTTGACGCACCACACCGCATGGTGGGCAACCCGAACTCCGATCGGCCCCGGCACGATCCGTCTCGAGGTTCGGGATACCA
>JBDSJJ010000059.1:0-4932 GCA_039917415.1 Candidatus Limnocylindria bacterium | reverse complement strand
CGGCGCTCGAGGCCGGTGCTGAACCACTCCTGGCGCTGCTCCGATGAGCCGTGTGTCCACGTTTCGGGATTGACCTGGCCCTGGGTCTTCTCCTGGATCCGGTCGTCGCCGATGACGCTGGCCGCGTCCAGCGCCTGGTTGATCTGCTCCTGGGTCAGGGGCTCGAGGTAGCCCGTCTCGACGGCATTGCCACCCCATGTGCCCGCGAAGCAGTCGGCCTGAAGCTCGGTGCGCACCGCGTTGCCCTCGGCACCCGCGTCACGACCGGCCTCGAGGTACCCGAGCAGGTTCTGCATGTGATGGCCGTATTCGTGCGCCACCACGTACTCCTCCGCGAACGGGCCGCCCTCGGCCCCGAACTGCGATTCGAGCTGGTCGAAGAAGCCCAGGTCGAGGTAGATCGTCTGGTCGACCGGGCAGTAGAACGGACCCACGGCGCTCGTGGCCGAGCCGCACTGGGTGCTCACGCCGTCGGAGAAGAGCACGACTTCGGGCTGAACGAAGGACCGATCCGACCCGCGCATGGCCTGCTCCCAATAGACGTCCAGGCTCTGGACCGTTCCGAGGATCCGGCAGTCGCGACGCGCGTTCGCGTCGGCGCCTGTCTCGCACGACGTGGCGAGCTCGCTCGAGAGGGGTCCGTTGTCGGGCACGCCTCCGCCCAGGCCGCCGATGTCGCCGAGGTTCCCCCCGAGCAGAAGGATGATCCCCAGGATCACGAGGCTGCCGAGCCCGCCGCCGATGGCGATGCCGCCGCCGCGCACGCGTCGCCCGCGCCGATCCTGGACGCGGCCCGGATCGAGGTTGACGTCTCTCCGAAAGGTCATGCTGGCTTGCTCCGGTTTCGTGTGGCCGGCCACCGACTGGGCGCCCGCTCGCCGATGGGGAAGCATAGCGTCCAGCGTGCCAGCGGACCCCGGGGGGACTTTCGGGGCATGGTGCGCGCGTGCACTCCTGCAGCACGATGGGCGTGATGACGACAACGACCCGGGGGGCGCCTGCGTCGCGCGACACGGTGCGCCGCGCCTGGAGCGCCGTGCGCTCACACGTTCGCATCGGTGATGACGCGTACCTGTTCTACACCTCGAGCCTCGTGCCGATCGCGGTGCTCGTGGCCGCCGTCGGGCAGCATCCCGGCGACGTTGCCCTCGCGCTGGCGATCGGCCTCGCGGCGATTGTCAGCCAGGCGCTGCTTGGATCGATCGGACGCCGCCGTCGCTTGGGGTCGAGCGTTCGATGGCAGATCCTCCGCCTGCTCCCGCCGTTGCTGTTCGTGACTGTCGTGACGCGGCTCATCGGCGGCCCGTCGCTGCCGCTCATCTCGCTGTACATCCCGGTCGTCGGGGGCGCTGCCGCGGCCGGGCGGACGCAGGGCACGGTGGCCGGCGCGATTGCCGCCGCCGGACTGCTTGGTCCCGAGCTCGCTAACCTCGGCTCGTCCACCGGCATCGCCCTGCGGACGGTGACATTGACCGGCGTCGTCCTGGTCCTGGGGCTCGGCACGCGCCGCATCGTGCGCGCCCTCGAGGACGCACTCCGCGCTGCTCACACTGCGGTTGCCTCCGAGCGACGGCGTGCGCGCCAAATCACCGCCCTCGAAACCGTTGGCGCCGCGCTCGCGCTCGGCGGTCCGACGGAGGAGCTCATCGAGCGCGTGACCGACGTCATCGTGGCGCGCTTCGGCTATCCGCACGTTTCGGTCTACATCGGCGATGCCATGCACGTCGAGCTCGTGGCGCACAGCGGCTATCGCGACACGATTCGTGCCTTCGACTCTCACATCGGGGTTGCCGGTCGGGTCATGCGTACCGGCGAGCCGGCACTCGTGCCGCGCGTCGCGGACGACCCCGATTACATCGCTGGCATGCAACCGGCCACGAGTTTGATATGCGCGCCCCTGATGTCGGATGGCAACTTGCTCGGCCTGCTCAACGTGGAGTCCAGCGGGCGCCGGACGCTCGACGAGACCGATCGCAGCCTCGTGGCCACGATCGCGGGGCGAATCGCCGCCGCGATCGCTCTCGGCCAGGATCGCCAGGCCCTGGCCGCGCGCGTCGAGCTCCTGCGCGAGATCGAGGCATTCGGTCGGGACCTCGGCGCGACTCGCGCCGTCGAGCCGCTGGCGACGCTCGTGGCCGACGCTGCGGCTCGGATCGTTGGCGGTGCCGTGATCGTTGTCACATTGCTCGACCGCGCCGATGGTCGCTACCTGGTTCGCGCCGCGCGCGGCGTATCGGACCAGGTCATCGGACGTGAGATCCGCATCGGCGAGGGTCTGGCGGGCACGGCGATCCAGAACCGCGCCCTTGTGCTCGAGCAGGGCATGATGGCGGATCGATTCCCTCACGCCGCGCAGGGGCTCGCCGTGCAGGCGTTCGTCCACGGTATCGGGCTGCCGCTCGTCCGTGATGGCGTCGTGCTCGGGGCGTTCACCATCGGCCGCACCGATGCGTCGGCAGAGCCGTTCAGCGACCTCGAGCTCGAGGGCCTGCAACTCATGGCAGGCAGCGTCGCGCTGGCCGTCGCCAACGCGTTCCTCCACGCTGATGTCGCCGAGCTTGCGATTCGGGACCCGCTGACCGGCCTGTACAACCGCCGGTATTTCGACGAGGCGCTGGATCGCCTGCTCGCCATGCATCAGCGAGACCGACTCAGTTCGCCCAAGCCATTCAGCGCGATCGTCTTCGACCTCGACCGCTTCGGCCAGTTCAACAAGGCCTATGGTCACCAGGTTGGCGACGAGGTCCTCAAGGCATTTGCCGGCGTTCTCCTGTCGCGGTTCCGCACCGGTGACCTCGTCGCACGCCTGGGCGGCGAGGAGTTCATCGTCGTGCTCGACGGATCGGACCGGGAGCAGGCGGTGCAGATCGCCAACGAGGTCCGCGCCCTGCTCGCCGCCCGGGTGGTCCGCTCCGACGACGGGCAGGAGCTCAGCGTCACGGTCTCGGCGGGCTGCACCGAGCTGGATCCCGGGAATGCCACGCGGGAGACGCTGTTGAAGACGGCGGACGTGGCCCTGTTCATGGCCAAGCGCGCCGGGCGCGATCGGGTCGTCGCCGCCTAGGGGCCCAGACGCTCGGCGAGCCACGCGAGCGCATCGGGGTAGCGCCAGTCGATCCCCGAGTGCGTGCCCTCGAACAGCTCGAAGTGCATCCGATCGCCTCCGACACCGATCTTCGCCAGCTCGTCGCGGAAGGCGGTTGCACCGAGGTCGAGGTAGAAGTCGTCGCTGCGGCCGGCATCGATCCAGATCGCTCGCAGGCTCCGAAGGGCATCGGCCCGTTCCGGCGCCATGCGCACCGGATCCCAGGCGAGCCAACGCTGCCAGGTCTCCGGGACATCTCGGCCGGTGGCCGGGTCGAACGGCAGGTGGACGGTCCCGTCCGCGTCGGCCGAGTAGCAGGCGGCCATGCACCACACGTTCAGGAGCGCGCCGTCCGTTCCCCTCGACTGGCCGGGCCGCGACCGGAAGTCGGTCCAGAACGCGTCATACGACCCGCCATACGCGTCACGCAGCGCCCGAACCGCCTCGCGGAAGTCGGGGGCGTAACAGGCCTCGAACAGCGCATCCCCGGCATGGGTGACGAGTCCGCCGAACAGGTCGGGACGGAGCATCGGCGTGACCATGGCCCCGTATCCACCCGAGCTCTTGCCCGCCACGCCGCGATGTCGGGCGTCGTCCAGGGTCCGGTATCGAGCGTCGACGAACGGGATGACCTCGTCGCACAGGTAGGTGTGGTAGCGGCCGGTGGCGGCCGAATCGAGGAACTGCGCGCCGCCCAGGCTGGTCCACGCGTCGACGAACACGATGACGGCGGGTGGTGTGTCCTCGGCCGCGAATCGGTCGTCGATCGCCTCCGTCACGGTCGGAGTGAAAGCCTTGCGGTTGCCCCACATGTCGACCTGCCCGGTGAGGCCCTGGAGGACGTAGATGGACGGATAGCGGTGATCCGGGAGATCGTCATATCCGGGCGGGGTGTAGACGAGCACCGGCCGTCGATGCGGGTCACCCAGCGGGTTGCCGGTGAGAGCCTCCGAGTCGATGACGAGCTCGTCGAGACTACCGCGCCACGCGTGGCCCCATGGTGGTGGGAGGTCCATGATCAGCTGGTCTCGCCCCGCAGCTCGACCATGGTCAGCCGCCGCATGGCCAGGGCGACTGCCAGCACCACCACCGCGCCGGCGACCAGCAGCGCGATCCCCGGCTCGAGCTCGGCGGCAACCGCACCCTCACCCACCAATGCGTCGCCGACCGCCAGCGCATGCTGCCGCACCGACAGGATCCGCGTGCCGGCAAACAGGCCGGCAACCACCCCTTCCCAGACCACGACGTACGCCAGCCCGATCACCAGTGCGCGCGATGTCACGAGCGACAACGCCAGGAACACGGCGGTATATTCGAGCGCTCCCACGATGGCAGCCATCGCGTAGCCCATACCGATCGCGGGATCGCCACCGGCCCCGACCAGGCCGCCGATGAGGATCGGCACGGCGACCAGCAGCGCGCTCACAACCCAGGCGACAACGAACTTGACGAGCACGATGAGCCAGCGGGGGACCGGCTTGGCCAGCAGGTAGACGATCGTGCCGTCGTCGAGCTCGGAGCCCACAGCGGCCGTGCCGATGATGACCGTCACCAGCGGCAGGAGCACCGCCAGCCCGAAATTCGCCACGAGACGCCCGGTGAAACGCGTCGCCTCATCCGCGGCGGGATTGCCGAGCCGGAAGATCACGGCCACCAGCACGAGCAGCGCCCCGAGCAGGCCGAGCAGCAGCGTGCGCCGCCGGTTGAGGAGGGCACGCAGCGTGAGGGTGATGAGGGCCGAGATCATCGGCGCACCAGGTAGCTGAAGACCGACTCGAGCGACTCGTCGGCGGGGCGCAGCTCGAACAACGTCACGCCGGCGCGTTTGGCGGCGGGTGCCACGGCGC
>JBDSJJ010000058.1:0-16477 GCA_039917415.1 Candidatus Limnocylindria bacterium | reverse complement strand
CGGTCCTCGCTCGCGAGCGCGAGCGCATCGGCGCATGAGCGGCCCGCGGATCCTGGCCATCGAGTCGTCGTGCGACGAGACGGGCGTCGCCGTGGTGGTGGGCGGGCGGCGGATCGAGGCGAGCCAGGTGGCGAGCCAGGTCGCCCTGCATGCGGAGACCGGCGGCATCGTGCCCGAGGTGGCGGCCCGCCAGCAGCTGCGCTGGATCGTGCCGACGCTCGAGGCGGCGCTGGCAGAGGCCGGCACCGACTGGAGCGACATCGACGCTGTGGCGGTGACCTACGGCCCGGGCCTCATCGGCTCGCTGCTGGTTGGGGTCAACGTGGCCAAGGCGCTTGCGGTCGCCCACGATCTCCCGCTCATTGGCGTGAACCATATCGAGGGCCACATCTACGCCAACTGGCTCACCGATGGCGAGGTCAGCGACCCGCTGCCCTCCGAGCCGGAATTTCCGCTGCTGTGCCTGGTCGTCAGCGGCGGACATACGCAGCTCGTCCTGATGCTGGCGCACGGCCGGTACCGGCTGCTGGGCCAGACCGTCGACGACGCGGCCGGGGAAGCGTTCGACAAGGTCGGCCGGCTGCTCGGGCTGCCGTATCCGGGCGGGCCGGCGGTCAGCGCCGCGGCCCAGCACGCCGTGCCCGTCACTCGCTTCCCTCGCGCGCGGACCGGTGGGCCGTATGACTTCAGCTTCTCGGGCCTGAAGACCGCGGTTCTGCGCGAGGTCGAGGGCTATCGTGAGCGCGAGGAGCCGATCCCGGTCGACGGCATCGCGGCAGCATTCGAGGAGGCGGTGGTCGATGCGCTCGCCACGAAAACGGTGACCGCGGCGCGCGACCACGGTGTGGCGGAGGTCGCGCTGGGCGGTGGCGTGGCCGCCAACCGGACCCTGCGGGCTACGCTCGCTGAGCGGCTGAACGCGGATGGCCTGGCGCTGCGCGTCCCGCGGCCCGCCTGGTGCACGGATAACGGGGCAATGATCGGAGCGGCAGCCGGCTATCGCCACGCAGCGGGGGATCGGGCCGACGCCGCGTTGGAGGCGATTCCCAATCTCGCTCTGCCCTGGGTCGAGGCGTGAGCGACCCGCTCTCGGCAGATCGACTCGTCCCGCCGACGCCCGGCCAGCTCCGGCGTCTCATGGGCGCGGAGCGGCTTCGTCCGCGTAAGAGCCTGAGCCAGAACTTCCTCACCGATCCCGAGGCGCTTGACGCGATCGTCGCAGCGGCCGAGCTCGAGCGGGGCGACAACGTGGTCGAGGTTGGACCGGGGCTGGGAGTGCTGACTCGGCGCCTCCTCGCCGCGGGCGCATCGGTGCTCGCCGTTGAGCTCGATCCGCGCCTGGCGGAGTATCTCCGTCGCGAACTGTATGCCGTGAAGCACTTCGAGCTGATCGAGGCCGACGCGCTGTCCCTCCACGCGCGCGAGCTCTTCCCGGGAAAGCCGTTCAAGGTCGTGGCCAACATCCCCTACCACATCACCAGCCCGCTGCTGCACGCCCTGCTCGAGGGCGATCGGCCACCCGAGCTCACCGTCGTGCTGGTCCAGCTGGAAGTTGCCCAGCGCGTGGCCGCCCCACCTGGCCAGATGAGCTACTTCTCGGTCTTCGTCCAGAACATCGCGACCGCGGAGGTCGTGGCGCGCGTCCCGGCGCACGCGTTCGAACCGGCGCCGGCCGTCGACTCCGCGGTCCTCCGCCTGCGGCGCCGGGAGACGCCTACTGTTGCGGTCGGGGGAGGACGGGAGCCGTTCTACCGCGTCGTCCAGGCCGGGTTCCGGCAGCGACGCAAACAGGTCCACAACGGTCTGACCCGCGAGCTCCCCGTCGATCGCGACCAGGTGGAGGCGGCCCTTGCCGCGTGCGCGGTTGAGCCGGATCGGCGTCCACAGACGCTCAGCCTGGACGAATGGGCCTGCCTGACCGCGCGGCTCGGCCCTCTGCCGTGACCCAGCGCCTGCGGCTGGCAGCACCTGCCAAGCTCAACCTGCGCCTGTCCGTGGTGGGGCGTCGAGAGGGCGGCTTCCATCTCCTCGACAGCACGTTCGTCCTCGTGGATCTCGCCGACGAGCTCGAGCTGACGACGGGAACGGGAACGCTGGAGTGTTCGGGGCCGGAGGCGGGGGACCTGGCGCCCGATCGGAACAACCTGGCGTGGCGCGGGCTGCGCGCGGCGCTCGGTGACCGCGTCGATGAGGTCGGGCTGACGCTCCGAAAGCTGATCCCGCTGGCCGCCGGCCTGGGTGGGGGATCGTCCGACGCGGCCGCGGCCTGGCGCCTGGGTCACGCCTGGCGCGACGTCGTTCCCCGCACGGGCCCCGACGATCGCACGGACCTCGGCCGGATCGGCGCGGACGTGCCGTTCTTCGCCGCGGGACTCGCTGCGGCGCGCGTCACCGGCATTGGCGAGCAGGTCGAGTCCCTGCCCGCCGAGATCCGGCACATCGTGCTGGTTCACCCGCCATTCGGCCTGTCGACGGGGGCGGTCTTCGGCGAGCTGCGGCAGGATGAGTGGGGTCGGCTGGAGAACGACCTCCTCGCTCCGGCGCGACGCCTGCGGCCCGAGCTCGACGATCTCTTCGCCCGCGTCTCGGCGGCCGGGGGCAAACCGAAACTGACCGGCTCCGGACCCACGATCTTCTCGTCGTGCGACAGCGCGGGTGAGGCCGTTCGGCTTGCCGAGCACATCGAGACGGCGGGGCTCCGCGCCTCCGTTACGCGGACACGCGGCGCAGCCGCTAGCATCGAACGTATCAGTGAAGAGGGTTGACGAACACGCATGCGCCACGCGATCAGCACCGACGCCGCCCCGGCCGCGGCGGGTCCCTACAGCCAGGCCATCCGCACCGGTGACCTCGTTTTCACCGCGGGCCAGCTCGGCCTCGACCCGGAGACCGGCGAGTTCGCGGCGAACGACGTGGCCGGCCAGGCTGAACGTGCGCTCCACAACCTCGCCGCGATCCTCGCTGCCGCGGACAGCGGTCTCGATCAGCTCGTGAAGGTGACCGTCTATCTCGCGGACATCGGCGACTGGTTTGCGGTGAACGAGGTCTACGCCCGCATGGTTCCCGAGCCGTTCCCGGCTCGCAGCGCATTTGCCGTCCGCGACCTGCCGAAGGGCGCGCTGGTTGAGATCGAAGCCGTGGCGAGCGTGACGTCCGGTTGACGCTCGGCTCTGGCCACCCCTACCATCGGCCGACGTGTCTGAACAACTGACCGCCCCCTCGGCCATCGTCCTGGCCGCGGGCCAGGGCACCCGCATGCGATCTCGCATCCCCAAGGTGCTGCATCCGCTTGCCGGCCGCCCGATGATCGAACACGTGCTGGATGCCCTGCGTGAAGCCGGCGTTCCGTACCCGGTGGTCGTGACGGGGCACGGCTCGGAGGCCGTGGAATCGACCATGGCCGGCCGTGCCGCCACGGTGCGCCAGGAGCCTCAGCTCGGGACGGCCGATGCGGTGCGCGTCGGCCTCACGGCCCTTGATGAGACGACGGCCGATGTCCTCGTGACGATGGGCGACGCGCCGCTCCAGCCGGCCTCGCTGTTCGGCGACCTCCTCGCCGAGCGACGTCAGTCGGACGCGGCGATCGTGCTGGCATCGGCGCGGCACCTCGACCCGACCGGCTATGGGCGCGTCGTGCGGGACGACGCAGGAGGTGTTTTGGCCATCACCGAGGAGCAGGACGCCGACGAGGCGATCCGGAAGATCACCGAGATCAACGTCGGGACATATGCGTTTGACGCCACCTGGCTGCGCGCCGCCATCGGCCGCGTGACGGCGTCCGACTCCGGCGAGCTCTATCTCACCGATCTCGTGGCGCTCGCGCTGGCGGATGGTCGCCGGGTCGGCGTGGTCGAGGCACCGGACGCCACCGAGTGCATGGGGATCAACGACCGCGTGGCGCTGGCCGTGGCCGAGGAGCGCCTGCGGCGCCGCATCGCGGAGCGTCACATGCGTGGCGGAGTGACGATCGTCGATCCGGCCACCACGAGGATCGATGCCGCGGTCGAGATCGGCCAGGACGCGCGCATCGAGCCATGGACGATCCTCGAGGGGCGCACCGTGATCGCGCAGGACGCCGTCATCGGGCCGAACGCCCACGTTCGGGACAGTCGCATCGGCCCGCGGACGCGCGTCTGGGCATCGGCAGTGGAGGAGGCAACGGTGGCCGAGGACTCGCAGATCGGCCCGTACGCGCACCTGCGCCCCGGCGCGGAGGTCGGCGCGCGCTGCCGGATCGGCAACTTCGCCGAGATCAAGCAGAGCCGCCTCGGGGCCGGAACCCAGCAGCATCATTTCAGCTACCTCGGCGATGCCGAGATCGGTGAGAACGTCAACATCGGCGCCGGATCGGTGACCGCCAACTTCGACGGCACGGCCAAGCATCGGACCCAGATCGGAGACGGGGCGAAGATCGGCGTCGATACGATGATGGTTGCGCCGGTCACGATCGGGCCGAACGCGACGACGGGCGCCGGCTCAGTGATCACGCGCGATGTCGCTCCGGGCAAGACCGTGGTCGGCATGCCGGCCCGCCCGATTGAACTTCGCCGAGGCAGCGGCGCGCGCGCCGATGCTGAGGCACAACCTGACGCCGAAACGGCGCCCGTCCCATCCGGGACGGATCGGAACTCGCAGGGAGGCGGATAGAACACCGCCCAATGGACGGGAGCAGTACCTCCGGCGACCCGGTCTTTGACCTCGCGGTTGTCGTCACCCTCATCCTCGTCGGCGGATTCTTTGCCGCCAGCGAGATGGCCCTCATCACGGTCAAACGGCACCGCCTCGGCCAGCTCGCCGAAGGCGGCAACCGCTCCGCGCAGGCGGCAAAGCGGCTTACCGAAGACCCGAGCCGCTTCCTTGCGACCATCCAGATCGCGATCACGTTCCTCGGCTTCCTGTCCGGCGCCATCGGAGCGGTCGCGTTCAGCTCGGGTCTCGCCGACATCGTCGAGCTCATTCCGATCGGCTTCATCCGGGACTCGGCCGACACGATCGCCTTCGTGGCCATGACCCTGGCGATTGCCCTGATCTCGATCATCATCGGCGAGCTGGTTCCCAAGACCCTGGCCCTGAACTTTCCCGAGCGGCTGGCACTGGTCGTGGCGCGGCCCATCGGCTTCATCCAGAGCCTCCTGTCGCCAATCGTCTGGGTCGTATCGCGCAGCAGCGCGCTCCTGGTCCGGGTGCTGGGCGGCACCGAGAAGCCGCAGGGCGGCTACCTCTCGACCGAGGAGCTGAAGCTGCTGGTCGAGACCGGCTCGGAACAGGGCGAGATCGAGGAGGAGGAGAAGGAGATGATCCACGGGGTCATCGAGCTCGGGGACAAGCGCGTCCACGAGGTCATGGTCCCGCGCATCGGCATTCGCGCCATCAACGTCGACGACACCCTGGACCAGGTGCTCGACATGATCGTGGCCGCCGGCCACTCGCGCCTGCCGGTCTTTGACGAGAGCCTCGATAACATCGTCGGCATCCTGTACGCCAAGGATCTCCTGCCCTATCTCAAGGGGGACCGGCGGGGAAATGGACAGATCGACATCCGCGCGCTGGTCCGAGCCCCGGTCTACGTGCCCGAGTCGAAGCCGGTCGATGACCTCCTGCACGAGATGCAGGTGGCAAAGCGTCACATCGCGATCGTCGTCGACGAGTATGGCGGCACTGCGGGCCTGGTGACGATGGAGGACGTCGTCGAAGAGATCGTCGGCGAGATCCAAGACGAATACGACTCGGAGGAGCCGATGGTCGAGAACGTCTCGAGCGACGAGGCCGATGCGTTTCGACTCGACGGTCGGGTCAGCATGGACGACCTGCGCGACCTGTTCGACCTGGGCGACGATGACGAGCTGGACGAGGATGCCTACGACACCGTCGGGGGATTCGTGGTCCACCGCGCCGGCCACATTCCTCTGCCCGGGGCGCAGCTCGCATTCCGCGATGGGGTCGATATCCAGGTCGAGGCCGCGGAGCCGCGCCGCGTGGCGCGGGTCATGGCGTCGCGATCTCGGACCGATGCTCGCACGGGGAATGAAGGCGACGGGTCACCACCCCCGGCGCAAAACTCGATGGATCGAGCGTGAATCGCGGCTGAGGTCCAAGTAAGCCGAAGTGCGCGATAGATCGAGCACCCAGACGGCCTGATTGCTAGGCCGCGATCACCGATCGGACGAGGGCGGCCAGCTCGCGCTTGCCGTCCGGCAGGCAGGGCAGCTTTTCGAGATGCTCAAGGGCGCGGTCTCGGTAGTGCCGCGCTTCGGACAGGGAGTGCTCTCGGGCGCCGCACTCCTCGAGGAGCTCGAGCACCTCGCCGACTTCGTCGTCCGTCATCTGGCGCGCCGCCTGCGGCTCGGGTCCACGCCCGTCGGTGGCGCGCATGCCGTCATGGTAAATCGTGGCCAGGCGCTGCCGGTTCTCGGCCGAGGCATGCTCGAGGGCCCACACGATCGGCAGCGTCTTCTTTCGCTTGCGCACGTCGCCGGCCTCCGGCTTGCCGGACTCCGATGAGCTCCAGAACGTGCCCTTCACGTCATCGGCCATCTGGAACGCCATGCCGAGGTCGTAGCCGAAGCGACGGTAGGCCTCGACCACCTCGGCGTCATCGGTCGCCAGGATGGCGCCCGCCTGCACCGAAGCGGCGAGCAGGGCGGCCGTCTTGCGGCCGATCATCTCGAGGTAGGCGTCGACCGTGACATCGGCGCGTCGCTCGAAGCTGATGTCGAGGTACTGGCCCTCGCACAGCGCCAGGCAGGTTTCGTCGTACACGCGCATGAGCGCCAGCACGCGGGTCTCGCTGAAGTCGCCCAGCAGCCGATACAGGGCGAGCCGCGACAGGGCAAAGAGCGCGTCTCCGGCATTGATGGCGAGGGGAATGCCCCAGATGGCCCACAGCGTGGGCCGATGTCGGCGCTCGAGATCGGCATCCTCGATGTCATCGTGGACCAGGCTGAAGTTGTGGCCGAGCTCCACCGCCGCCGCCCCGGGCATGGCGGGCCGATAGTCGCCGGTGAGCGACTGGTAGGCGAGCGCGCCGAGCAGCGGGCGCATGCGCTTGCCGCGAACGCCCGGATCGCCGTCGAGACCGAGGTGATAGGAGAGCATCTCGTACAGGGATCGGGCGTGCCCGTCGCGCTCGTCGAGGACGCTCGCCATCTCGGTCTCGATGTCGGCCAGGATGTGGCTAAACTCGGTCCTGATGTCCACGCCGGAAGGGTACCCGACCTCTTCGAGCAGCCGGGTCATAGCGCGAGGCTGGGCGGCGAGATCATCGGCATCACGATCATGATACGCGCATGTAGCAAGTTCTACATCACGGCCCGATGAGCCCGCGACCGCGCATTTACAAGACCGAGGCCATCGTGCTGCGCTCGATGAACCTGGGCGAGGCCGACCGGGTCCTCACCGTCCTCACGCCGCGCCTCGGCAAGCTGCGGGTCATCGCCAAGGGGGTGCGGCGCACCCGTTCACGCATCGGCGGCGCGCTCGAGCCGTTCAGCGACGTGCAGCTCGTGCTGGCCGTCGGTCGCACCTTCGACGTCGTCACCTCGTCCTCGCTCGAGGATCCGCATCTCGGCCTGCGCAACGACCTGCACTCCACGGCAACGGCGTGGTACGTGATCGAGCTGGCGGACCGCTTCTGCGAGGGTGCCGCCGATTCGCACGAGGCCTTTCGCCTCCTGGCCCAGTCACTCTCGGCCCTGGATGCCGGATCCGCCGTCCAGCGCGAGGTCGTGGCCCGCTGGTTCGAGCTCGCGCTGCTCGATGCCATGGGCTTCCGCCCGGAGCTCACGAGATGCCTTGAGTGCGGTGCGGCGATCGAGCCGGCGGGGAACGCCTTTTCGTCCGTGGCTGGCGGGGTGCTGTGCCCGCAGTGCTCGCACGCCAGCCGCGGCGCGCGACCGGTGTCGGTCGCGGCTCTGAAGGTCATGCGGCACCTCCAGCGCTCGCCGCTGGTCGGCGTGCTGGGGCTGCATCTCGAAGCCGCGGTGCATCGCGAGGTCGAGCGTCTCCTCCACGGTGCCGTCTCGGCGGTCCTTGAGCGCGAGCTGCGCTCCCGCGACTTCCTCGACGAGGTCGCAGCCCGCGAGGCGGCGCTCGGCGCGGTGGAGGTGGGCTGAGGCGGTCCCGGTTCCAAGCTCTCCGTTAGACTCGGGCATCCGCCAAACGAACCGCAGGAGCCCTCGACCGACCGTGCCAGCCTCCAACTTCGACGTCATCAGCAGTCTCGCCAAGCGACGCGGGTTCGTCTTCCCTTCGAGCGAGATCTACGGCGGTATGGCGGGCTTCTGGGACTACGGCCCGCTGGGCGTCGAGCTGAAAAACAACATCAAGGCCGCGTGGTGGCGCCACATGGTGCAGCTGCGCGACGACGTCGTCGGCCTGGACGCCGCGATCATCATGAGCCCGCGTGTGTGGGAAGCGTCCGGCCACGTGGCAGGTTTCAGCGACCCGATGTTCGACTGCCGCAGCTGCAAGAACCGCTTCCGCGAGGACGACCTCAAGGGCGCGCCGTCCGAGATCGCCTGTCCGAACTGCGGGAACAAGGGCACGCTCACCGACGCGCGCCAGTTCAACCTGATGTTCTCGACCCATGTCGGCCCCGTGGCCGAGTCGTCGTCGTTGGCCTACCTGCGTCCCGAGACCGCGCAGGCCATGTTCGTCCAGTTCGAGAACGTCGCCACGAGCATGCGTCGCAAGCTGCCGTTCGGCATCGCGCAGATGGGCCGATCCTTCCGCAACGAGATCACGCCCGGCAACTTCATCTTCCGGCTGCGCGAATTCGAGCAGATGGAGATGGAGTTCTTTGTCCACCCCCGCGATGAGGACGAGTGGTTCGCCCGCTGGGTCGAGACACGTCACGCCTGGTGGACCGATGTGCTCGGCATCTCGGCCGAGCGCCTGCGTCTGCGACCGCACGCAGCCGATGAGCTGAGCCACTACAGCAAGCAGACCACCGACATCGAGTACGAGTACCCGATCGGCTGGTCGGAGCTCGAGGGGATCGCGGACCGCACCGACTTCGATCTGCGCGCCCACGCCGCCGGCAGTGGCAAGAAGCTCGAGGTCTTCGACGAGGAAGCGGGCGAGCACATCGTGCCGTACGTCATCGAGCCCGCCATGGGCGTGGATCGCGCGTTCCTGACCGTGCTCGTCGACGGGTACACCGAGGAGCAGGTGGCCAAGGAGAAGCGCGTGGTGCTGCGCATCCGGCCGGACCTGGCTCCGGTGAAGGCGGCCGTGCTCCCGCTGCTGCGTAACCGACCTGAGCTCGTCGAACGGGCACGCCGCCTGACCGCCGACATCAAGCCCCTCGTTGCAGCCATGTACGACGACACCGCGTCGATCGGCAAGCTCTACCGTCGCCAGGACGAGATCGGCACCCCGTACTGCGTCACCGTCGACCCTGAATCGCTGGAGGATGGAGCCGCGACCATCAGGGACCGCGATACGATGACGCAGGAACGCGTGGCGTTCGACCTCGTTCCGACCCGGGTCGCCGACCTGGTCGCCGGACGATCGAACTGGGTGGGTGTCCCGCGCGAGACCACCGGCGCCGATTGACCGTGGGATCCGTGCACGACGACGCCCAGGCGGCACTCGCGCATGGCGATCACGTCGAGGTGCTGCGCCTGACGGGCGACCTGCTTGCCGAGCGACCCGGCGACGACGCGGCGCATGAGTTCCGAGCTCGGGCTCTGCTGGGCCTCGGGCGGCTGGACGAAGCCGAGACCCATGCCCAGGCGGCCGTGCGGCTTGATCCGGACGAGATTCGCTACCGCGAGCTCCTCGCAGTCGTCCTCTCCAGCAAGGGAGCGCACCGCGACGCCGCGGCCGAGTTCGGACGCCTGGCTCGCAACGATCCGCGGCAGACGATGTGGACCGTTGCCGAGGCGCGCGAGCGTCTCGGAGCGGCGCAACCGGCGATGAGCGTTGAGGCGGCGCGTCGCGCAGTCAAGCTGGAGCCGGGTAACGGGCCGGCCCAGCTGGCGCTGGCGCAGGCGCTCGTGCGCACCGGCGACGCGCGCGGGGCATTCCAGGCAGCCGGACGGGCGACCGAGCTGCTTCCGGGCGACGCGATGGCGCGCGAGGCGCTCGCGGACGCGCGGTGGTTGGCCGATGACGACGTGGCTGCCTTCGCGGAGTTCCGCACGCTGGCTGGGGAGCTGCAAGGTGCGGCGCGATCCCGGATCGTGGCCAAGGCCCGTGGGGTCTACCTCCAGCATGCCGGGTGGCCGGGACGCACCGTGGCCGGCATTCGCCCGCTGTTCGCGTTTGCGCTGGTGCGCGGCTGGCTGGGCATCGGGGAGTGAGCACGCTTCGCATCACCACCTCGCAGACCGACGAGCTGGTGCCGACGCAGCTCGTGGAGCTGACGGCGCTTTGCGAGGCCGCGTTCGGCGAATCGTTCGCATCGGCCTGGGAGCGGGTCGGCCCTGGGCTCCACGTCATGGGCGAGCTGGATGGGCGGGTGATCTCGCACGCGATGATCGTGGATCGGCGTCTCTACCTCGGCCACGAGGCCGACCTCGCGCTCGATGTCGGCTACATCGAGCACGTCGCGACACTGCCGGCCTCACAGGCCAGCGGGCATGGCGCCACGACGATGCGGCGGGTCGGGGAGATCATCGAGGAGGAATACACGCTCGGCGCGCTGGGCACGGCGAAGAACGACTTCTACGAGCGGCTCGGCTGGGAGACGTGGGCCGGCCCGACATCGATCCGCATGCCGGACGGCGAGCGGCTCCGGAGTCCGAGCGAGGACGGCCACGTGATGATCCTTCGCACGCAGCGAACGCCCGCCGACCTGGCCCTTGACGTGCCCGTCGCCGTCGACTGGCGTATCGGGAATTCCTGGTAGGTCGTATCCCCGGCCTCGCGCGGTACAATTCAGCTTCCCCACCAAGCGAACGAACGAGGAGCCCATTCGCCGCATGCCCACGAGCGCCCGCAAGCCCGCCACGACCAGTCGCAAGCCGCGCAAGTCAACCGCGAAGTCGAAGGCCCCGGCTGGGAGAAACGGTCAGTTGATCTATACGTTCGCCGAGGGCAACGCGAGCATGCGCTCGACGCTCGGCGGCAAGGGCGCCGGCCTGGCGGAGATGACGAATGCGGGGCTGCCCGTCCCTCCGGGCTTCACGATCACGACCGAGGCCTGCAACGCCTACTACGCCGCCGGCAAGGAGATGCCGGCCGGCCTGTGGGACGACACCGTCGCGCACATGAAGACGCTCGAGCAGCAGACCGGGAAGGGCTTCGGCAATCCCGAGCACCCGCTCCTCGTGAGCGTCCGCTCCGGGGCTGCGTTCAGCATGCCGGGAATGATGGACACGGTCCTCAACCTGGGCCTGAATCCCGACACCGTGCAGGGGCTGATCAGGCTGACGGGAAACGAGCGCTTCGCTTGGGACGCCTGGCGCCGCTTCGTGGCGATGTTCGGACGGATCGTGCTGGGCCTGAAGGCCGAGGACTTCGACGGGCCGTTCGACGAGCTCAAGGAGCGGGCGAAGGCGAAGCTCGACACCGACCTCGATGCCGACCAGCTGCGTGACATCGGCAACCGATTCGCGGAGATCGTGAAGGACAAGACCGGGGAGGAGTTCCCGACCGATCCGTATCGGCAGCTCGAGCTGGCCGTGCGTGCCGTGTTCGACTCCTGGTTCGGCAAGCGTGCCCACGACTACCGCGAGTTCAACAAGATCCCGCACGACCTCGGCACTGCCGTGAACGTCGTGACGATGGTCTTCGGCAACATGGGCGACGACTCGGGCACGGGCGTCGCCTTCACCCGCGACCCGAACACCGGCGAGAGCGCCCTGTACGGCGAGTACCTCACGAACGCCCAGGGCGAGGACGTCGTCGCTGGCGTGCGCACCCCGGCCAAGATCAGCCAGATGCGCGACGCGATGCCCGAGGTGTACGCGCAGTTCGAGGAAATCGCGCAGCGTCTCGAGGGCCATTACCGCGACATGCAGGACCTCGAGTTCACCATCGAGCGCGGCAAGCTCTACATGCTCCAGACGCGCTCGGGGAAGCGCACGGCGCCGGCCGCCGTGAAAATCGCGGTGGATATGGTGAACGAGGGCGTCCTGACCAAGGAGGAGGCGCTCCAGCGCGTCGATCCCGCCCAGATCGTCCAACTCCTCCTGCCGCGCTTCGATGACGCCGCCAAGGAGACGGTGGGGATTCGGCTTCTCGGTAAGGGCCTGAATGCCTCTCCTGGGGCTGCAGTAGGCCAGGCGATCTTCGATCCCGACCGAGCGGTGGTAGCCAAGGAGGCCGGCAATCCGGTGATCCTGGTGCGCATCGAGACGAGCCCCGATGACGTCCACGGGATGCTCGCCGCGAAGGGAGTCCTCACCGCGCGCGGAGGCGCGACGAGCCATGCGGCCGTGGTGGCCCGCTCCATGGGCCTGCCCTGCGTGGCCGGCGCCGAGTCGCTGAAGATCGACTACGCCAAGCGCCAGATGCGCGCCGGGTCGTCGACGGTGCAGGAGGGCGACCTCATCAGCATCGATGGCACGACCGGCGAGATCTTCGCCGGCGAGCTACCGACCATCGAGGCCCGATTCGAGGATGAGCACGACCTGGCCACGCTGCTCGGCTGGGCCGATGAGGTCCGCACGATGCAGGTCTGGGCCAATGCGGACTACCCCCGAGACGCGGAGCGCGCCCGGGCGTTCGGCGCCCAGGGCATCGGCCTGTGCCGGACCGAGCACATGTTCTTCGAGGAGGATCGCCTTCCGACCGTGCGCCGCATGATCCTCAGCGCGCACGCCGCGACGGCCGCCAAGGCAAAGGCCGATGGCGATCGATCCGATCAGGATCGCGAGGCGATCGCGACGTTCGACGCCGCGCTGGCCGAGCTCGAGAAGCTGCAGACCGACGACTTCGCGGGCCTGTTCCGCGCGATGGACGGCCTGCCGGTCGTCATCCGTCTCATCGACCCGCCCCTTCACGAGTTCCTGCCCTCGTACGAAGAGCTGGTGGCCGACACGACCCGCCTCCAGACGACGCTCGACCTGACTGACGGGCCTCTCGGCGTCGACGCCGGCCTGGTGCAGCAGGGCCTGGTGAAGCTGTTCGGCCAGAAGGACGCAGCGCGGGCGATGCGCAAGCTCAATCTTTCAGACCCGGAGCCGGGCCTCAAGCGATCGCCTGCCACGGATCGGTCCGAGCTCGAGAAGCAGCTGGCCGACAAGACCGAGTTGCTCCATGCGGTCGAGTCAATGCGCGAGCAGAATCCGATGCTCGGCCTGCGCGGCGTGCGGCTGGGCCTCATGGTGCCCGACATCGTGAAGATGCAGGGCCGCGCGATCCTGGCCGGAGCGGCGCGCGTCGCCGCGGAGGGCCTCACCCCGCTGCCGGAGATCATGATTCCGCTCGTCGGACATGTGAACGAGCTGCGCGCGACGCGCGAGATCCTTGAGGCCGAGGTCGCCCGCATCGTCGAGCGCAGCGGACAGCAGGTGGACTACAAGTTCGGCACGATGATCGAGGTGCCGCGCGGTGCTCTGACCGCCGACGAGATCGCCGAGTACGCCGAGTTCTTCAGCTTCGGGACGAATGACCTGACCCAGATGGGCTTCGGCTACTCCCGCGACGACGCCGAGGGCAAGTTCCTCATGCAGTACGTCGACCGCAAGGTGCTTCCGGAGAACCCGTTCCAGGTGCTGGACGCCGCGGGGATCGGCCAGCTCGTTCGCATCGGCGTCGAGAAGGGCCGATCGACGAAGAAGGACCTCAAGATCGGGATCTGTGGCGAGCACGGCGGCGATCCGCAGAGCATCGCGTTCTGCCACGAGGTGGGCCTGGACTACGTGTCCTGCTCACCGTTCCGCGTTCCCGTGGCCCGCCTTGCCGCGGCGCAGGCCGCGATCAGCCAGACGGAGACGCGCGACAAGTAGTCGACCGGATCCGACCGCCGGCATCGCCTTTCCCCTGACGGTGGCCGGGGTCGGGATGCACATTCTCATCAAGGTGATGAGCGTCGTGTGCCTCATCGCCGAGCCCGCGTTCGTCAACTTCCAGGTCTCTAGCAGTCGCTCAGGCGGCGAACTCGTCGTTCGCGAGCACACAGCCCGGATCCGCGCCGTCGATGAGCAGGTCGTCGTCGTTGTCGATGCCGTCTTCGCAGTTCGGAACGGGCGTAGGCGTCGGTTCGAGAGTCGGTGTCGGCGTCGGGGGCGGAGAGATGGTCGGGCTTGGCGTCGGAGCCGCCGTCTGGCTTGGGCTTGGCTTCGGTTCGGCCGTTCGCGTGGGATCCGGGGTCGCCGACGGGGCGGTCGTGGGCTGTAGCGCGGGGGCGGAAGTCGGCGCCGCCGTCGGGCGCGCGGTCGCAATGGACGGACCGATCGATGCAGCCGGCTCGGATTCGCTGCTGACGGGAGAGGCCGACACGGCGTCGGTTGGGGCCGAAGGAGTGTGCGGGTTGGCCGATGGACCGCCGGCGCCTCCGAGCACACCCTCGTTGATGGGCGTCCGGGATTGCCCGGCGCCAGCTGGGCCCGTGCGCGCGAGACCGAGGTTCCCGACGCCGATGGCGGTGACCAGGGCCAGGACACCGGCAGCGGCGATCCATGCGACCTTGCGCGGTTCGATCAATCCAGTGTGGACCGATCCATCGCGTGCGGTGTCGAGGATCGGCGGGGAGGTCGCGGCGCCGACGTCCAGCCGCAGCAGCCCGTCGATCGCGGCGGCCTGTCCGAGGCATCGGTCGCAGCCGGAAGAGTGGAGCGCCACGTCCCGCGACAGCTCGGCCGCGCCGTCGGCCGCCAGCCACGTGTCGAATCGGTCGTGGACGTCGCTCACTGCAGGGCCCGCCGGGTGACGTCGCGGATGCGCTCGACCATCGGGCCCGGCGTCGGGACTTCATGGTTCGGCGCCAACGCCATGTGGCCCGCGGCGTACGACTCGCGTGCCTTTCTCAGAAGGCGATCGAGTCGCGCGCCGTCGCGTCCGACGATCGTCGCTACGTCCCCGCGGTCAAATCGCTCGACCAGTCCGGCGATCAGTGCCGCGCGGCCCAGGTGATCGACGCGCGACAGGCCGGCCAGGACTGCTCGATCCACTCCCAGCGGAGTCAGCGTCACCTCGGACTGCCCGGCCGGGACCGCGCGACGGCGATCGTTCACACGTGACGCCCGCACGACGTGAGCGCGCAGCCATGCCGCTCCCCGCACCGGATGTCGGAGCTCGCCCACTCGGCCCACTCCCTCGGCAAGTGCCTCCGCGGCCAGCCGAGCTGCCGCAGCACGATCCCCCAGCGTCAGGAGCAGCGCGAACCCGTGCAGCCGCGTGCCGTGGAGTTCGCGGAACGCATCGCGCACGCCATCGGCTGAGCGCGCTTCACGTCCAGGTGGCGCGGGTTGCGATCCCATCATGGGCGAAGGTCCCCTGCGGTGCAGTGCGGTGAGTTCCGGTGGGGAAGTCTACTCCGTGCTCGGATGTGCGTGGAAACGCTCGACTGGAGGGACCAAAACTTGACAACGTGCTAGAATTGGGTTCAACCCCTTGACAAACCCCTTGACAAGCGCAGAGCGTCTGCGCTGAGGATCGATTCGATCAGCACGTCGTCCGGCATCGTTGCCGAGATCAAGTCGAAGCTCCCCGTCGCCGATGTGGTCGGCGAGACCGTCGCCCTCAAGCGAGCGGGTACCGTCCAGAAGGGCCTCTGTCCCTTCCACGCCGAGAAGACGCCCTCGTTCATCGTGACCCCGGATCGCGAGACCTGGCACTGCTTCGGATGCGGGGAGCATGGCGACATCTTCACGTTCGTGATGCGGCGCGACGGCCTCGACTTTCGCGAGGCACTCTCCCGGCTCGCGGATCGTGCGGGCGTAGAGCTCAGCGAGCACAGTGCGCGGGAGGATCGGCTCAAGCGTCGCCTGCGCGAATCGCTCGAGGCCGCCATTGCCTGGTATCGCGAAGTCCTGCTCCAGGCTCAGCAGGCCGAGCGCGCGCGGGCCTACCTCGTCGAGCGCGGTCTATCCGAGGAGACCCTTGAGCGGTTCGGGATCGGCTATGCCCCGAACACCTGGGAGGCGATGTCGAAACGCCTGCGCGCCAAGGGATTCAGCGACGCCGACCTCATCGGGTCCGGGCTGGCCAGCGCGTCCAACCGAGGGAGCGTTTACGATCGCTTCCGCGGCCGGATCATCATCCCGATCCGCGACGCCTCCGGTCGCCCGGTCGGGCTTGGGGGTCGGATCCTCCCCGACGCGGAGGGTCCGAAGTACCTGAATTCACCCGCCACGCCGCTCTTCGACAAGAGCCGCACCCTTTACGGGATCGACCTTGCCAAGGGCGCGATTCGTCGCGAGAAGCAGGCCGTCATCGTCGAGGACTACACCGATGTCATGGCGGCCCACCAGGCGGGCTTTACGAACGTCGTGGCAAGCCTGGGCACTGCCCTGACCCAGGGCCAGGTCGAGCTCGCCAACCGTTACGCGGATGCGGTCGCCCTGGCGTACGACGTCGACCTCGC
>JBDSJJ010000057.1:0-6730 GCA_039917415.1 Candidatus Limnocylindria bacterium | reverse complement strand
TGGCTCGATCGCTACATCTTCCCTCTCGAACGAGCCTACGACCGCTCCGTGGCGGAGCGGCAGGCGCCAGCCGCGTGGCGTGCATTCGCAGCCGCCGGAACCACCACGGTCGTCGCGTACGCCGCCCTGTGGGCCGATTCGACCGATGCCGCCTTCGAGGCCGCCGAGGCGCACGGCATTCGCGCCGTCATCGGCAAGGTGATGATGGACCGGCTGACCTACGACGAGGACATCCGCCCGGCCGACATCCTGGAGACGAGTCTGCGACAGTCCGATGACCTCGCGGCGCGCTGGCACGGACGCGACGACGGCCGCCTGCAATACGCCTTCACGCCACGCTTCGCGGTCAGCTGCTCGGCCGACATGCTTCGCGAGTCCGCCGCCCTGGCCGCCCGGCACGGCGCGTACTGGCAGACGCACCTCTCGGAGGACGCGGGCGAGATCGAGGAGGTGAAGCGCCTGTTCCCCGGAGCGAATGACTATCTCGGCGTGTACGAGGACGCGGGGGGCCTCGGCGCGCGGACGATCCTGGCGCATGCCATTCACCTTTCCGCGGACGAGGTGCGCCGGCTCGTCTCCAGCGGATCGTCCGTGGCCCACTGCCCGGCTTCGAACCTCTTCCTGTCCAGCGGCATGATGCCGCTCACCGGGCACGCGGCCGCCGGGATGCGGATCGGCCTGGGCAGCGACGTGGCCGGCGGCCCGGAGGTGTCGATGTTCAGCGTCATGCGCGCGGGGGCGGTGACGCAGCGGGTCCTCGAACTCATTGATCGGGCGCACGGCGGCGCAGCGCTGCGTCCGCTGGACTGGCTGCGGGTCGCGACCCTCGACGGCGCCGCCGCGCTCGGGATGGAGGACGAGATCGGGTCGATCGAGGTGGGCAAGCAGGCGGATCTCATCGCTGTCGATCCACGTCTCACCACACCGCTGCTCGGCGACGAGTCGCCGGACGCAGCCGAGGACCTCGCGAGCCGGCTCATATTCCGGCCGCACCCGAACATGGTGCGCGGCGCCTGGGTCCGCGGGCGTCTGCTTGCCGGGCCGCCGGGCGTGGACGCCATCGGCTAGGCTAGGCACATGGACCGAGTCATCCAGATCCTGGTCAACGCCGCCGCCCTTTACGTGGCGGTGATCATCGTCCCGAACCTGGAATTCACCGGTGAATGGTGGAAGCTGCTGCTGGTCGCCGCGATCTTTGCCGGCGTGAACACCTTCCTGCGGCCCATCCTCCGCATCTTCACGTTGCCGATCACGATCATGACCCTTGGCCTGTTCCTGCTCGTCATCAACGCGCTGATGCTGCTGCTGACCGGCGTCATATCGGCCGAGCTCGACCTGGGCTTCGTGGTCGGTGACTTCCTCGCGGCACTGCTCGGGTCGATCGTGATCAGCATCGTCGGCCTGGCGCTCTCGATGTTCATCGGCTCGACCCGCATGGCCGGGCGCGTTCTCTGACGCTCGACGGTTCGCGTTCGATGTCCCGTTGGCCTGGCCCCGTCGGCGCCCTGTTCGGTCTCGGTCTGGTCGTCGCCATCACGCTCGCCGGGCCACTGCTCCTGTTCAACCCGTGGTTCACGTCCGTGCTCCAGGCGCGGCACGACGTGGCAGCCGCGCTCGGCGTCGCCCCCGCCGAGGTGGACCGGGTGACGACCGAGATTCTCGGCGACCTCTTCCTGGGAGGCGACTTCGCGGTCAGCCTTGAGGGCGAGGGGTCGCTCCTCGACGATCGCGAGCGGTCGCACATGTCCGATGTCTCGCGGCTGGTCCAGGTCCTGGTGGCGGCCGCGGTGATGGCCCTGGTCATCGCGGGCGTGACCGGGTCCTGGCTTCGCGGGGAGCGAAGGCGGCAGGGGAGGATCATGGTGGCCGCCGCCGGATCCATCGGCGCAGCGGCGTTCGTCCTGGCCGTCGTCTTCGCCGTGGCCTTCGAGCCGGCGTTCCTCGCCTTCCACGCGGTCTTCTTCCCGCCGGACACGTACCTGTTCGCCGAAGGATCGCAGCTCATCGTGCTGTTTCCCGACGGCTTTTGGTTCGATGCCGCCCTGGCGGCCGGCGCGGCCATCATCGTCACGGCGCTGGCGGTCACGCTGGTCGGGTTCTCGCGCTGGCGATCACGCTCCGAGGACGGTGCCAGCGACCTGATCTAGACTCAGCCCATGGGCTCGGGTTGGAAGGTCGCACGCATTGCCGGGATCGACCTGGCCGTGCATCCCAGTTGGCTCGTGATCGCGGGACTGCTGACCTTCTCGCTGGCCGACGCATTCTTTCCGCGTGTCACCCCGGGACTGACCACGACGCAGTACTGGCTCCTCGGGGCCGGCACGGCGATCCTGTTCTTCGCCTCGGTCCTGATCCACGAGTTCTCGCACGCCGTCGTGGCCCGACGCCTGGGCCTCAAGGTCTCGGGAATCACGCTGTTCATCTTCGGCGGCGCCACGAGCATCGAGGCCGACAGCAAGCGTCCGCGCGACGAGGCGATGATCGCTCTTGCCGGTCCGATCTCCAGCCTGCTGCTCGGAGCCGCGCTTCTCGCCCTCGGCGCGGTCGTGCCGCAGCGCGAGGCGCAGACGTTGCTCAGCTGGCTCGGCTTCATCAACATCGTGCTCGGGATCTTCAACCTCGTGCCCGGCTACCCGATGGACGGCGGCCGGGTGCTGCGGGCCATCCTGTGGCGGATCCGTGGGGACCAGCTGACCGCCACACGCCAGGCGGCGATCGTTGGCCGGGTGATCGGTTACCTCATGGTGGCGGGCGGGGTTTTCTGGGCGCTGCGCTCGCGGGACATCGGCAGCGGACTGTGGCTGGCGCTCGTCGGCTGGTTCCTGGCCACTGCCGCCGAGCAGTCGCAGGCGCAGGCCGGGCTCGAGCGTTCTCTCAGCGGAGTGCGTGTACGCGACGCAATGGACCTCGCGCCCGCGACCGTCTCGCCCAACGACTCGGTGTCGGACCTCGTCTCCGACCACCTCATGCGTGGCGACGATCGATCGTTCCTGGTGCGCCATCCCGACGGCGGGCTGGCCGGCGTCGTCACGCTGGCTGACGTGCGCACCGTGCCGCGCGATGCGTGGGATGGGGCTCGCGTGACCGACATCATGACGCGCTATGCCGACCTCGCCACCATCGGGCCGGATGAACCCCTGGTCGACGCTCTGCGGCTCATCCAGGAGCGCGAGGTGAGCCAGCTGCCGGTGATCGGGGACGAGGAGCGCCTGCCGATCGGTCTCGTGACGCGTCGCGGGATCATGCGGCTGATCGAGGCCCGCATGAAGTTGGGCGTCTGAGCCCGATGCTGTCGGTCGACGAGGCGCTGACCCGGCTGCTGGAAGGCGTGCGCTCGACCGACGCCGAGCCGGTGGATCTCGCCGATGCAGCGGGCCGGGTCCTGGTGGACCACGAGCTCGTGGCGGCCGCGGATGTCCCGCCATTCGCGAACTCGGCCATGGACGGCTTCGCCATCCGGTCGGGTGACGGCGCGGCCGAGCGCCGGATCATCGGAGAATCGCGGGCAGGCGGCCCGCCGTCGCCGCCGGTGGCCGACGGGACGGCGGTGCGCATCATGACCGGCGCACCGGTGCCGCCCGGGGCGGACAGCGTGGTCCCGGTCGAGGACGTCATCGAGGCGGGGGAGCGCATCTCGACGACTGCCGCACCGCGTGCGGGTGCGCACGTACGGCCCGCGGGACTGGACTTCGTCGCCGGCCAGCGCATTCGGATTGCCCGAGGCCCGCTGACACCCTCGGGCATCGGCCTCCTCGCCACGCTCGGTCGAGCGGTGGTGGACGTGCGCCGCCGGCCGCGGGTGGCCATCCTGTCGACCGGGGACGAGCTGGTCGACGTCGGGGCGGAGCTTGCGCCCGGCCAGATCCACGACGCCAACGCTCCGGCCCTGGCGGCGGCTGTCGGCGAGGCCGGCGGACAGCCGGTGGTCGTCGCACGGGCGCCGGACGACCCGGCCGCCATCGAGCAATGCATCCGCCGTGCAACCGATGGCGCGGACCTGCTCGTCGTGTCCGGCGGCGTGAGCGTCGGCGCGCACGACCACGTCCGAAGCGTCATCGAGCAGTTGGGCACCCTGGACTTCTGGCGGATCGCGGTGCAGCCCGGCAAGCCACTGGCATTCGGCCGCATCGGGGCCGTGCCGGTCATCGGACTTCCCGGGAATCCGGTCAGCGCCCTCGTCACGTTCGAGCTGTTCGTTCGGCCGATGATTCGGGCCATGCTCGGACTGGTGGGCGACGGCCGCGTGCGCGTCGACGCGCGAGTCGACGAGGAGATCGCGAAGGATCCCGCACGGCGCGCCTACCTGCGGGTGAGGTTGGATGCCTCGCTTGACGGCTTCCGCGCACGATCGTCGGGAGGCCAGGGCTCCTCGCAGCTGCTGCCGCTCGCGGTGGCGAACGCTCTGCTCGTGGTCCCGGAGGGCGCGGCTGCCACGGAGTCGGGGGCCCGCTACCAGGCCATCGTGCTGGGGTCGTCCGAGTGAAGCGTCCCTCGCATCTCGGCGACGACGGGACGCCGCGGATGGTCGACGTGGGGGACAAGCCGATCACGGCCAGGCGGGCCGTGGCCGAGGCGACCGTGCGCATGCGACCCGACGTCCTCGCCGACCTCCTCGATGCGGGCGGTCCGAAGGGAGATGCGCTGGTGACAGCACGGCTGGCCGGCATCGGCGCCGCCAAGCGCACCTCGGAGCTGATCCCGCTCTGCCATCCACTGCCGCTTGACCGGGTCGACCTGGAGCTCACACCCGATCGTGCAACCGGCACGATCGTGATCCGGACCGAGGTCCACGTCACGGCGCGCACCGGGGTCGAGATGGAAGCGTTGACCGCGGCGAGCGTCGCAGCGCTCACGGTTTACGACATGGCGAAGGCGCTCCAGCGCGACATCGTGATCGAGGCCATCCAGCTGGTGGAGAAGTCCGGCGGACGCTCCGGCGAATACCAGCGCGACGCCCGGGCCCAGGAGCCGGCCAGGCACGAGGCCGTCGTCGTCACGTGCTCCAACCGATCCGCCGCCGGGGAACGAGACGATGCATCCGGTCCCGCCCTGGTCGCTCGCCTCTCCGAGGCCGGGTTCGACGTTGCCGTGCACCCGATCGTCGTCCCGGACGATGAGAGCCAGATTGCCGCGCTCCTGGTGCGACTGGCGGATGCCGGGCATCGGCTGATCATCACGACCGGGGGTACCGGGCTCTCGCCGACGGACGTCACCCCGGCCGCCACGCGGCGCGTCATCGACCGCGAGGCGCCCGGGCTGTCGGAGCTCATGCGCTCGTCGGGATTCGCCTCGACGCCCATGGCCGCGCTCTCGCGTGCGGTCGTCGGGTCGCGCGGCTCGACGCTCGTGGTCAACGTTCCGGGGTCGCCGAAGGGCGCCGTCGAATCGCTCGACGCTCTGCTACCGGTCCTGCGGCACGCGCTCGACCAGCTCGCGGGGGGCGACCACTAGCCACACCGTCGCGCCGCTACCATGGCGCGACCCATGGAAGCCAGCATCCCGCTCTACCCGCTGATCGTCGTGCCCGTGGCCACGGCGATCTTCCTGTTCTGGCGACGCGCGCGATGGCATATGGCGGTGCTGCGCAGCGGACGGCCGCTCGACCGATTCGACCGGGTCCCCGAGCGGATCAAGGCGCTGGCCGTCTTCGTCTTCGGCCAGCGGCGGTTGCTCGATGACCTCGGGCCTGGCCTGACCCACGCCTTCGTGTTCTGGGGCTTCATCGTCCTGCTCGCCACCACTGGCAACTACCTCACCAACGGGCTGGTCGAGGCGATCGTCGGTTGGCCGATCGGCGGCTTCTTCTGGAGCGTGATCGTCCTGTTCGCCAACGTCTTCGTGGGCCTGGTGCTGGCATCGGTCGTGTACTTCGTGATCCGTCGGACGGTGACGCGGCCCGCGCGTCTGGCCCTGACCCGTGACGCGTTCGTCATCCTGGGGCTGATCTTCAGCATCGTGCTGACCGAGTGGCTGGGCGACGCCTTCGGCTACGTCCTGGAACCGGACGATCCCAGCCGCACCTGGGCCATCCTGGCGGGACCGCTGAGCCTGGCGCTGGAAGGCATCGGCGAGCAGGCGGCCAGCATCGGCTTCGGTGTCATGGCCTGGGCGCACATCATCCTCGTGCTCGGCTTCGGCGCGTACCTGCCGTACAGCAAGCATCTCCACATCATCAGCAGTGAGCCGAACGTCTACTTCCGCAACCTCGAGCCGCGCGGCGCCCTGCGCAAGATGGACCTCGAGGCCGAGCCGGAGGAGGGCGAGGAGCTGCCGGTCTTCGGCGCCAAGGGCCTGAAGGACCTGACCTGGCGCCACCTCGCTGACGGCCTTGCCTGCACCGAGTGCGGGCGCTGCATGGAGTTCTGTCCCGCCTCGATGACCGGCAAGACGCTGTCGCCCAAGCACCTGATGGAGGGTTTGCGCGACCAGATCGCATCGGCCGAGACGGCGCTGGCCGCGGCTGCATCGGCGCAGCGGGCCTGGAAGGGCGGGGCGAGTGGGGGAGCGGCGGCGTCGGAGGATGCGCTGGCCCTGGCTCGCGGGCGGGCCGAGGAGGCGCTCAGCCTGCCGCTCATCGACAACGCGATTCCCGAGGAGGCCGTGTGGCAATGCACGACCTGCGGCTGGTGCGTCGAGGGCTGCCCGGTGCTCATCGAGCACGTCGACACCATCGTCGAGATCCGCCGCAACGCCGTTCTCGAGGAGAGCAAATTCCCGAAGGAGCTCAACG
>JBDSJJ010000056.1:0-7298 GCA_039917415.1 Candidatus Limnocylindria bacterium | reverse complement strand
GGCGCAGGGATCGATGCCGATCGAGGAGCTCCATGACGATGAAGTGGGCGCCGCCGTCGGTGCCCGAGTCGTAGACATGGACGAGGCTGGGATGGGACAGTGACGCCGCCGCGCGAGCCTCGGCCAGAAACCGATCGGTGAACGCCGATTCGTCGGCGTATGGCCTCGAAAGGATCTTCACCGCCACGTCGCGCGCCAGGCGCTCGTCGTGCGCCCGGTACACCCGCGCCATGCCGCCGCGCGCCACCAGCTCGTCGACTCGGTAGCGATCGGCGAGCAGGCGGCCGAGGTGCGGATCGTCGCTCACGAGCGAACCAGCTCCATGATCGCGCTGCGGGTCGCCTCGATGCCGCGGAGCGTGGCCGCCAACCGCTCGAGCGGCGGTCCGAGCAGGCCCGCGCCGCCCTCTCCCAGCGCGATGCGCAGCGCGCGGTCGGCCTGGGCAGCCTCGTCGGCAAGTGCGAAGACGTCCTCGCCCGCACGCTCTGCGGCGGCCGCGTCACCCGCCTCGAGAGCTTCGACGATGTCCTCCACGCCGGAGATCATCGCATCGGTTGTCTCGATCCACACCGGAAGCGTCGGCTGATCGCTGTCCCATGCCACCACGGCGCCGTGATCGGCGCGGGCGTCGGCCACGAGGGTCCGCGCCTCGTCGAGCGACCCGTCATCGAGCGCGGCGAGCGCTCGATCGAGCACCCCGGGCAGTCCCGTGGCCTGGCGGCGGATGACGAAGAAGCGGTCTGCGGCCTCCACCGAGGCGCGGAGCTGCGCACCGATCGAGGCGAGCTCGCCCGCGGCGACTGGCTGGGGCGGCGGGGCGACCCCGGGGTCGGCCGCGCTCGCGACAGCGGCCAGGTCGTTCACGCCAGACCTCACCGGCGGCACGACCTCCTCCGCCGCCACCGCCAGGCCGGCCGCGTCGTCGATGTGTGTAGTGGGCCGGTCATCGCCGCTGACCACGGACGCCGACGCGATGCGGGCACCATCCAGGGCATCCTCGACATCGGCACTGAGCGCGTCGAGCGCCGCAAGGGCCGCGACGGCGCCCTCCGCGATCAGGTCGTGCGACGCGAGACCCGCCGAAGGGTTCGGCGCCCCCGGCGCAAGCACCAGGCCAAGCCCGATCGCGGCGGTCAGCGCCATCGCTGCGCGGCGCATCCGTATCATGCAGGGATGTACTCGGCCGAAGCGCTCCGCCCGCTCCCCAAGGCGGAGCTCCACCAGCACCTCGATGGGTCGATGCGCATTGCGACGGCGGTCGAGCTCGCCGGCGAGCTGGGCATGGACGTCGACCTCGAGATGGCCCGGGCGCGCATGATCGGCCCCGAGCGCTGCCGAGACCAGGCGGAGCTGCTGACGTACTTCGACCTGCCGATCTCCCTCCTCCAGACCGAGGGCGCCCTGGAGCGCGTGAGCGCTGAGCTCGTCGAGGACCTTGCCGCCGATGGCGTCACGTACGCCGAGATCAGGTGGGCCCCGCGCCTCCATCTCGCGTCTGGGCTGTCCGTGGCCGCGGTCATCGATGCGGTGGCGGCGGGCGTGGCGCGGGCTGCGGGCGAGGTGCCGAACGCGCCGCTCATCGGGCTGATCGTGACGGCGATGCGCTCGCACCCGCCGGCCGCCAACGTCGAGCTGGCACGCGTGGCCTCGGACCGTGGCAGCCGGGTCGTCGGATTCGACCTCGCGGGTCCCGAGGAGGAGTGGCCCGCGCCACCGCATGCCGCGGCGTTCGTTGCGGCGCGCGAGGGCGGACTGAGCCTGACAGCCCATGCCGGCGAGGTTGCCGGCGCCCAACGGGTGCGCGAGGTGCTCGACTTCGGGGTCCGGCGCGTCGCGCACGGCGTCACCGCCGCCGGCGACGATGCGCTGCTCCAGCTCCTGCGGGCCCGGGACATCACGCTCGACATGTGCCCGACCTCCAACGTCCAGGCCGGAATCGTCGCGCGGCTCGACGCGCATCCGATCGCCGAGCTGCATCGGGCGGGCGTCAGCGTCACGCTGTCCACCGACGATCGGACGGTGACGGGGATCACCCTCAGCGAAGAGCTCTCGCGCGTCGCGACTGCGCTGTCGCTGACGGCCGACGAGGTGGCGGCTGTGGCACTCAATGGATTCGCACGGGCGTTCGCGCCGCCCGCGACGATGGCCCCGATCCGCGCGGTCGCCGCGCGGGCATGGGATGCCTGGCGCCGCGGCTCCCTCACCTGAGGCGACCCTCGAGCAGCGCGAGGACCGCGCCCGGATCGGCGGCGACCTCGTCCGGCCGCCGCTCCCCGGTCAGCGTGGCCGCCATGGCGGCGTCCGCGACGCCGGTGAGCACGAGGATGCTCGCGCACCCTGCGCGCCGAGCCCCGACGATGTCGGCATCGGGGTTGTCGCCGATGACCACGGCCTCGCCTGCGGACACGCCCGTTGCCTCCAGGATGGCCTCGAACATGGCTGGTGACGGCTTGCCGATGACTTCCGGAGCCACGCCGGTTGCAGTGGCGAGAGCGGCCACCAGGGAACCGGCGCCCGGCAGGAAGCCATCCGCGGTGGGGTAGCGCGCATCCGCGTTGGTGGCGATGAGCCGCGCGCCATCCTCGACGGCGCGCATCGCGGCGGCGAGACCGCGGTACTCGATCTCGGGGTCGAGGCCCACGACGACGGCGTCGTGGTGTCGGTCGAGGCGCCCGCCCGGGCGATCGGGCACCCAGGCATCGCGCGCCATCGTCACCTCCAGCCCAGCAGCCGCAAACTCATCACGCATGCCGTCGGCACCGATGCAGAGGACGCTCCGCACGTCGGGCGCATGGCGAGCGAGGTGTGCGAGGGTCGCCGATGTTGAGGTCACGATCTCGTCGACGGCGGTCGGGATGCCCATCTCCGCGAGGCGGTCGACATAGCCGTCGCGGGCGACCATCGAGTTGTTCGTCGCAAACCTGACAAGCACCCCCTCGCGGTGCAGGTCCGCGACCAGCTCGCGCGCTCCGTCAACGGCCTGCGCGCCACGGTAGATGACGCCGTCGAGGTCGAAGATGACCAGCCGCAGCCGGTCGGGCAGGGGGCTCATGCCGCGCGATGATACGTGGGCCACAACACGCTCGGACCTTGAGCGGGCGCGAGGCAGGCAGTATGATGCCGCAGATTCTGCGCCAGATGCCCATGGCCCGAGCGCACCGGAGGCGCCGCGATTAATGCGGCAATACGCACCAGTTGGTGTGGAGGAAACAGATGCGGAAATCCCCCAGCTCGATGATGGCCGTCTTGGCCGTCCTGATGCTGATCCTCGCGGCCTGCACGGGCGGCGGCGAGAGCCCCTCGGCCAGCACGGCCGAGTCCATGGCACCGGAGTCGATGGCTCCGGAGAGCGAAGCACCAGAGTCGATGGCTCCCGTCGGGGTCGGCTGCCGGCCGACCGGCGACGCGTCGGCCCCTGAGCCGTCAGAGCCCGATAAGGCCGACCCCGGAAGCAGCGACCTGAAGATCGGCCTGGTCACCGATGTGGGAACGCTTGACGATCGCAACTTCAACCAGTTCAGCTGGGAGGGCGCGCTGCTCGGGGCCGAGATCATTGGCGCGCCCGAGCCCCAGAGCGTCATCACCACCGACTCCAGTCAGTACGGCTCGAACATCCAGTCGTTTATCGACCAGGATTACGACATCGTCGTGACCGTCGGCTTCGCTCTCGGCGAGGACACCCTGGCGGCCGCCGGGGCCAACCCCGACGTGCACTTCGTGGGCGTCGACCAGTTCCAGGGCAACGACCCGATCGACAACTACGAGAGCCTCATCTTCAACGAGGCGCAGGCCGGATACCTGGCCGGCATCGTGGCCGCCAGCATCAGCCAGTCGGGCGAGGTCGCCGCGATCGGTGGGGCCGGCTTCATTCCGCCGGTGGTGAATTACGCGCGCGGGTTTGAGAACGGGGCCATGAGCGTCAACCCGGACGTCACGGTGCACATCAAGTACATCAGTGACGACCTCACCGTCGCGTTCAACGACCCGACCGCCGGGAAGACCTTCGGCGATCAGTTCCTGCAGCAGAACGAGAACGTGGACGTGCTGTTCCAGATCGCCGGCAAGACCGGCAATGGCCTGCTGCAGTCCGTCGAGCAGGCGGACATTTACGGCATCGGCGTGGATGTCGACCAGTGGCAGTCGACGCCGGACAGCGCCGAGTGCATCGTGACCAGCGCGGAGAAGAAGCTCACTCTGGCAGTCTCCGAGGCCATCGCCACGGTCGGCGGCGGCGCTGCCCGAAGCAGCAACGTCTTCTATGGCGCCGACAACGACGGGATCGGGCTGGCTCCGTTCTACCAGTTCGAGGATCTCGCCGAAGGTGACCTCCAGGGTCTCATCGACGACGCCTACGCGCAGATGGCCAGTGGCGACCTCGACGCGTGCGAGCCCTCCGGGCTCTGCTACGCGGGCGAGGCCGACCCGGGCACCTGATCGGCTCGCAGTGAGCTGACGACCATGATGAGCGGGCCGATCCCAGTGATCGGCCCGCTCATCGCATCCCCTCCAATGCGAAGGGCATGATGAATCCGACAACGCCGATCGCCCAGCAGCGACAGGGTGAGTCGCTGCTTGAGATGCGCCACATCACGAAGCGATATCCTGGCGTGGTCGCCAACGACGACATCTCGCTCGACGTGCGGGCTGGGGAGATCCACGCGCTCCTCGGTGAGAACGGGGCGGGGAAGTCGACCCTCATGAACATCCTCTACGGCCTCGCCGCGCCGGACGAGGGCGAGATCCTCCTTGATGGATCACCCGTGGAGATCACCGACCCGAGCGACGCCATCCGGCGCGGCATCAGCATGGTCCACCAGCATTTCATGCTCGTCCCGGTGCTCAGCGTCGCAGAGAACATCCTCCTCGGCGACGAGCCGATGGCCAACCCGATCCTGCTCGATCGGTCAGCGGCAGCTCGCCGCATCCGCGAGCTCGGGGCCACCTTCGGGTGGGAGGTCGATCCTGACGCCCCGGTGGGCACGCTGTCGGTCGGCTGGCAGCAGCGCGTCGAGATCCTCAAGGCGCTCTATCGGCAGGCCCGGGTCCTCGTCCTCGACGAGCCCACCGCAAGCCTCACGCCCCAGGAAACGCGCGAGATCTTCGAGGTCCTTCGTCGCCTCCGCGCGGAGGGCCACGCCATCATCTTCATCAGTCACAAGCTCTATGAAGTGCTCGAGGTAGCGGATCGCATCACGGTCATCCGCCGCGGCGCGGTGGTCGGCACGCGCGCGCCGGACAAGACGGACGAAGACGAGCTCGCGGAGCTCATGGTCGGCCGAGAGGTGCAGCTCACCGTGGATCGTGGCGAAAGCCATCCGGGCGAGCCGATGCTGTCGGTGGCCGACCTCCGGGTGAAGGACGACCGCGGACGCGAGGTCGTCCATGACGTCTCGTTCGAGGTGCGCGCGGGCGAGATCTTTGGTATTGCGGGGGTCGCCGGAAACGGCCAGGACGAGCTCGTGGAGATCATCGCCGGACTCCGACGCGTCACCTCCGGCAGCGTCGTGCTCGAAGGTCGGAACGTCACCGGGGCCAGTCCGCGACGCCTTCACCAGTTGGGCGTCGGTTTCGTGCCAGCCGACCGTCACCGGTACGGGATCGTGCTGAGCTTCCCCCTGACCGACAACCTGGCACTCAACGAGTACTACCGCTCGCCCTACGCCCGCGGCTTCGTCCGCGACGAGGGTGCCATCCGTGAGTACGCGGAACGCGTGATTGCCGAATACGACATCCGGACCCCCTCTCCCGACGTCACGGCCGGCACGCTCTCGGGCGGGAATCAGCAGAAGGTCGTGGTGGCTCGCGAGTTCGACGGCGAACTGCGCTTCCTGCTGCTCGATCAGCCGACTCGCGGCCTGGACGTCGGCAGCATCGAGTTCATCCATCGCCAGGCGATCGCGAAGCGAGATGCCGGCGTCGGCGTTCTCCTCGTGTCCGCGGAGCTCGACGAGGTTCTCGAGCTCTCCGATCGGATCGGAGTGATGTATCGCGGCCGGCTCGTCCAGATCATTGACGCGCGCGGGACGAACCGCGAGGAGATCGGGCTCCTGATGGCGACTGGAGGCCGGGAGTCCACGGGCGACGAGGCAGCGGCATCGTGACCAGGGAGCCCGTGACGAGCGAGAACCTGCCGGAGCAGGAGCCTTGGCAGGCGCCAGTCCCACCCGTCCAGGGTGATACCCCCTGGATGCGACGCATCCTCCGGACGACCCTGATGCCGGCCTCGGCGATCGTGCTGGCCCTGCTGGTCGGGGCCATCTTCATGATCGCGTCGAGCCCGCTCGTCGGTGGTGAGATCAATCCGATGCTCCCGCTGACCGCGTACTGGGCCTTGGTGAGCGGGTCGCTTGGATCGGTCAACGGCATCATCAACACGCTGGTCCAAGCAACGCCGCTCGTGCTGGCCGGGCTCGCGGTCGGAATCGGCTTCAAGGCCGGCCTTTTCAACATCGGCGCCCAGGGCCAGTTCCTGATGGGCGCGCTGGCGACGGCTGCGGTCGGGGTGAGCGTGGCAGGTCTGCCCCCGATCGTCGCCATCCCGATTGCCATCGCGGCGGGAATGGCGGCTGGGCTGGCCTACGGCTTCATCCCAGGCTTCCTGAAGGCCTACACCGGCGCCCACGAGGTCGTGACCACGATCATGCTGAACTTCGTGGCGATCCAGCTGGTGGCCTACCTCGTCTCCGGGCCGCTGCGGGGGGCCGAAGTCTCGTTCGCCAAAACCGACACGATCGTCAGCGCCGCCCTTCCGATCCTCGTCGGACGCAACGGCCACCTCGGCGTGCTCTTCGCGGCGCTCGCCGTGCCCGCAATTGCCTGGCTGCTGTTCCGAAGCACGCTGGGATTCGAGATCCGGACGGTGGGTGCCAATCCCGACGCGGCGCGCTACGCCGGAATGCACCCGCGTGCACTCATCATCCTCACCATGTCGATCGCCGGCCTGCTCGCCGGCCTCGCCGGCTCGATCGAGATCTTGGGGCAGATCCGCCACATGCCCGCCGCCTATGCGACGAGTGTCGGATTCGACGCCATCGCCGTCGCGCTCCTCGGGCGCGCACATCCAGTCGGCATCCTCTTCGCCGGGCTTCTGTTCGGCGCGATGCGGGCCGGCGCCGGGCTCATGCAGATCCAGGCCGGGATTCCGGTCCAGATGATCAACGTGCTCCAGGCGGTGATCCTGTTCTTCCTCGCCGCTGACCTCATCGTGCGAGCCATCTTCCGGCTGCGCGCCGACGGAGGCGGTGTGTCCGAGCTGCAGACGGTCACCCGCTCGTACGGCGAGCAGGTCGCGAAGTAGC
>JBDSJJ010000055.1:0-17517 GCA_039917415.1 Candidatus Limnocylindria bacterium | reverse complement strand
GCCTCCTTCCTGCTTCGAAAGTCGTGCCACACATGGCGGGATGACCCGCCGGGCACGCAAGCCGACGAAGGGTACCAGCGCGCCGAACGAGGGTCAACGCCACCCCTCGGCGTCCTCGAGAGCCAAGCACATCGTGACGTGATGGTCAGCGAGCCCTCGAGCCCCGGCGTAGCGTGGCCATGCCGGCCACGGCGCGGCCGGCATGGTGCTATCAGCGGAAAGCTGAGCCCGATCGGCTGGGTCGCGGGCCAGTCACCGGGGCCGGTCAGGGGAGCTCGAACGTGGCCGACTCGGCGATGTTCCGCATCTCCTCCACGAGCTCGGGCGGCGTGTCGGCCCGGTACATCGCGTTGAGGACCACGAAGTGGCCGTCCACGTCCAGGATCCAGAACTCGTCGATCTGGCCCGGTCCTTGATGGCGGCGCGTGGGTTCGCCCCCACCCTCCCCGTAGCTCGCGAACACCGTCTGGTCGCAATCGCTGAACGAGGCGTCCACGTCCTCCGGCACGTGGAGGGTGACGTGCTTCCCGACATAGCCGCTGACGGTCACGTCGACCGGGTCCGAGGCGTCACGGGACGGTTGTGCCGCCAGGGCTGCCGCGAAGTCATCGACCGTCGTGGCCGGGATGTGCGGGTTTGACGCCCAAAGACAGGGATCTCCATACACCGTCAACGTCGTTCCGGCCGGCCATGACCAGAGCAGCAGGGCAGACTGGGGTAGATCCTCGTCTGGGCCCTTCATGAGGCCTCCGTAGCTCTCAAGCGGAGTCCAGCCGGACGCCGGGATCGTGACGGTGATGAGGGCCGTGCCTGCCACCGCACCCAAGTCCTGAACGACGTGCGGGCCCTCGGGAAGAAATGCGTCGGGGTTGCGGGACGCGTCAGGGCGCAGCTCCACCGTCTCGAGTGCCGCGTCGAGGTCGAAGTCATGGTCCGATTGCGACTCACCCGACGCGACGAACAGGATCAGATAGCGGCGGCTGTCGGTCGTGACGGCGGCGACCTCCACGGAGGTGGCCGCGCTGATGCCAGGGGCGCAGGTCTGACCCCATGCACTCGCGCCGTCCACGGTCAAGCTTCCGCCGCCCGCTCCGCCCTCGGGGTCACACACCCCGGATTGTCCGATGAGGTCCTGCTGATCTAACTGTTCATCAGCCGGATTGGGCCGACCGTCTTGGGAAGCCAAAATGACATATCGGCGGTCGCCGAGCGCGGGATCGAAGATGACGTCCGCAGCCGCCGAATCGAAGCTCAGGGGGTTCCCTGTCCAAGTCTCTGTCGCGGGCCTGATCTCCCAGTCGGACGGGTAGTCGATCGAGATGCCGTGCATCGCCGAAGTGAACCTCGAGAAGCCCGGCGAAGCGTCCGCAGTCGGCTGGATCGTAGGCGTCGCCTCCCCGTCCGAGCCGAAATTGCTAGTCGAACCGAACAACTGTGCTCCCACGGCCAGGGCGACGACTGCAGCCGCAGCCGAGAGGCCGAAGCCGATAATCTTGTTCACGATTGGGGACCTCCGCGCCGGCCAGCCGGCTCGGCGCTGTGGGGTCGCTTCCACCCGGGTCAGCACCGTCCCAGCCATGCGGGAAGCGTCTTCGTGCCGATCCTCGTGGAGCCACGACCTGATGGCGCGGCTGACCTCCTGGTAGGGGGCATCAGGGTCGTTCATCTCGCCACCTCCCGGGACGACGGCTGCTCGTCGGCGATGAGCGCCGAGCGCAGCTGCCGCGTTGCGTAATGCAGTCTCGATCCCACCGTCCCGAGGGGGACGCCGACGATGTCGGCGACCCGATCGAGCGGCAGGTCCAGGTAGTGGTGCAGGACCACCACCGTGCGATGGTTCACGGAGAGTCGCCGGAAGGCACGCTCGAGCTGGTCGCGATCGACAACCACGCCCGTCCCATCGGCCACGGTCGGTTCGTCAACCGACAGCAGCCTCAGATTCGGCGCCCAACGGCGGGACTTGCGGCCCTCGGCGTAGCAGGCGCGCACGAGGAGCCGATACGACCAGGCCTCGAAGCGGGCCGGGTCACGCAGCTGAGGAAGGTGCTGCCAGACGTTGAGCAGCGCCTGCTGCGTGGCGTCCTCGGCAAGGTCGATGTCGCTCAGGATCCGATGCGACACCGCCAGGAACCGATCCGCGACGGCATAGACCAGGTCGGCAAATGCCTCCTGGTCGCCACCCTGTGCACGTGTCACGAGATCGGTGTCCATGTCCCTTCCAACTCTTCGGCGTCGGCTCAGACCCGACGCTACATCCCGTATGGGCCGAATGGGACCGATTCTTTTCAATGAGCCGCGGCATGCGCGGCTCGACGACTCATTTCTCCCCGCAAACCTTGCTGTCCGAGCAGTACACGACGACGCCATCCACGATCGTCGCGATGACCTCCATGGCCCGGATCTCGTCGGGAGTGGCATTCGTGACATCGCCCGACACGATCGTGATATCGCCCAGCGTCCCAGGCGCCACGTGGCCGCGGCGCGACGCGTCGCCGAGGGCGTGTGCCGCGTCCAGGGTGACTGCCCGCAGCCCCTGCTCGGCGGTCAGCAATTGGTGGAGCACCCAGGCAGGGGTCTCCGGGTTGACCCGGCCGCGGCCGTCCATCCCGCCCGCGATCTGATCCAAGGGTCGCCCGATGTCATCGGCCAGCTGGAAGCCCGGAAAGATCCAGGGTGCGTCGGACGCTGCCGCCACGTGCAGCCCGGCCTCCACGAAGTCCCGCCAGCGGGCGAGCCAGCCGATCTCCTCGCCCGGGTTGTCCGGCCCGAAGTGATCCAGGTATTCCACCTCCAGGACCCAGTCGGCCGCCGCCCCGTCGAGGTGAATCACAGTGGCCAGGTCCATGTCGACCATGCGGGCCAGGTCGTCATCGGTCACCTGGATGGCGTGGTCGATCCGGTGGTGGAGGGGATTCGGGCCGCTCCCGCCTATGGCCGCCTCGAAGGCATCGAGCACCATCTCGTGGGCTTCGGTGCTGACGGTGTGCACGGAGACCTGCCAGCCCGCCTCGTTCGCGCGACCGATGGTCTCAATGAGCTCGGTCGGTTCCCAGTGAAAGATCGTGCCCCAGCCGTTGTCGAGGGTGATCTTGACGCCCTGCACACGGAGGTGGTCACCCACCAGGCCCGGCTCTCGATCGGCGTACCAGTCGCCGTAGTGCTGGCCATCCGGCGCCGGCGCGTTCAGCGCGAGGTACGCGTCGACGCGGAGCGGCAAAGCGTCCTGGTCGGCGAGCGTCGTGAGCTCGTCGAGCTTGCCTGGGTCGTTCCACTGCTCCGAGATCGAGGTCCAACCGCGAGCGGCGGCGGCCTCCATCGCCGTTGCCGCCGAATCCACGCCGTAGATGCCGCGGTCGCCGATCCAGTGGGCATGCGCGTCGATGAATCCGGCGTACGCGACGTTCGCACCGAGGTCGATGATCGGCACATTGTCACCAGCGGCGGCCAGCACAACATCGCGGGCGCCGACGCAGGCCACCAGGCCATCGACGATGAGCAGCGCATCTGCGATGGGTGGATCGTCCATCGTGACGATTGTGCCGACGAGGATGAGGTCACCGCGTCCGGAATCCGTGTCACTGGCAGATGCTTCATGCCCATCGGCAGTGCACGGCGTCGGTACCCGGGAGGCGTCGCTACCGCTGGCGCATCCGTTGACGAGGGCGAGCACCAGCGACGCGACTGACAACGGGCCGGATCTTCGGGGGAATGCAAACATGGGCAACCTCTCAGTAGATTTCATCGTCGGCCACCGGTCCGCCCGCGCATCGATTCACGGACGAAACGGAGCCCTCTCACTACTGAGAGTGTTCGAGGGTGTGGTTTCGCTCACTACCGGTTAAGGCGAGACCGCAGTCGCCGGTCAGGATGCAATTGGAGGGTGAGCCGGCTGCCGCTCAGTGCCGTCGACCTGGCCGCCGTCAGCGCGCTCAGCCGGGGGGCCACTGCAGCCGGCGACCACCCAGCAGGTGGAGATGGAGATGGAAGACGGACTGCCCCGCTTCTTCACCGACGTTCGTCACGACCCGGTAGCCGGCGTCGAGCCCCTCCGCGTCGGCGATCTGACTGGTGACCGTGAACAGGCGGGACAGGATCGCACCGTCATCCGCGCCCAACGCGTGCGCATCGGGGATGTGGCGGCGCGGGATGACGAGCACATGGGTCGGCGCCTGCGGGTTGATGTCGCGGAAGGCGACGACGTCGTCGTCGGCATGCACCTGGTCGGAGGGAATCTCCCCCGCGACGATCTTGCAGAACAGGCAGTCCGGATCGGGGTCAGTCATGGACGGCAGCCTAGGCGAAGTCACTGGTCCGGGACAAGATCACCGCGGCGGCGGCCGGTCCCGCCGTCTGCGACCGGAGGATGAGCGCGCCCAGTCCGGCGGCTCGGACGCCAGCCTCGCTCGCGGCGCGGAGCTCGGCATCGGTGAATCCTCCCTCCGGCCCGACGATGACGGTCTCCGGTGCCTCGATCGCGCCGAGGCGGAGCGCGTCGTCGCGCTCGTAGAGGAGCACGACGCCGGGAGCGAGAACGTCCCGCAGCGGGATCGGCGCCGCGACGTCGGGGATGATCCCCCGCTCGGACTGCTCCGCCGACTCCCTGGCGATGGCCTTCAGCCGCTCCAGCTTGCGCGAGGAGATCTCACGGGCAATGCAGCGCTCGGTGACGACCAGCCGGAACGCGGCGATCCCGATCTCGGTCCCGAATTGGACGACCGCTTCCAGGGCGTCGCCCTTCAGCAGGGCCTGGACCAGCGTGAGCCGATGCGCCGGCTCGCTCTCGACCCGGCGTCGCTCCTCGACGACGCAACCGCCGGCCTCAAGGCTACAGACGGCCTCGCTGCCGTCACCGGGCAGCAGCACGAGCCGATCGCCATCGCCGAGGCGGAGGACGCTGCGCACCTGGCGCTCGATGCTCGCCGGCAGGACGAAGCGCTCGCCCTCCATGGCGGCAGGGTCCACGAAGAACCGATGCAGCGTCACGTAGAGGACCCGCGCAGAAGGAGGCTCACCCATTCCCCGTCGTCTCGCCGCTCCTCGAGCGCGAGGCCCGCTTCGCTGAGCGCTGACACCACCTCGGCCGCCCGCGGCTCGATGATGCCGCTCGCGACGAGCAGCCCTCCAACGGCGAGGTGGGCGGCCAGTCGCGGTGCCAGCTCGATGAGGACGGCAGCCACCAGGTTGGCGACGACGAGCGGATATCGCTCGATCGGCGCCTCCGGCAGGGTCCCGTGGCCGACCCGAACGCGGTCTCCCACGCCGTTGCACTCCGCGTTGGCCCGGGTGGCCTCCACGGCAAGCGGGTCAGTGTCGAGCCCGTCCGCTCGTCCGGCGCCCAGCCGCAGCGCGGCGATGGCGAGGACGCCGGACCCGCAGCCGACGTCGAGCACAACGTCAGGCATCGGCTCGATCTCCTGGAGCAGCGCCAGGCACCCGCGCGTGGTCGGATGCAGGCCGGTCCCGAATGCCATGCCGGGATCCAGGATGATGGCAACCTCGCCGGACCGCAGCGGTTCCTCCGTCCACGACGGCACGATGACCACGCGTCCGATCCGCTGAGCGATGTAGTGCTCCTTCCACGCCTCGTTCCATGCGGCGTCGTCCACGGAACGGACCCGCAGGGCGCCGAGCGGCCGCAGGGCGAAAGCCTGGAGGTGCCACAGCGCTCGCTCGGTCGCATCGATGGCCGCGGCCGAGGCGCCGTCGTCAGCCAGGTGAGCGGTCACGACGAAGGGGGCATCCGGATCGGGACGCGCGGCGAGCTCATCGTCGGGGTCGCGCAGAAGCCGCGCCGGATGGACGGCCGTGCCCTCGGCCACGCGACCCAGGATCTCGGACACCGACTCGACGGCCTCGACGTCGGCCTCGATGCTGAGCTCGAGCCAGCGCATCGGCGATGTCAGCCGAAGACGTCGCGCAGCCGGTCAAGGAGCGATGGCCCGCCCTTCGGCATCACCGCCGGTGCGCCAATCTCGCCAAGCTCCTCGAGCAGCTCGCGCTCACGCTTGCCGACCTTAGACGGGACGACGACGCGGACGATGACATGCTGGTCGCCGCGCCCGGCCCCGCGCAGGCGCGGGACGCCCTTGCCGCGCATGCGAATCTCGTGCCCGGACTGCGAGCCAGCCGGCACTTCCACGTCCTCGCTGCCCTCGACCGTCGGAACGCTGAGTGTCGCGCCGAGGGCCGCCTGGGGGTACGTCACGGCCAGCTCGTGGTAGAGCTCCGTCCCGCGGCGCAGGAGGTCGGGATGCTCCCGCACGGCGACGGCGACGTACAGGTCGCCGTTCGGGCCGCCACGCGGACCGGCCTCGCCCTCCCCCTCCAGCGCGATCCGCTGGCCGTCGTCGATCCCGGCGGGAATACTCACGGCCACCGTTCGCTCCTCGCGCGTTCGTCCATCGCCGTTGCAGATGCCGCACGGCGTCGTGATCACCGTGCCTTCGCCACGGCAGCGAGGACAGGCCACGATGTTCACCATCTGCCCCAGGATCGTCTGCGCAACGCGACGCTTCTCGCCGCTGCCGCTGCACTCGGGGCACGTCTCCGGCTCGGTTCCGGGTTCGCCACCGACGCCCTCGCAGCGTGAGCAGACCACGAGCGTCGGGTAGTTGATCTCCTTGGTCACGCCGAACACGGCCTCGGCGAAGTCAATCGTCAGGTCATAGCGCAGGTCGGCGCCGGCCACCACCCTGGTTCTGCGGCGCGCGCCGGCAGGTGCTCCACCGAAAAATGCGTCGAAGATGTCGCCGAACGGCCCGAACCCTCCACCGAAGCCCTCGAAGCCGCCGGCGGCAGCTCCCTCGACTCCGGCGTGCCCGAACATGTCGTATGCCGATCGGCGCTGCCGATCCGACAGCACCCGATACGCCTCGTTCAGCTCCTTGAAGCGCTGCTCGGCTCCATCGCCGCGATCGACGTCGGGATGATGCTGCTGTGCGAGGCGGCGAAAAGCACGCTTGATCTCGCCGTCGTCGGCACCCCGCTCGACGCCGAGCACCTCGTAGTAGTCACGTTTCACGGCCATGGCGGGGCCGATCATACCAATTGGCACTCCAACTCGGCGAGTGCCAAGCCTTGAAGGCCGGTCCGTGCGGGTGGAGGACGGTTACGATCCGGCGGTGACCGCCATCGACGTCAGCGCCGACCAGGCGCGACGCTTCCTCGTCCTCCGACACCTGCTCGCCCCGCCGCGCGCCATGGCGCCCGATCCCTCATCGGTGATGGCCGTGGTTGATCGGCTCGGGCTGCTGCAGTTCGATCCGTTGGAGGTGCCGGGCGCGCGGAACCATGATCTCGTGCTCCACGCCCGCATTTTGGGCTACCGGCGCGAGTGGTGCGAGCAGTGGCTGTACGGAGCGGACCGGCGGCTCATCGAGCTCTACAACAAGAGCCTGAACCTGGTTCCGATGGGCGAGCTCCCCCACTACCGGGTCACGTGGGATCGCAATCGACCCGAGGTCGAGGCCGGGATCCTGGCCGAGCAGGCGGAGGTGGCACGCACAGTTCTCGCGCGGCTGGAGGCGGACGGCCCGCTCTCGACCGCGGCATTCGCCGAGCACGCCCACGCGGTGGACTGGTGGTGGGCGCCGACCCGCGCCAGCCGCGCAGTGATGGAGGCCCTGTTCGTGGCCGGCCGTATCGGGATCGCACGGCGGGATGGCAACCGGCGCTACTACGATCTCATCGAGCGCATCGTTCCGAGCGCCATCCTGGGCCGGGCGGAGCCTGACGAGGACGGCATGACCCATCGGCTCCTGAGTCGCTACCGCGCCACCGGTATGACGAAGCCCGCCGGGACCCAGGCCGAGGTCATGTACAGCGCTGGCTCACATGCCGAACGCGTTGGCCGGACCGCGAAGCTCGTCGAGAGCGGCCTGCTCGCGCCGATCGACGTCGAAGGCCTCAAGGGCACCCGGTATGTGATGGCCGATGAGCTGTCGCTCCTGCACGCCGCGGCCGACCCGACCAGCCTTCCCGATCCTGCGGTCTCGTTCCTGGCTCCACTTGACCCGATCCTGTGGGATCGACGACTGCTCCGGGAGCTCTGGGACTTCGACTACCTGTGGGAGGTCTACGTGCCCGAGAAGAAACGGCGCTGGGGCTACTACGTGCTGCCGATCCTGTTCGGCAACCGCATGGTCGGGCGGATCGAGCCCCGCCTCGACCGCAAGTCGCGGACCCTGAGGATCATCGGCATCTGGTTCGAGCCCAGCTTCGAGCCGGGCAGCGATCCCCGTTTCGGGACGGCACTGGCGCAGGCCGTTGAGGCATACCGACAGTTTGTGGGCGCGAAGAAGGTGACCTGGCCGCGGACCGGGATTGGGCGGGCGGCGGCGGCCATGGTCCGCCTCGGCACGCCGTGACTACCGGTCCACAAAGTCCACGATGATCGGGGCATGGTCCGATGGGATGCCCGGGTAGGTCGAGGGCTTGCGCGCGTCACGATCGCGTTCCGCGGCCACGGCGCGCGCGGCAAGGGGCACGGAGACGTAGACGTGGTCGATGCGCATGCCGAAGTTCTTGTGGAAGTGGCCGGCTCGGTAGTCCCACCAGCTGAAGAACCCGGGCTCCGGATGGAACCGACGGACGACGTCGACCATCCCCCACCCCCGCAGCTTCGCCACGGCCGCACGTTCCCGCGGAGAAACGTGGGTCGCCCCGTGAACGGCGCTCGCGTCCCATACGTCATCGTCCTCGGGGGCGACGTTGTAGTCGCCACAGATCGCGATCTCGGTCACAGGTTCATGGCCGTTCAGCCAAGCCGATAGCCGCGCCAGCCACTCGAGCTTCTCGAGGTAGAACTCGGAGTCGACCACCCGCCCATTCGGCACGTAGATGTTCGCCACGCGCACGCCCCCGCAGGTCGCCGCCAGGAAGCGGCCGCCGTCATCGGTCCAGCCATCCGGGGTGGGAATGCCGGCGACGACATCATCGATGCCAACACGCGAGGCAATGGCGACCCCGTTCCAGCGTCCCGGGCCGTGATGGACGACCTCGTAGCCAAGCGCGCTGAAGTCCATCATCGGCACCTGTGCGTCGGAGAGCTTCGTCTCCTGCATGCACAGGACGTCGGGCCGATGGCGCTCGGTCCAGGCCAGGACCCGCTCCAGGCGGGCCTTGAGTGAGTTGACATTCCACGTCGCGAGCCGCATCGATGCGAGGATAGGCCAGTTCAGGTCCCCCGGCAGAGTGAGGCTTCGATTCGATGATCCAGGGATTCAGGGAGTTCATCCTGCGTGGCAGTGTCGTCGAGCTGGCGGTGGCGGTCGTCATCGGCGCAGCCTTTGGCGCGGTGGTCACGTCGTTCGTGGCCGACATCCTCACCCCGCTCATCGGCATCTTCGGCACCCCGAACTTCGACGAGCTCACCGTCACCATCGGGCGGGCAGAGGTCCGTTACGGGCTGTTCCTCAACGCCCTGTTCAGCTTCCTCATGGTCGCGGCGGCCATCTACTTCTTCGTCGTGCGCCCGATCAATGCGCTCGAGGCGCGACGCCAGGCCGGCGCCGAACCGACGCCGACCACCAAGACCTGCCCCGAGTGCACGTCCGAGATCCCGATCGCGGCGCGGCGCTGTCCGATGTGCACCAGCGAGCTCGGGGCGGGCTGAACACACTCCCGGCGCCGGCACGCGGCCCCGGGCCAGGGTGCGTCACTCGCCAGATCGAGTGTTCTTCGCGTAGGAGTCGCTCTGCGCGCCATCCCCTCGATAGATCGAGCGCCCATGTGCACAAAGCGCGCACGGCCGGGCCGCTCACGCTCCCCGGCGCTCGATATCTCGCGCGGACCGCGCGCCACCTGGCGACAACGCGAACCTCACTCGATTGATCGAGGGGAGAGGGTCAGACCTCCTTGTACTCGCCCTCGACCGTCTCGCCCTCTTCCTCGGCCGCGCCCTCTGCCGCGGCATCACCGGCATCACCCGCATCACCGTCCGGCGCTCCGCCCTCGGTGCCATTGCCGTCACCCGAGTCGGTGGCCTCGTAGGCCTTGGTGCCGATGCGCTGCAGCACCTCGGCCAACTGGCCCTTGGTGGAGTCGACGGCTCCCGCGTCGTCACCACCGAGCGCCTCCCTCACCGATTCGATGCGCGCGGTGACCTCGGCCTTCTCCTCGTCCGACAGCTTGTCGGCGAGGTCCTTGAGAAGGCGCTCGCCCTGGTAGACGAGGCCGTCCGCCTCGTTGCGCGACTCGGTCGCGGCGCGTCGGGCGCGATCCTCCTCGGCGTGCTCGGCGGCGTCGCGGACCATCTTGTCCACGTCCTCCTTGGCGAGCATCGACGACGCGGTGATCGTCACCTTCTGCTCCTTGTTCGTGGCCTTGTCCTTGGCGGCCACGTTGAGGATGCCGTTGGCGTCGATGTCGAAGGTGACCTCAACCTGCGGCACGCCGCGCGGCGCCGGCGGAATGCCGTCGAGGCGGAACGTCGCCAGCTTCTTGTTGTCGGACGCCATCTCGCGCTCGCCCTGGAGCACGACGATGTCGACCGACGGCTGATTGTCCGATGCCGTGGAGAAGATCTGGGTGTGCGACGTCGGGATCGTCGTGTTGCGGTTGATCATCTTCGTCGCCACGCCGCCCATCGTCTCGATGCCCAGGCTGAGCGGGGTCACGTCGAGCAGGAGGACATCCTTCACTTCGCCGGCCAGCACGCCCGCCTGGATCGCCGCGCCGACCGCCACGACCTCGTCCGGGTTGACGCCCTTGTGCGGCTCCTTGCCGTTGAACATCTTCTTGACGGCCTCGACCACCGCCGGCATGCGGGTCATGCCGCCGACGAGGATCACCTCGTCGATGTCCCCGGGCTTCATGCCGGCATCGGCCAGCGCCTTCTTCACCGGATCCGCGGTCTTCGCCACGAGGTCGGCCACGAGGTCATCGAGCTTGGCCCGCGTCAGGTTGAGCACGAGGTGCTTGGGCCCCGAGGCATCGGCGCTGATGAATGGCAGGTTGATCTCGGTCGAGGTCGTGCTCGACAGCTCGATCTTCGCCTTCTCGGCGGCTTCCTTCAGGCGCTGGAGCGCGATCCGATCCTTGGTGAGGTCGATCCCCTCGGACTTCTTGAACTCCTCGCCCAGCCAGTCGATGATCCGCTGGTCGAAGTCGTCGCCGCCGAGGTGCGTGTCACCATTCGTGCTGCGGACTTCGAACACGCCCTCGGAGAGCTCGAGGATGCTGATGTCGAACGTGCCGCCGCCCAGGTCGTAGACGGCGATCTTCTCGTCCTTCTGCTTGTCCAGCCCATACGCCAGGGCCGATGCGGTCGGCTCGTTGACGATGCGCTTGACGTCGAGCCCCGCGATGCGGCCCGCGTCCTTCGTCGCCTGGCGCTGCGTGTCGTCGAAGTAGGCCGGAACCGTAATGACAGCCTCGGTCACCTTCTCGCCCAGGTACGCCTCGGCATCGGCCTTCAGCTTCTGGAGGATCATCGCGCTGATCTCCGGCGGGCTGAAGTGCTTCTCGTTGCCGAGCTTGACGACGATTCCGTCCGACTTCGGGTCCTTGATGACCTCGTACGGCACCAGGCCCTTGCTGCGCTGCACCTCGGGGTCGTCGAAGCGACGGCCCATGAAGCGCTTGATGGAGAACACGGTGTTCTCCGGGTTGGTGATTGCCTGGCGCTTGGCGACCTGGCCGATGAGGCGCTCGCCGCTCTTCGGGAAGCCCGCGACCGACGGAGTCGTTCGGCCGCCCTCTGCGTTGGTGATGACCTGGGGCTCTCCGCCCTCCATGACGGCCACGACCGAGTTCGTCGTGCCCAGGTCGATGCCGATGATCTTGCCCATGGGTCGTTCAGTGCTCCTTCGGGTTGTTCGCCACTCGGACGAGGCTCGGCCGGATGATCCGATCGTGCAGGCGGTAGCCGCGCTGCAGCTCGCCGATCACTTGGTTATCGGGATGGTCCGCGGTGTCCTCGTGGACGACCGCCTCGTGCAGGTTCGGGTCGAACGCCTCGCCGACCGCGTCGATCTGGGTCACGCCCTCGGACTCCAGGACGCCGCGCAGCTTGCGCTCGGTCAGCTTCACGCCCTCGATCCAGGCGTCGTGCGCATCGTCCGGCACGCTCTCGAGTGCCCGATCGAAGTCGTCGAGCACGCCGAGCAGCTTGCCGATGAGGACCGCATTGCTGAACTGTGTCAGGGTCGCGCGCTCCTCGTCCGTCCTTCGCTTGAAGTTCGCGAAGTCCGCCGCCGATCGGTGCCAGTTGTTCTGATGCTCGGCGTCGCTGCGCTGCGCCTCCTCGAGCTCACGCTCTAGTTGCTCGACGCGCTCCGCGAGCTCGAGACGGGTCGGGGCCGCAATGGCCTCGGCGCGCTCTTCGCCGCGAGTCTTCGTGCCGCGGGCGCGCGGCCCGCCGTTCGTGGGCTGGTCGGTCATTGGGTCTCGCCGTAGTGACTGGTGATGAGCTCGTTCATGAGCGTCGAGAGGTAGCGGACGGTGGGGATGGCCCGCGGATAGCGCATGCGCGTCGGACCGAGCACCCCAAGCAAGCCGAGTGCCCGATCGGGCGCGCCATACGGCGCGAAGATCAGCGACACCTCGTGCATAGCATCGTTCGAGTTCTCGCGGCCGATGATCACGTGGACCCCGCCGCTGCGCGTGAGGACCGGCACGAGCTGCTCGAGGAAGTCGGAACGCTGCAGCACCTCGAGCACGGGGCGCAGGCGCGACCCCTCCGCGAATTCCGGCTGTTCGAGGACGTTGACGATGCCATCGGTGAACACGTCCTCCACGACGACCGAGTCAGCCTCCTCGAGAAGCGCCGCAATGTCGCCGGCCACGGCCGCGGCGAGCCTGGGAAGCCGTGCCGCGCGGCGCCGCACCTGAGGCGCGGCGAACCCGCCCAGTTCGGAGTTCAGGGCGGCGGCCGCGTGATCGAGCTCCGCCTGGTCGAATGGACTGTCCGGCAGCTCACGCTGCAGTGCCGCTCGGTCGAGATGGCGCTGCACGACATTGCCATCACCAAGGACGAGGACCACGAGACGAGTGCCGTCGTCGAGCGCGACGAGCTGGACGTGTCCGAAGTGAGCCCTCCGCGAACGCGCCGGGGTCACGACTGCTGCCGAGCGCGTGCTGCCCGCGAGAATCGAGGCTGCCAATCGCAGCCATTCGTTGTTCGTCAGCTGGACCTGGCTGAACTGGTGCCGGATCATCAGCCGATCGGCCTGGTCGAGCTCCGCCTCGCGCATCAACGACTCGACGTAGAGCCGGTAGCCGAGATCCGAGGGAACGCGTCCTGCGCTGGTGTGCGGGTGGCTCAGCAGCCCGAGGGCCTCGAGCTCGGCCATCGCGCTGCGGACGGTCGCCGGCGAAACGCCGAGCGCGTAGCGACCGACCAGGGCCTTGGAGCCGACCGGGACGGCCGTGAACACGTAGTCCTCGACCACGGCGCGCAGCACGGTGCGCTGGCGATCCGTCAGCTCGAGTGCCTGCCGGATCGGCGCGCCGCCCTGGCGGGGCGAGTGACGCTGGCTCGTCATGCCGACCTCCCGGAATGGTGCTTTGGCACTCTCGGGTTGAGAGTGCCAAGGCATGTGATGGCCGCATCGTACCGCTCGCGGGAAGGTGGTGTCAACGTGGGCTCACCGGTTCCGGGAGGAACTCGATCAACACCTCGCTGGCCAGCAGCCGGCCGGCCGGCGAGAGCCGAATGGCGGCAGCGTCGACCTCGATGAGGCCACGCGAGCTCATGCCCTCGAGGGCGGATGCGAATCGGTCGGACGGGTCGGAACCGAACTCGGATGCGAATTCGGCTCGCCGCACGCCGTCGATCCGTCGCAGGCCGAGGGCGATCGCCTCGAAGGCGAGCGTGGCGTCGTCAAGCTCCTCGCGACCTGCGAGGGCCCGCTGCCCCGTCCCGACCGCGGCGAGGTATGCGTCGATCTCACGCACGTTCCAGGACCGATCGCGATGCCCGTCGTACGAGTGTGCCCCGGCGCCGACGCCGGTATACGGCAGGCGCGCCCAATACGCGGCGTTGTGATGACTCTCGTGGGTCGGACGCGCCCACGAGCTGAGCTCGTAGTGTCGGAAGCCCGCGCCGCCGAGAACCTCCTCGGCCAGCTGATACTGGTCCCCCGCCAGGGTCTCGTCCTGGCGCACGACCATCCGCTCACGCCATCGGAGAGCGCCGTGCCGCGGAGGCGCTGCCCATTCGTCTGGCGCAAGCGCGAGCTGCAGCGCGTAGCAGCTCACGTGGTCGGGGTTCAGCGCAACGGCCCGCCGTAGGCCCTCCTGCCAGTCGGCCAACGACTGGCCCGGAACTCCATAGATGAGATCGAGGCTGATGTTGTCGAAGCCAGCGGCTCGCGCCGCACGGAATGCCTCAGTGGCTTCCGCCGCGCTGTGGCCACGCGCCAACGCCTTGAGGTCGTCATCGAGCAGCGACTGCACGCCGAGGCTGATGCGAGTCACGCCCGCGGCACGCAGGCCCCGCCAGTCGGGCGTCTCGCGGGCACTGGGGTTGGCCTCGACGGTCACCTCCTCGAGGGCCACGGAGTCCCATCTCTCGTGCGCAGCATCGACCACGGCGCGGACCTGCGGGCCGTCGAGAAGCGACGGGGTTCCACCCCCGAAGTAGATCGTCCGCAGCGACCCGGGTGCCGGTCGAATCGCCAGCTCGTGGACCAGCGCCTCGACATAGCGCGGAATCTCGTCCGCCCGCCCGCCGACGGTCACGAAGTCGCAGTACGCGCATACCAATCGGCAGAACGGCACGTGAACGTACAGGTGATGTGGCGTGGCCTCCATCGGCGGAGTCTACGTCCGCACCGGGTCGGTACCGGCAGTCGATTGCGTACCCCAATTGCGCCCGCCGGCGTCGTCGTTCCACTGACGGGCCTGGAGTCGGCCGTCGACGTCGACCAGCTGGCGCCTCGACAGGAACTGGCCGCAGATCTCGGCCAGGCGACCCCAGGTCACATGTGCGGTTGGCGCGTACTTGACTAGCGATCACTCGACCCGGAACAAATTGCGCACGGGCTCGCAACGAAGCCGAGTCATCCAGTGCGGCGGCCACGTCCTCCGCCTCCCGGGGTACTCGTTCTTCGATCGGCCCGAGAGCATTTCGAGTGACCCGACGACCACCTCGGTTTTCCAGTGTCACTTGCGCCACTGTCAAGTTTCTCCCCGGACCGGCGCCGGGGTCGCTCAGTCGGGGTGCCGGCCGCCGTAGGCAGGGAGCAGCTCCCCTGAAGCGAAGCGGATCGCGGACAGGTGCACGCGCGGATCGATCCAGTGCTCGCAGTATTGGAAGCGGTGGGTGGTAACGAGTCGCCCGGCGCGGGCCACAACGAACTCGCCGGGGAGTAGCCAGGGGTTGTCCACCATCGGACGTGCAGCTTCGCGCCTCGACTCGAAAAGGCTGTCACCTGCCGGCAGTTCGCAGCGCAGATGTTCGTCCGGCGCATCGAAGAGAACCTCGACCGGGGTTCCCTCGAGCAGCCCGTAGGCCTCATAGGCCGTCTCGCTGGGGTCGCAGAAGAGAAGGAGGTCGTCGGGCAAGCCGTTCGCTCGTGCGTAGGCGAGAGTTCTGTCGGGCTCGCCCTGTCCGATCAACGCGACCGTTGCACCGGCTGTCCGATACCGCTCGTACTCATCGCGGAGGCGCTCGGCTCGGTCTCGACCGCAGCTACATCCGAAGTGGCGCCAGAAGAGGAGGAGAGCCGGCCCATCGGCCCATGTCCCATGAAGCGGTCGCAGCTGGCCGGACCGAGCTTCAACCAGGTCGAGGGATGGGGCAGTGTCGCCCGCTTGCACGGGCAGTTCGCGCCAGCGCGTGCGCGTCGGCCCCGTTCGCCAGTGGTCGCGCCATTGCCGGCCCGCCGCCGCGGTTTCCGGAGTGTCTGGCTGCTGGGCTATCAGATCTGACAACGGTTTGTCCCTTTCAGGTTGCTACACGCGACGCGTCATGGCACATTCTTGGGAGTCTCAAGCGTGGATGCACGCGGCGGCACAGTGTCGCTTGCGTCAGTGGAGGCCACACCGGCAGTTCCGGACCCGAGGCTGGCCTTGGTTGGACGGCATGCAGCCCGTCGGACGCGCCGCAGGCGCGGCCAGGGGGCTGGTAGGCGCCTCCCCACGTCCTGCATCGGCGCCTAGATCGGGCGCTGGCGCAGCCGTCCGCCGGCAAAGGCGAAGAGGCTCATCGTCACGGCGAAGTGCCCGACGATGGCCGGAATGATCGAGCCGGTCTCGATGGTCGCCACGCCGGCCGCCCATCCCAGCAGCACCGAGCCCGCGAGGAAGTACCAGTCTCGATCGTGCCACAGCCGCCGATGCGCCAGCCCGTAGACCAGCGCCTGGACGGCCACCGCCAATCCGGGCTCCAGGCCGGCGAAGATCAGCATCCCGAGCACGATGGAGCGGAACTGGAGCTCCTCGCTGATCGAGTTCGCGGCGGCACCCAGCAGGCGGCTGGGCAGCAGCTCCATCGGCAAAGGCAGGATGCCGCCATAGCGCAGGAACGCGAGCGCCACCCCGTTGAGCAGCGCGATGGCCGTGAACAGCACCATCACGATCAGCATGTTGTCGGGGTTGCCCCCGGTCAGGAACAGCTGGGCGCGGCCCGAGGGCAGGATGACGGCAATGCCGATCGCAAAGCCGATCACCAGGATGTAGTACGAGACCGGTCCCATCCACGGCGTGCGATAGCGGAAATAGTCGGAGCGGATGATCCGGTCGGAATCGAATCGCAGCAGCACGAGGAACAGGGTCAGCCCCAGGGCGATCGCGAGTCGCAGCGATTCGAAGAAGGTCACCCGGCGCTCTCGTTCATGCGCAACACGGCAAGGAACGCCTCCTGCGGGATCTCGACCGAGCCGATCCGCTTCATCCGCTGCTTTCCTTCCTTCTGCTTCTCGAGCAGCTTGCGCTTGCGCGTGATGTCCCCGCCGTAGCACTTGGCGAGGACGTTCTTGCGCATCGCCCGGATGGTCTCGCGGCTGATGATATGCGAGCCGATGGCCGCCTGGACCGGCACTTCGAACATCTGGCGCGGGATCAGCTCCGTAAGCTTCTCGACCAGTGCCTTGCCGGATCGGTAGGCATTGGAGCGATGCACGATCAGGCTCAGCGCGTCGACCGGCTCGCCACTGACCAGCACGTCGAGCTTGACGAGATCGCCGGGCCGATAGCCGATGTACGAGTAGTCGAGGCTGGCGTAACCAGAGGATCTGCTCTTCAGCTGGTCGTGGAAGTCGATGATCAGCTCGCCCAGCGGCATCTCAAAGTGCATGTTCACCCGCTTGGGATCGAGGTACTCCATGTTCTGGAACTCGCCACGACGGGTGGTGGCGAGCTCCATCAGCGGCCCGATGTAGTCGGTCGGGGTGATGACCTGGGTCGACACCCACGGCTCGCTGATCTGCTCGATCTCGCCGGGACCAGGCATCTGGGCCGGGTTGTCGATGACGAGCTCGTCCTCGCGATGATGGACTTTCACCCGGTACTCGACGCTCGGTGCCGATGCGATGAGGTCGAGGTCGAACTCGCGCTCGAGACGCTCCTGCGTGA
>JBDSJJ010000054.1:0-7630 GCA_039917415.1 Candidatus Limnocylindria bacterium | reverse complement strand
GAAATGGAGTTCATGAAGATCGTCCTTTCGACGAAGTCGGATCGGCTTCGGAAGTGGCACTGCCAATCATAGCCGTCGCCTTCAACATGTGCGATCCGGTGGGTCCGGGCCTGCGCGTCGGCGTCTCGTCCGCCGGGAATCGGAATAGCGGGCGAACTTCACGTGAGTGCTCCGGGTGCGTGATGCACACGAGATATCGACCACTGGGCATCGTGGGACGCCCGCCCACGGGCCGCTCACGCGGGCCGGCACTCGATGCATCGAGAAATCGACGCGCGCGAAGGCATTCCGGAGCCATCTGCTCGATGCATCGAGTGGCTGAGGCCTGCGCCTCGAGCTTCACTCGGCGGCGATGGCGGCGCGGAACCCCTTCTCGGTTGCCTCGATCCTGATCGGCAGGTCACCGGGATCGTGGGTGAAGTAGCACCACCAGCCCTCCGTAGCCGCACGTGCCACCAGCTCGTTGCGGACTTCGATTGCGTCGATCGGATAGTCGTCGTACGCACTTGTCCAGCGCACCGGAATCTGCCACCGGGTCGGTATCAGGTCGCCCCAGAAGATGGCCCGATCGGTCGGGTCGCCGGCCCGGCCGCGAGCGCGCTCCGTGCCCAGCAGCACGGCCTGCGAGCCTCGGGTGTGTCCACCCGTCCGAAGCACGCGAACCCCTTCCACCAGCTCAACCTCGCCGTTGACCTCGGCCAACTGGCCTGCGGCCCGCACCGCGTCGAGCTGCTCGACCTCCATGACCCCCTGGAGGCGGAGCTCGTCGCCATGGGCCGCCTCCGCCTCGTCGCGCTGGAGGACGTATCGCGCACTCGGGAAGGCGGGGCTTCCGTCCGCGCCGAGCATGCCCCCGGCGTGGTCGTAGTGAAGGTGCGAGACAACCACGAAATCGATGGTTGCCGGATCCTCGCCGACGGCCCGCAAGGCCTCGACGGGATCCCCGCCCTCGACACCCTTGATGTCGCGGTCCTTGTCGCTCATCCGCACGCCGGTCCCCGTCTCGATCAGGATCCGCTTGCCGCCGGCCTCGATGAGCAGCAGGTTGAGGCGGCAGGTCAACCGTCCGCGATCATCGACCTCGGCAAAGCGGCTCCACAGCGCTTGGGGCACAACTCCGAAAAACCCGCCAGCGTCGGGTCGGAACCAACCCGAGCGCAGGACTCGCACCGACACGTTGCCGGCGAACACGCGAGGGTCGCCGAGATGATGGAGCGGCTCGCTCATCGGGAGACCCGACCGCGATCAAAGTCGGCGTGGTATCGGCTTGCGGTGGGATCCGTCTGCCCGCGGTACTTCGACCCGATCCGGGCGTCCCCGTATCCGACCTCGACCGGCGAGCTGAGCCGCTGGAAGCTGATCTGGCCGATCTTCATGCCGTCATAGAGCTTGATCGGAAGGTTTGCGACGTTGCTCAGCTCCAGCGTCAGCGTGCCCTCCCAGCCAGGGTCGACATAGCCGGCGGTCGAGTGGATGAGCAGGCCCAGGCGGCCGAGACTCGACTTTCCTTCGAGCCGGGCAACGAGGTCATCAGGCAGGGCCACCCGTTCGAAGGTCGCACCGAGAACAAATTCGCCGGGATGGAGAATGAAGGGCTCGTCGCCGCTGATCTCGACCAGCTCGGTGAGCTCCGGCTGATCCGCACGCGGGTCGATCACCGCCGTGCGGTTGTTGCGGAAGACACGGAAGCGGTTGCCGAGGTGCAGGTCCACGCTCGAGGGCTGGACCGCATCGGGCGTGTACGGATCGACGACGATTCGCCCGGCGTCGATCTCAGCGCGAATGTCGCGGTCGGACAGGATCATGCGCCGCTGATCTTACGTCCCCGGGCGCTGCTTGATGAGCCGATCCACCTCACGCTGGAGCGTCTCGATGTCGTCGTACGCGTGATAGACCGAAGCGAAGCGGATATACGCCAGCTGGTCCAGCTCGCGCAGAGCATCGGTGGCGAGGCGCCCGATCTCGGTCGACGGCAGCTCCGCATCGCCTCGCACGCGAAGCTGGCTCTCGATCTCGTCGAGCGCCGCCTCGACACGGTCGAGGGTCACGGGGCGCTTCTGGAGCGCCTTGAGCAGGCCGGTTCGCAGCTTCTCGCGGTCGAAGTCCTGGCGGCTGCCGTCCCGCTTGACGACGACCAGGCGTGCGCCTTCGGGGCGCTCGTAGGTGGTGAACCGATAGCTGCACGTCTCGCACTCGCGGCGACGGCGGATCGTGCTGCCGGCCTCGAGGTCGCGCGAGTCGATGACGCGCGTACCGGTCTCTTCGCAGCGTGGACATCGCATGGGTGTCTGCGTTGCTCCGTTACGGACTACACCAGTGGTTGTACCGTCACTGACCATACCACAAGATGTGGGTTGATAGCACGGCGCAGCGAGGTCAGGCCTGGCGGGTGCGCTCCAGCCGGGCAGTGACCGAGCCGTCGGCCAGGAGGCCCGGCTCCCAGTGCAGCAGCACGTCGACGATCTCGGTCATCCGCAGGCGCGCGTGGCTCACGTTGGCGTGCGCGCGCTTGTAGTAGATGAACGGCTCTTCGTCGCCAGGCGGCCGATGCGGCAGGCGTGTCAGGGCACATCCACGCTCGGCCGTCACGATGCCGCGCAGCACGCGCTCGAGGTTCGCCTCGTACTCCATGTGCAGTCCATGCAGCTCCTCGGGCGCCATCATCCCCTGCAGCCCCAGGACCTCCTCGTCCAGCGTGTCCTCCTGCGCACCGAGCCGATCGACGGCCTCGTCCGGATCGAGATCCCGCCGGCGAAGCGCGTCAATCTCGTCGGCAACGGCGGCGATCTGGGTATCGATCCTCGCGGACCGCTCCGAGATCTCGTTGCGATAGACACCCAGCTCCTTGCCGGGCCTGAAGATACTTCGTCGGCGACCGCCGAACAGGACGCGCATGGTCGTAGCCTACCCCTGCCCGCCACTCGCCGTCTTGCGACGCCGGATCTCTTCGGTCAGCGCGGGAATGATCTGGAACAGGTCGCCCACCACGAACAGGTCCGCGAACTCGCCGATGGGAGCGTCCGGGTCGCGATTGACGGCGATCACGTGCTCCGCGGTCTGCATGCCGACGCGGTGCTGGATGGCACCACTGATTCCGGCACCGATGTAGAGCGAGGGCTTCACGACCTTGCCGGTCTGGCCGATCTGGAGCTGATATGGGATCCAGCCGGCGTCGGCGGCCGCGCGTGACGCACCGACGGCGCCCCCCAGGGCCTCCGCCAGCTCGCGCAGTGGACCGAAGCCATCCTCGCCGCCCACCCCGCGGCCGCCGGCGACGATCACCGTTGCCTCCTCAAGATTGACGACCTTGGCATCGGCCTCGTGCCTCTCAGCGACCGCGGCCCGTGACAGCGCCGACTCCCCCGCCTCGGGCGCCTGGGACACCTCCGCGCTACCCGATCCGCCTTCGGCAGGGGTGAAGGTATTGGCCAGAACGAGCACCACCGAGGGCGACGGTGCACCTTCGGCAGGGCGGGCGGTGGTGATGACGCTGCCCTGGAGGGTTGCCTGCTCGCTCTCGAGAACGCCGTCGACGACGCGTGCGGCGCGGACGGGCCCGAAGGCCGGAAGGTCGAGTGATCCGACGAGGGCCGCAGCGAGGTCGCGGCCGTTCGGTGTGGCGGGCGCAAGGACGGCGAGGCCGCCGTCCCGGGCCGCGGCGACGGCCGCCGGGGCATACGTGATGGCCGGCTGATCCTCGTCGCCGAGGACGATGGCGCGGGCGGCACCGTGGGCGCCGAGCGCGGCCGCTCCGGATGCAGCACCGGCGCCGTATGCGAGCGCCACGGCGCTCCCGCCGGACTGCGATGCCAGCTCGGCGGCACCGGTTGCCAACTCGAGGGCCGATCGGGCGGCCTTCCCGGCGCTGAACTCGGCCAGGAAGAGGATGTCGTTGCTCATCGTCAGATCAACTTTCTCTGCTCGAGCCAGTCGGCGATCTTCACCGCGGCTTCGGGGGCTGGGACGTTCTCGATGCGCTCTGTCGGCGGCTTCTCCTCCGGCGCGCGGGTGGCGGTCACCATGGTGAGCGCGGCGCCGTGGAGGGAATCGGGCGAGAGGTCGAGGTCGCTCAGCGACCACGTCTCTAGCGGCTTGCGCTTGGCCGCCATGATGCCCTTCAGGCTGGCGTAGCGCGGCTCGCCCACCTGGTCCGTGACCGTCGCCACCACCGGCAGCGGAGCGGCGATCCAGTCGAAGCCGGTGGCCGACAGCCGCCGGACACGGGCTTCGCCATCGGCCAGCGTGAGCTCGGACCCGTAGGAAAGCAGTGGGACATCGCGCATGGCTGCCACCGCACCCGGGACGAGCGAGCCACGCGCGTCGTCAGATGCCATGCCCATCAGCGCCACGTCCGGCGCCAGCTTGTCGAGCGCGGCGGCGAGGACCTTGGCGGTCGTCCACTCGTCCGCGCCGGCCAGCGCCGTATCGGTGATCAGCACGGCGTCGTGGCCACCCATGGCGAGCGCCCGGCGCAGGGCTTCCGACGCCTGGTCGGGACCCATCGAGAGGTAGGTCACCGAGTCGGCGGTACCCGCATCGAGCAGGCGCAGCGCCTGCTCGATGGCGTACTCGTCGAGCGGGTTGATGATGGCCTCGACACCGACGCGGTCGAGCCGCATCTCATCGGTGTAGCGCTTGTCGGCGCCGGTTGCCGGGACCTGCTTGATACAGACGACGATCTTCACGATCTGGTTGCTTCGCTCCTGTTCTACGAGCCCCTTTTCGCGACGCCGGCTCGCTGGAGGAGCTGGCGCGCAACGATGAGGCGCTGGATCTGCTGGGTTCCCTCGTAGAGCTGCGTGATCTTCGCGTCACGCATCATCCGCTCCACCGGGTATTCGGTGATATAGCCGTATCCCCCCAGGACCTGGACCGCGTCAGTGGTCACTCGCATGGCGGTGTCCCCCGCCACCAGCTTGGCACTCGACGTCCAGTATGGGAGGTCAGGCACGTCGGCATCCACCCGTGCCGCCGCGGCATACGTGAGCTGCCGAGCGGCTTCGGTCTGCGAGGCCATGTCGGCCAGCATCCACTGGATGCCCTGGAAGTCGGCGACGCGCTGGCCGAACTGCTGTCGGTCCGCTGCGTAGGACACGGCGGCGTCGATGGCGCCCTGGGCAATCCCGACGGCCTGCGCCGCGATTCCCAGGCGGCTGCGGTCGAGGGTTTCCATGGCGATCTTGAAGCCCTCGCCCTCTTCGCCCAGCCGATTCGCGGCCGGGACGCGGACGTCGTCGAACGTGAGCTCGGCCGTGGGCGAGCCACGGATCCCCATCTTGTGCTCGACGCGCGGCGCGGCGAATCCCGGTGAGTCGGCCTCGACGATGAATGCGCTCATCCCCTTGCGACCGCCTGCCTCCGCATCGGTGATGGCGAAGACGGTCAGGACGTTGGCCACGCTGCCGTGGGTGATGAACCTCTTGCTGCCATTGAAGACGTACTCGTCGCCGTCGCGGACCGCGCGCATCCGGTTGCTGGCCACGTCGCTGCCCGCGGCAGCCTCGGTCAGGCCGAAGGCGATCAGCCACTCCCCGGACGCCAGCCGCGGGAAGTAGCGGTCTTTCTGCTCGTCGGTTCCGGCGAGGATGATGGGTAGGGCGCCGAGCTTCTGGACGATCGGGATGAGGCTGGTCGTCGCATCGGCCCGCGCGATCTCCTCAACGAGGATGGTCTGGGCCAGGGTGTCGAGGGCGGTCCCGCCGTATCGCTCGTCGAAGCAGGTGCCGAGCAGGTCCTGCTGGGCCAGGAGCTGACGGAGGTCCTCCGGGAACTCGGCCTTCTCGTCGATCTCGGCAGCGCGTGGTGCGATGCGCTCCTCGGCAAGCTCGCGCACGACCGCACGCAACTCATCGTGATCTGAGGTCGGCAGATAGGTCACTCGGCTCCTCGGGCGCGGAGTTCGGGCGTCAGGGGCTCGGGGCCCTGAGTGTAGCGGATCGGGCCACGCAGCCGGTCGAGCCGGAGTCGTCACAGGTCAGTCGTGCGGGCCCTGGAGCTCCACCTGGCCATCCTGAACTCGGGCCCGATACGACACCTGACGGGTGGAGGCGGGGCCGTGACGAACCGCTCCATCGCGGAGCCGGAACACGGACCCGTGCCATGGACAGGTGATCGTTCCGTCGCCGAGAGGACCCTGCGAGAGCGGCCCACCGGCATGGGAGCAGGTGTCCTTCAGGGCATGCACCACGTCGCCACGACGCACGAGCAGCACCTTGGTGGTCCCGAACGCGACCTGTGTCGGCGTCCCCTCCGGCACGTCCGCCAGCGGCGCCACCGCGGTGAACTCCTTCGCCTTCTTGCCGCGGTTGAAGGCATTGTGGTTGACCATGTAGCCGTACTTGAAGACGACGTGGCCGCCGATGTACGACCCCAGGGAGATGATCGCGTAACCGATGAGCATCGGCCAGAACGCCGCGATGTGGTCGCCCTGCATTCGCTGGAAGAGCGAGATCCCGAAGCCCGCGAGGCCCACCACGTTGATCAGTCCGTGAAGGCCGACGACATTGCGCTCGTTCCCGGACGCGGTGTCCTTGAAGTCGGTCCAGCCGCTCAGGATCGAGTCGACTCCCGCGGCATAGGCCAGGGCGAGCACCCAGGTGGCCGCGTCCTCGGTGCCTCCGGCGCCGAACACGACGCGCAGGACGTCGAGCAGGACGACTGCCGTCGCCCCGCCGATCACGACGTCGACGAGGACCGGGTGCAGCGAATGCCCCAACCACGACCCGTTCAGCAGGTCCTGGAGCAGCTTTCCGGGCGCGCCGAGCGCGCGGTACACCGCGTTCAGGAAGCTCGCGATCCAGTTCAGGAGCCCGGCCAGCGGCCGGGCGACCCACTCCAGCATCAGGCGGTCAGCTCGGCGGCGAAGGCACCGAAGACCTCGAGATAGCGGTCGATATCGGCGTCACTGTGCTGGACCGACATCGTCCACTGGTCGTCCGGACCGGGCGGCAGCAGGATGCCGCGGTTGGCGAGGTAGAAGAAGCTCGCGGCCCACAGCTCCGAGTCGAGATCGACGAGGTTGCGATAGCTCGTGACGCGCTCGGGGGTGAACATCACGCATCCCTTGGGACCGACGTTGATCGCGTAGCCCGGCAGACCGTGCTCGTCGATCACCGCCTGGCTGCCGGCCGTCAGCCGATCGGCCATGGCGTGCAGGCGCGGATAGGCGTCCCTGGTCAGGATCTGCTTCAGGGTGACGACCCCGGCCGTCATCGACAGCGGGTTGCCGTTGAAGGTTCCGAGGTGTGCCACGCGGGTTTCGCCGCCGGAAATCGTGGAGCGCTCCATGGCGCTGCCGGCCGCGCCTTCGGCAAATGCCGGTGTGCCTTCCAGCGTCTCGATCGACGCCATGATCTCGCGCTTACCGCCGAAGGCGCCGATCGGGATGCCCCCGCCGATGCTCTTCGCCAAGCAGAACAGGTCCGGCTGCACACCGAAGTGTTCGTAGGCGCCGCCCCAGGCCAGCACGACACCGGTCTTGACCTCGTCGAAGATCAGCACCGCGCCGTGCTCATCGGCAAGCTCGCGCAGCCGCTCGAGGAATCCCGGCTCGGGCGGCACGACGCCGATGTTGAACTGGACCGGCTCGACCAGGATGGCCGCGATCTCGCCGCTGTGCGCCTCGAGAATC